>JAJYCZ010000247.1 GCA_021777915.1 Pseudomonadota bacterium | reverse complement strand
GCTGGTCGCTGTCATGCTGGCGCTGGCCTTTTGCAATCGTTTCATGGCGATGCCGCGCCTGCGGCTCGCGCCGCCGAGCGCGCGACAAGGCGGCCTCCTGCAGACCAGCGTCGTCCTCGAACTCGCGCTCGGTCTCGCGGTCCTCGCCGCCGCCGCCCTGCTCGGCGTAACCCCGCCGCCGCAATGAGGCGGCGACACGCCCAGCCGTCGCCGGTTGGCCTGATGACGCCGCGGCGTTTCGCGAGCGCTGCTCGCCCGCGGCAAGGCGCGATTGTTTCAACGCGATGTTGCATCCATGTTTCAATTGAAAATCCTCGCGGCGCCCGCGACCGCCGCCGGACTCAAATTTTCGTGCGAATTCTCGTCGAAGGATGGCGCCGACGCTCCCATCGTGGCGGTTGCCGAAAATGGATAGCGTGACCCTGCCGCGCAAAGAGGGGAACCGCGGATTCCCGTCGCCCCGGCTGGCGATCGCGCGGCGCCCGCTGGAAAAATGCGAGCGCCGGGGGTCGGGGAGGCGGTCGACAGCGGGCGGAACATCGCCACCGACGAATGCCCCTGGATGGGCGAAAATACTTTCGGCGCGGCTGGCATACCGATTGCTTCTCTTGGAGAAATTCCGGGGCGGAGCATTCGATGAAACGAAGTGACCTCACAGAAAAGCTTCTCGATATCAAACGCGAGAAGGGGTGGAGCTGGAAGCAGATCTGCGGCGAGATCGGAGGCCACTCCGAGGTTCTCATTGTCGGCGCGATCCTGGGCCAGATGAAATTGACCAGGCCCCAGGCGGAAAACGCGGCGAAGCTGTTCGGCTTGTCCAAGGCCGAGCAGGCGATGCTCAACGAGACGCCGATGCGGGGGGAAGGCGTCGCCATGCCGCCGACCGATCCTCTCATCTACCGGTTTTACGAACTGGTGATGATCAACGGACCGGCCTGGAAGGCGCTCATCGAGGAAGAATTCGGCGATGGCATCATGTCGGCGATCGACTTCGACATGGTCATGGAGCGGCTCCCGGACCCCAAGGGCGACCGCGTCAAGATAACCATGTCCGGCAAGTTCCTGCCGTTCAAATATTACGGCGCCAGCGGCAACAACCAGGCTTACGGCTGGAAGGAGCCTTGAGCGCCGGGAGAACGGTCCGGGACGAGTTCGAACGATCGCGATGGCTCCAAGATCGGCGGCCCGCAGCGGTTGGAAAAAGCGAAGCCCCGCGCCGCTCTGGTCCGCGGAAGGCTTTCACAAAAGGGAGGCGTGCATGAATGAATCCGTATCGCGAAAGGGCGGCGGCGCCGGGAGGCTCCATAATCGCGCGGCGTTGGCCCTCGTCGGGCTGTTGACCGCGACGTCGTCCGGCATGGCTGGGGATGTGTATCTCTCGGCGCCGGGAAACGACAAGGCGAACCCCTATGTCTATCACAACACATTTCCTGCCGGCGTTGGCGATTTCGTCAGCAGCGCCGAGGTCGGCGGCGACGTGTTCGCGCCGGGCCTCAAGGCGGGCGACACGTTCCCGCTCGACATAAAAATCCAGGACCAGAACGATCAGGAACATGTGCTCTCCTCCTTCACCGAGAAAGGACCTCTTGTCCTGGTGCTGGCGCTGGTCACGGCGCCCAGGGTGATGGAGCAGGTCGTCGCTTTTCAGAATTTCCTCAAGTCGAGCGGCAGCGACGCCCAGGTCGTCATTGTCAATGTCGGGCAGTTCGGCGCGGCGCTGCAGCCGAAAAGTCCGGCGGCCGACAGCGGCCGGACGATGAAGGTCGCGTCACAGGATTACGGAATCACGCTGCCGCTCTACTGGGTTCACAACGATATCTACAGCGCCAGCGGCTTCACCAACCGCCTTCGCGCCCGAGATCTGCCGACGGTTTACGTCATCGGCAAGGACGGCAAAATCCAGCACGTCTACGGGAGCGTCCACACCAATTGGGCCTCCGGCGATCTCGCGGCCAAATAGCCAACGTTGCGGCAATCCCGATCAGCTCATTCCATCCACGAGGACAATATGTCTAGGCTCTCACTCTCTCGCCGCAACATCCTGAAGGCCGTCGCGGGCAGCGGCGTCAGTTGCGGTTTTGGCACGATGGTCAATCTCGGCGATCTTCCGCCGGCCGAAGCGGCGACGCTCGCCGTTCCGAACTTCAAGGGCGGGGAATTTCTCGACAAATTCAAGGGAAACGTCCTTTGCCTTCCGGGCAAGTTCAGCGGCAACGTCAACGTCATGGACATGGCGAAATGCGAAACCCTGGCGTGGTTTCCCTTCGGTCTTCTGAACATCGACATGCCGATCCCGCATCACCTCGCGTCCATGCCCTCCGAGGACGCGACCAAGGGATTCGATTTTTACGTCACGATGCAGCCGCCGGAGTCTCCTTACGTCAATGAAATGTCCCCGGAGTGGCGCAATCGCGGCACCTTCGGAATGTGGAAGATGCGGTTTGACGGAAGCGGACCGCAAAACCGAATTTCCATGGTGAACGACATCGCCGACACCACCGGTCTCGCCCTGGGCGTTCATACGTCCATCGGCGTCGGTCCGAACGCGAACAAATATGTTTCCTTCGCCGACGGCCAGAAGGACATCATCATGATCTGCACGGTCGACGACAATCCGAAGTTCGTCGCCGCGATGAAGTTCGACTATGATCCGGTCAACAAGCAGCTGATCATCAGCCGGTTGTTCCCCGGGCCGTCCGGGAAATTCGATCTCCTGAATCGCAAGGGATGCAAGACCACGCATGAGGCGATGCTCGGAGAAGAGTTGATGCCCGCCGATCCGACGGCGGTGTTCGTCGACGCCTTCACCTGGCATCCCGAACTGCCGCTCGGCACCGTGCTTCTGCGCCGGCTCGGCGCCACGCCTATCATCGACACCAAAACCTGGACGCCTTTGACGGTCATGGGAATGGGAACGGGCGCGCCCGATCATTACAAGCTGGTGCGGCAGCAGGGCTATACCTGGGTCTATGCGATCCCGACCGTTCCGACGCCGCTGCACGAGGCCGGATTCGTGACCAACGGCCAGCATTACGTTTCGTGCAACAACGTGCTCGAAAACAGCAACACGGTCATCGAGTCCGGCGATTCCGATCCATTGAAGTGGAGAAAGAAGACCATTATCCAAGGCTACGGCAAAACCCATCTGCCCTTGCACATGGGCAACCTGCCGAATTCGAAATACGTTTATTTCACCGTCTGGGCGCGTCCGCCGCTGCGCGGTTATATCGCCAAGGTGTCCACCGACACCTGGCAGATCCTGCAGAAGATCGACATCGGCCCCGATCCGCATACCTGCGAGCCGACCATCGACGGCAAGTACATGACCGCCGTTTACAGCGGCAATCAGGGCGGCCAGTCAGGCATTGTCGTGATCGATGTCGAAAGCGACGAAATCGTCATGCGCTATCCCGATCCGGGTGGCCACCACGATCACTCCCTGGTTCCGAAAGATTGGGAAGGCATGAAAGCCTCCCGCAGCACCAACGTCTGAGCCGCTCCCGCGATCAAACTTCGGCGTTGACCAAGATGCGCGATGATCGATCATATTTTCCCTCAACGAGACGTCATCGCGTCTCCTGCCGGGGCGCCCACCCGCCCCGGCAGG
>JAJYCZ010000246.1 GCA_021777915.1 Pseudomonadota bacterium | reverse complement strand
GAAAGCCGGTGCGTGGTTCCGGCGTGTGCGCTTCGTCATGACAACTCCTGAATCGCGGCCCTCATGTTCGCCGCTGTCAGGCAGAAATTCCACTTATCCCTCTGTTCAAATTTCCGAGGCCAGCTCTCTCAAGGTGTCAACAATCGGGCGGCGGGCTTGAGTAACGCCCCGATTTTCCGCGCAACTTGAACATGCCGTTCGGTTGTGATCTTTTCAGCCTCCCGCCGTGGAAAGCCCGTCTCATGATCCCCTCCGTGCCATTTGTCTCGCTCACCCAGGGAACCCGCGCGCTCAAGCATGAGTTGCTCGCGGCCGCCGAACGCGTGCTGGATGGGGGAAACTTTATCTGTGGCGAGGAACTCGCGCGTTTCGAAGAGGAATTCGCTGCGTTCTGCGGATGTCGCCATGCCGTCGGGGTCGGCAACGGGCTCGATGCGCTGACTCTGACGCTGCGCGCGATGGGCGTGGGGCCGGGCGATGAAGTCGTCACGCCCTGCCATACCTTCATCGCCACCTGGTTGGCGATTTCCGCCTGCGGCGCCACGCCGGTTCCCGCCGACGTCAGCGCGGAGACCTATACCCTCGATCCGAATTCCTTGCGCCGCGTTCTTACGCCGCGCACGAAAGCGGTGATCGCGGTGCATCTTTACGGCCATTCGGCCGATATGGACGCGATCAACGCCGTCGCCCAGGAGCGCGGCGTCAAGGTGGTGGAAGACGCGGCGCAGGCGCATGGCGCTCGTTACAAGGGGCGATCGGTCGGCCAACTCGCGGACGCCGCGGCGTTCAGCTTCTACCCGACCAAGAACCTCGGCGCTCTCGGCGACGGCGGCGCGGTGGTCACCGACGATCCGCAGATCGAACGGCGAGTCAAACGACTGCGCAACTATGGCTCCGAGCGCAAGTACATATTCGACGAGCAGGGCGTGAACTCGCGGCTGGACGAATTGCAGGCGGCGCTCTTGCGGGTGAAGCTGCCTCGCGTCGCGGCGGCGAACGCGGCGCGCGGGCGAATCGCGGCGCGCTATCTCGAGGGGCTGCGCGATCTGCCGCTCGTTCTGCCGATGGTCGCCAACTGGGCCGATCCGGTTTGGCACCTCTTCGTCGTGCGCACGGCGGATCGCGACCGTTTCATCGCCCACCTATCCTCCAGGGGCGTGACGGCGCAGATCCATTATCCTGAATTGCCGCATCGGCAGGGGGCCTACCGCGCCATGAAAGTCAACCCCGACACGGTAAAAGTGAGCGAGGAGATCGCGCGTGAAGTGGCGAGCCTGCCGCTGTGGCCGGAAATGACCGAGGCGATGGTCGATCAGGTGATCGACGCCGTGCGATCCTATTTCTAAAGTTTCGTCCGGCCGACGCTCCAATTCCGTGGCTCGGTCGATTGGCGAACGCTTGCCGATATGCGAAATGTGACACGTTGTAGAGGATGAACGATCATGCGTTTGGAAGCAAAATATCGGCTATGAGCAATTGGCGCATCATCGATCTGCCGCGGATCACCGACCAACGCGGCAATCTCACCTTCATCGAAGGGGGACGCCACATTCCGTTTTCCGTCGCCCGCGTCTATTACCTGTACGACGTCCCCGGAGGCGCCTCGAGAGGTGGACATGCTCATCTCCAGTTGGAGCAACTTTTGATCGCGGCGACCGGAAGTTTCGACGTCATCGTCGATGACGGACAGCGCCGCGAAACCATTTCGTTGCGGCGCTCTTACTATGGGCTCTACCTATCCAACATGACGTGGCGCGAACTCGATAATTTTTCCAGCGGATCGGTTTGTCTCGTTCTGGCCTCGCGTCCATACGAAGAGGAGGATTACATCCGGGACTACGCATCCTTTCAGGCGAAGGCGATCGGCTGAAAGGCGCCCGTCCGAAACGAATCGCCTTTGATTTCGCGGGCGGATCGACAACCACTGCGCGTATCGATGGTTGTACGCGGCGCCGAAAAACTCGGGATTGTCGAGGCAGGGCGTCGGCGCCCTTGTCCGAAGAGGGGAAGTCGCGGATCGTAACCGAAAGGCTGGCGGGTCGTCGTCTGGCGCCCGGGAAGGCGCGCCAATGCGCGATTTCGGCGGGAAATCATTTTTGCGCGCCGATCGGGTGTCGAAGCTGAACGCCGATTGACAGCCCTGGCGTTAATCGGGGTTCGGAGCCTCGGCGACATTATTGCTCGCTTCGCAAGAATTTGATACTGATGGAATCAAGATCCAAGGCTTGCGAGTTTGGCTTCCCGGAATGTCCCGTGTTCTTGAGCGTATTCCCGGCGTATCATATTTATTGAGGCGCATCTTTCGTCGTCAATTACGTCAAAAATTCGGAAATAAGGCGACCTTGGATGGCGCGGCTGTCGTTGTTCTAATGCCGGGTTCGCTTCATATCGGGTTGTTGGCGCTACAACACCTCAGCCAATATCAAAGCGTTATCGCCGTCGCCAATGGCATGACAACGAAAGAGATCGAATTTCTCGAAAAAAACACAAATATTGGCGTCATAAGACTCGCAACGACTCTGCGCCACAGCACGGTCATCGACATTCTGATCGCAGAGCTTGAGTATCCCTTCTGGATAGTCGATCACGATTGCTACGTTATCGACACCAATATTCTTTACGAAGAAAGGAAAAACATGCTTCCGTCCGCAGCGGGCGTTGCAATCTACGGCAAGCAACAACACGCCGGCGGGGTGGTCGTGCCGGAAACGTTTTTGATGCTTCTGAATCCTCGAATCATTCGTGGCATATTTCATAAATATAGCGTCGGATCGGCGCGTCTCAAATGGCGCGATTTGAGTGGTCGCGCCAGGAGCGCGCTCAAGAAATTAGGGATCGACGAAAATAATCTGCCGGAAACGCACAAGGACTATTTCGACACCCTGCGGGCCGTCGCCTTTCTGGCCGAAGCTGACGAACAGGGGTTCGAGATGCACCACGGCTATAGTCTGGCGTGTCAATTCTACCCCGAAGCGATCCATATCGGCAATACATCCTTCCCGAGATGGCCGCCTGAAGGCCGGTATAACGCCTTAGGCGCCTATTTCTGGCGGCGGTGTCTGGAAGAGCCGCGGTTCGCCGCCTTCGTCGACCAATACAACAGCCTTTGTCCCGCGCTGCCCCGCTCCTCGCGGGAAATCCGGAAATATTTGCTCGACGCCGGCGTCATGAGAGAGGGCGATGTGCCTGGTTTCCTCGATCGGCTGGACGATCTGATCGCGAAATATTCGAACGAAGCGGCGGGCTTCACTCACCGATGATCTTGACCAGCGCCCGCTTGCGCCGGCCGCCGTCGAATTCGCCATAGAAAATCTGCTCCCAGGGGCCGAAATCCAGCTTGCCGCGGGTGATGGCGACCACGACCTCGCGTCCCATGACCTGGCGCATCATATGGGCGTCGGCGTTGTCCTCGCTGACGCGGTTGCGCCAACAGCCCGAAACCGTCGTCCAAGCGCCACGTGGATTCCAGCGTGAAGCGCAACGGTTAGCCCACATTTCTCACGCGGCTGAGGCGCAACGGGGCCTCTGACGGTGTAAACTTGTTTTGCGAGAACGAGTTACGCCGATTCGAGGGGGCTCCCCGATGCAGACGGAGTGTAGCGCGAGCGA
>JAJYCZ010000245.1 GCA_021777915.1 Pseudomonadota bacterium | reverse complement strand
TGAGGATGAATTCCCTCGTGTTGAGGAGATGATGCGAAATCAGAAGGCAGCGAATGGCGTCTTCGGTGACGACGCCGCCGGCGTTGCGGATGATATGCGCTTCGCCGGTTTGCAGGCCGAGCAGGTCCTCCACGTCGAGGCGCGCGTCCATGCAGGCGACCACAGCCACGCGGCGCGACGGCTGGATGGGCTGGCGCCCGGGATAGGCGGCGTTGTGCGCCGCCTTCCCGCTGGCGTAGTCCTGATTATTGGCGAGGAGTTCATCGGTGACTGAACCGGCCATGGTCAACCTCCCTGACAATCGATCGATCGGAAATTCTCATTGTCGATGACGCGCGCCTTGTCGCCCGCGGGCCAACCCTGGCCGGGCGTCGCGGCGGCTACCCGCGCCTTGACAACCGTGAAATATGGAAAAGGTTGCGCCTGGCGGGTTCCGTTGGCGAGGAATTTTTCGTTTTCAGGGTGTGGAGGCCAAAACGCCCTCCATTCGAGCCGCCGCATCGGCGACGCCTCCCTGGAACGCGATGCGGAAGCCCTGGGCCCTGGCGGAAAGCTGACGCTATTTTCGCCCCTGGCGCATAAGATCCTGGAGCCAGCTCAGATCCATCGTCGCCGGCTGGAGCCACATTTTCAGCAGGGCTTCGGGCGAATAACGCTCCAGCGATTCCATCATGCGCTTTTCCATCTCCTCCATCGCCCGCTTCTGCATCGGCTCGAAATCCGGCAGGCCCATGAAGGCCCGCGCTTCGGCGGGCGTGCAGTCGATGTCGATGGTGATCTTCATGAAGCCTCCGCGCCGCGATGGGGCGATTTCCGTCCGATCATAATCTCGCCGCGCGGAAAGGCCACGCTTTTGTCCAATGACGCTTAAGACTGGTTTTCCTCAGCCGATGGCGTCCGCCGAGCGCGCCTTTTCGCGCAGCAGGAATTTCTGGATCTTGCCGGTCGAGGTCTTGGGCAGCGGCCCGAAGACGAAGATTTTCGGGATCTTGAAGCGGGCGAGATGGGCGCGGCAATGTTCCCGCAATTCCTCCTGGCTCGGAGCGGCGCCCTCGCGCAATTCGACGAAGGCGCAGGGAACCTCGCCCCATTTTTCGTCCGGCGTCGCCACCACCGCCGCCGCCAGCACGTCCTTGTGCTTGTAGAGCACGTCCTCGACTTCGAGGGAGGAAATGTTCTCGCCGCCGGAAATGATGATGTCCTTGGAGCGGTCCTTGATCTTGATATAGCCGTCGGGCTGGATCACCGCGAGGTCGCCGCTGCGGTACCAGCCGCCGGCAAAGGCTTCCTGGGTCGCCCGCTCGTTTTTCAGATAACCCTTCATCACGATATTGCCGCGGAAGACGATCTCGCCCATGGTCTGGCCGTCATGCGGCACGGGCTGGAAATGCTGCATGTCGTAAACGTCGACGCCGTCCAGCAGCAGCGAGCGCACGCCCTGGCGGCCGTTGAGTTCCGCGCGCGCCTCCAGCGGCTCGCCGTCCCATTCCGACTGCTTGGCGCAGACCGTGGCCGGGCCGTAGGTCTCGGTGAGGCCATAGACATGGGTGATGGAAACGCCGATCTTTTCCATGCCCTCGATGATCGCGATCGGCGGCGCCGCGCCCGCGACGAGCGCGTCGACCCTGTGGTCGAGCAGGGCCTGATCGGCCGGATCGGCGTTGATCAGCATGGAATGGACGATCGGCGCGCCGCAATAATGGGTCACCCGATGCTCGCGGATCAGGGAGAAGATCGTCTTGGCCTCGACGCGGCGCAGGCAGACATTGACCCCGGCGTTGGCCGCCATGGTCCAGGGAAAGCACCAGCCGTTGCAATGGAACATCGGCAGGGTCCACAGATAGACCGAATGCGGCGGCATGCCCCAGCTGAGGATATTGTTGATGGCGTTCAGATGGGCGCCGCGATGGTGATAGACCACGCCCTTGGGGTTGCCGGTCGTGCCCGACGTATAGTTGAGCGAAATGGCGTCCCATTCGTCTTCAAGCGGCGCGGGCTCGAAAGCCGGATCGCCCTGCGCCAGAAAAGCCTCGTATTCGATCTCGCCCAGGAAACTCCCCCCGACATAGCTCGGGTCGTCCACGTCGATCACCAGCGGTTTTGGGCCCTTCATCAGTTCGAGCGCCTTGGCGATGACCCTGGAATATTCCCGGTCGATGAGAAGAACTTTCGCCGCGCCGTGATCGAGCATGAAGGCGATGGCCTCGGCGTCGAGCCGCGTGTTGAGCGTGTTCAGCACCGCGCCGGACATGGGGACGCCGAAATGGACGTCGAACATGGGCGGGACATTGGGCAGCATGACCGCCACGGTGTCGTTCTTGCCGACGCCGCGCTTTTGCAAAGCGGAGGCCAGCCGCCGGCAGCGCTCCGCCGTCTGCGCCCAGGTATGGCGCAGATCGTTGTAAATGATGGAGAGCTTGTTGGGATAGACGTCGGCGGCGCGGAAGAGAAAGCCGATCGGGGTCAGCGGCGCGTAATTGGCGCGAGTGCGGTCAAGACCGGTCAGATAACCATTCCCCATCATTTCCTCCCACGGACAGGCAATTTCTCGGCGCGACTTTAGCGCATCGCGCGCCAAGGTCACCCTAGCCCTAGGGCGGAGTGGACGACATCAGGCGCCCGAAAGCTTCGCCGCGCGAAGGGTGTTGGACATCAGCATGGCGATGGTCATCGGCCCGACGCCGCCCGGAACAGGCGTGACCGCGCCCGCGACATCGAGCGCCTCGTCGAGCGCCACGTCGCCGACCAGCCGCGTCTTGCCGGGCTCGGCGCTCGCGATCCGGTTGATGCCGACGTCGATCACCAGCGCGCCGGGCTTGATCCAGTCGCCCCGGATCATTTCCGGCCGCCCGACCGCCGCGACCAGGATGTCGGCCCGCCGCGCGACCGAGGGCAGGTCGCGGGTGCGCGAATGGGCGATGGTGACGGTGGCGTTCTTCGACAGCAGCAATTGCGCCATCGGCTTGCCGACGATGTTGGAGCGCCCGACGATCACCGCCTCGGCGCCGGAAATATCGCGCTGAAGCGCCTTCGCCGCTTCCTCGATCAGCAGCATGGCCCCGGCGGGGGTGCAGGGAACCAGCGCCCGGGCGGTCAGTCCGGTCGCCAGCAGGCCGACATTCACGGGGTGAAAACCGTCCACGTCCTTTTCCGGCGCTATTGTCTCAAGAACTTTTGTCGAATCGATCCCCGCCGGCAGCGGCAATTGCACGAGAATGCCGTGAATGGCTGGATCGGCGTTGAGCGATTGCACCAGACGGATCAGCTCGGCCTCGGAGGTCGTCGCCGGCAGGTCGTGCTGCACCGAATGGAAGCCGCAGGAATGGGCCGCCCTGCCCTTGGATTTCACATAGACCTGACTCGCCGGATCCTCGCCCACGAGCACGACCGCGAGGCCCGGCTTGACCTCCAGGCCTGCTGCTTCGCGCGCCACGCGCTCCAGCACCGCCGCCGACGCGGCCTTGCCGTCGATCAGCAGCGCTTTTTTGGCGGAAGGTTTTACGATCGTCTGGGTCATGCCGCGCCCCCATGAGCTTCGCCCTGCTTTTGGCAGAGCTTGACGATCTTGTTAACCCCCGATCGAAGGCGGGCCGCGATTTGATCGCCGGTCTTGCC
>JAJYCZ010000244.1 GCA_021777915.1 Pseudomonadota bacterium | reverse complement strand
ATAGATGCCGCGGGCGCTGATCTTGGCGCCCCAGCGCCGCTCGATGGTGTCGTCGAGGCCGATCACGATCGGGGCGTCGGGCGGCGCCAAGGCGTTCACCAACACGATCAGCAGCTGGCGCGCCACGGCCCGGGACGACCACGCCGCCCGATTGAGGATACGGTGGAAGGTGCAAAAATCGGGATCGCCTTCGCGCCCCAGGATGCGTAGCGCCGTCGAGACCGTTCGCCGGCCGGGCGCCAAGATGACGCCGGCCAGCAGCACCAGAACGTTCGACCAGGTCGGACGCGTGAACAAATCCGCGAACCCCGCGAGCCGAAACAGGAAACGTTCCGGCAGCGCAGACCCGGACGAGCTGGGGGGAAGATGAGAGTGTCGCATCCCATCGGTAGAATCGGCGAACTGAATCGCGGCAATATTGCTCCGGTGCGACAAATCGAATCAATCGGCTCCCGGGCCACTATGATTAAATCCGACACGACACTCGCCCAGATCGCTGCCCGGTTCGCGAGGCACGATGTCGAATGGAACCGCGGCGCCTATGTGATCGTCGACCGTCGCACGGCGCACACGATCGCGCGGCTGCGGCCTATCCCCGACACCGATCGCTTTGAGCTGTTCTACTGGTCAAACGTCAAAGAGCGGTGGACGACTTTCGGGAACCTCGGTCGGATGAAGCTCAGGCTCGACAGCGCTCACGAGATCGTCGAAAACGACCCAATGTTCCGCGTCCAACGCAGCCGATGAGCCCGTTCAAAATTGGCCAAAGTCAAGATGAGCCCCCGGTCGATGAAGCTGTGGGGGTTAATTTGACCCCTATATCGGGGATCAGCCAACCCTATGATGGGGGACCGGCTGACCCTGTAACAGGGGATAAATCGCCCTTCTCCATAGAAGAGTCCCTTCCCTTCCTTAAACCTACCTTTACCGAATCCAGTTGCGACCCCTATTCGGGGATCGCGAACGGGGTTTCTCAGATTCAAATTTTGCCGGAAGGGGAAGACGTAGAGATTCAAAAATTGGAGCAGGAGAAAGACATGAAAATCAATAAGGGGCTTGACTCGGTATCGAGTTTGAAAGAAATGCCCCCGGTCAAAATTGAATCTTGGGAAGCCGAAAAGACCCCTCATGGCTTCGCTGAATGTTTCATCAAGCTCCGGCTCATCAAACAAGGCGGCTACGTGCCTAGCGCTTCCATCGCTACGCCCGGTGCTGTGGTGGGGGCGCTCAAGCCGGTGTTCAATCTCGTGCCGCCCGGCCATCGTCTCGATTTCCTGCGCTGGGCGGTCGACAACTGGAACACCTGGGCGTCGTCGCTCAAGAACAAGGGCATGATCGGCAAAGCCACTTTCGAGGGTGTGACGGGACCGCAGGGCGGCAAGAGCGTCGCCTCGCCGAAGGGATCGAAGAATTACGATTACAGCCACCTGTTCCTCGCCGCGCACCGTTCGCAGGCCATGGCGCTGTTCATCACCCACAAGAAATACGAGGGCATGTATGCCCCGAAGCCGAAGCCGGCAAAGTCGCCCATGGTCGACGCGCCGAAATTGCAGTCACCTGCAAGCGAGCCTGCGCCGCCGAAGCCGAAGAAGGTCGGCCTCAACGCTTTCGACGCCTTGTTCAACGACGAATACACCGCCAAGGACTGACCCCATGAATCAGCACGTTGCGCTCGACCCGGAAATCCCCGAGAGCCTGCGCCACTACTACGAACCGGGCCGCCGCGCAGAGAAGCCCGCCTAGACCGATTTAGGGCGCGGGACTATTTGTGGCGCCTCGACCTCGCCGATGGGCCTCAGCGGCCCTCCTAGCCCCGGCGAGCGACCATCGCCAAAGTTGGGGGCGCGCGTCACCCGGGCTTGAAAGGTTGCCCTTGACCAATGCCGGCTCAGCGGCACATGAACTGGTCAACAAAACCTTTGCTCCGCAACGTGCATTGCGTGGCGGAGCCCAAGCCTGCGTCACGAGCGACGACTCCCACCACGTGGCGTGCTCCGGCCGCAGCGGACAGTAGTGCAACGCGGCGCTCCCGAAACGCGGACGATTTCGCTCGGTCGACGAGCGCGCGTGCTAACCTTGAGTCTCGGCGCGGAGGTTGGGGTTCTCAGACGCCCCGCCGGCACGCCAATAACTGCAAGCGCGATGGCGAATCGCAAGGTGGTTTTTACATATTCAGAAACACTAAAATCCGTCTTTTCCCGCAATTCAGAAATGCGAATGCCAAGGCTTTCGCCCGTACTTTCGCCATCCGACTGCCGGTGAGGGTGGAAGCGACGATCCCGCCGAGTTAACCACGGCGGCAGGTCGCGCCTGGGGCACCTTGCGACAGGCGACGTAGGGAACCAAATACGGGCGGCTGCAAGAGGACGACCGTCAGTCGTCACCATTCTTCCGGTCCCGGCAAGGTGGACCAAAGCTGCGGCTCCGAGAAGGGCAAACATGGGGATACCGCATCCGAGTCGGCGCGCCTTCGTTTTGTCCGCGCTGGTCGTCTTCGTCGCGTTGGCGATCAACCCGGCAGCGTAGCTAATGCCGGTTCGCGTGGTTCCCGAGCTTGATCGCCCGTCGGCGGGTTTCGCGCTGCGGCTGTTCTTGGACTCCCGCGCGCGGGCAATCACCGAACTCGAAAGCGCCGGCTGGCCCCTCGACCGCATCGGCGTCGAACTTGGTCGACGCGGCCTCGACGACCTGAACGGTAAAGCATGGACCCCGTCGCGGTTGACCCAGGTCGCATTGTCGGCGCGCCAACTCGGCTTGATCCTGTCGTCGCCGGCGCCATCGACGACTTTCCCCGCGACAACAAAAGGTAGGTCATGGATTTTCTGAAAGCGGTTCGCCACGGCGATTTCGCCGCGATCCCGATGGTGATGACCTTCGAGGAAGCGTCCGAGTTGGCGCTGATGATCGAAGGATACGAGGTCGCCGGCGGCGTCCGGAAGTGCATGGTCATCAGCAATCGCGTGCTCGGCGACATTCGCCGCTTCGGCCGGACCCGCGCGACCGCTCTCGACCTCTGGCTCACGCTTTTTGGCCAACAACGGGCGCACTGCCATGCCGGCCTTCCGCACACCGACGATGACGAATACCTGTTTCAGGAACTCGTCCGCCTCTTGCGCGTGGCGTTGAAGGACCTGACGCCGAAGCAAAAGGCCGGCCTCATGAGCATTTTGGGTCGACAAGACGAGTTGTGGCCTTGATCGCCTTGCCGCCGCAGGGCGAGTTGGAATGATGTCCATCATCATGCCGGTCGCAGCGCGTCCGTGACGCGCAGCTTCGAGCGACTTGCAGGTGACTGCAAGTTGCACGTTCATGGTGTTTTCGTCGGCTTCGCCGTGGCATCGCCGGCCCCAAGCACCGTCGAGGTCAAAACGTCATAGGGCGCGCGCTCCGCGCAGCCGCTGCGCTCGCGAGCAGATTGGCCACGGCGCGCTCCGCCGCGTCGACCGCGCCGGCAAGATAGCCGGGCTCGAATACAGCCGTTTCGCTGCCCGCCAAGCTGATGCGATCACGCCATGCGTCGCCCGTCCAGGAATGACCAGTCGAAGCAGGCGCGCCGCCGCCGAGACAATCCGCTTGCGTCGCGGTGAACCCGTCGGCGGCCCAGTCCTTCAATATCGTGGCGCTCGGCGACGCTGCGTGCGGCCCAAACAGCCGCG
>JAJYCZ010000075.1 GCA_021777915.1 Pseudomonadota bacterium | reverse complement strand
CGAACCAGGTCGCGCCCGCGGGAAGTTTTTTGCCCGGCGCATTGGAGTAATCCCGCACCGCCCGCAGGAAGCGGGTTTGGCTTTTCGCGTCAGGCGTTGTCGGCGCGCAGGTCCAGCAGGCGGCGCGTTCCAGTCGCGTGGTCAGCTTTTCCGGGTCCACCGCCAGAAACAGGTCCTCGCCGTCCACGCTGAACGTCCGGGTCGCCAGAACCTCTTGAGCCCCTTGGCCGTCCAGGCGGCGGCAATCCTGCAGCGCGACGCGCAAATCCTTCACCCGGCTCGCGGGCTGCAAAGGCCCGTCGAGCGGCGCGGCGACCGACACCGGCGCGGCGCAGTCAGGCGCCGCGCTTGCGCCCGACGGCGCCAAGAGCCAGACTGCCAAGGCGAAACACAGGATTTTTTTCATTCCGGGATCAATGAGCCAAATCGCGTCCGAACCCAAATCCTTTCGCATCGCCCGCCAGACGGGACCCGGCGCGGGCGCCGAGACCGCGGCGCGCCTGGCCGAGGACGTCGCCGCCGCCTTCGGCCCGCGCGACGAAAGCCCTTTCGCGCTCGCCGCGCATGACGCGTCGGGCGGCTGGGTCGGCGGGATCAAGGGCGTGATCCACTGGCGCTGGCTCTATGTCGCGCAGTTTTTCGTCGCGCCCGATTGGCGCGGCAAAGGCGTGGGATGCGCCTTGCTGGCCGAAGCCGAGGTTTTCGCGTGCGAAAAAAATTGCGCCGGGCTCTATCTCGACACATTCAGCCCGGCGGCGGAATGTTTCTATCGCGCTCAGGGCTTTGTCGTCGCCGGAAGAATCGAAAATTTCCCGCCCGGCGCGTCGCGGACTTTTCTTTCCAAGCCTCTCTAATGCGCCTCGTCCCAGTTGCCGGCGGCGCGCGCCTCGACCAGCAGCGGAACCGAGAGCCGCACAGCGGGGAGCGCCGCCTGCTCCATCACCTCGCGCACCACTTCGATCGTCGCCTCGACTTCGGACTCCGGCGCCTCGAACACCAGTTCGTCATGGACCTGCAACAACATTTGCGCGCGCAGTTTCTCCCGCTCCAGCGCCGCGTCCATGCGGATCATGGCGCGGCGGATGATATCGGCCGCCGATCCTTGCAGCGGGGCGTTGATCGCGGCGCGCTCGTTGAAGGCGCGCTCCGAGGCGTTGCTCGAAGCGATGCGCGGATAATGGCATTTGCGCCCGAACAGGGTGGTCACATAGCCCTGGTCGCGACACAGCTTTTTCGTCGCCTCCATATAGGCGCGTATGCCGGGGAAACGCTCGAAATAGAGTTTTATGAAGGCGCCCGCCTCCTCGCGCGGGATGCCGAGCTGGTTGGCGAGTCCGAAGGCGGAAATGCCATAGATGATGCCGAAATTGATTGCCTTGGCGCGGCGGCGGATTTCCGAGGGCATGCCCTCAACCGGCACGCCGAAAATTTCCGACGCCGTCAGCGCGTGAATGTCCTTGCCCTCAGCAAAAGCCTGTTTGAGCTGCGGAATATCGGCGACATGGGCGAGCAGGCGCAGCTCGATCTGGGAATAATCCGCCGAGATCAGCTTTTGGCCGGCGCCGGCGACAAAAGCGCGGCGGATTTTGCGCCCGGCCTCGTTGCGCACTGGAATATTCTGCAGATTGGGCTCTGACGACGACAGCCGCCCCGTCGAAGTCGCCGCCAAGGAATAAGACGTATGGACCCGCCCGGTGCGCGGATGGACGAAACGCGGCAGGGCCTCGGCGTAGGTCGAGCGCAATTTCTGCGCCTGACGCCAGTCCAGCACCCGCGCGGCCAGTTCATTGCCCTGTTCGGCGAGATCGTCCAGCACGCTCGCCGAGGTGGACCAAGCGCCGGTCGCGGTCTTCTTTCCGCCGGGCAGGCCGAATTTGCCGAACAATATGTCGCCCAGTTGCTTGGGCGAGCCGGGGTTGAAATTCTCCCCGGCAAGTTCCTGGATTTCCGCCTCCAGCCGCGCCATGTCCTGGGCGAATTCGCCGGACAGCCGCGACAGAACGGCGCGATCGATGGAAATGCCACGCTGCTCCATGCGCGCCAGCACGACCGGCATCGGCCGCTCCAAAGTCTCGTAAACCGTGGCCATGCTCTCGGCGACGAGACGGGCCCGCAGCACGTCCCACAGGCGCAATGTCACGTCGGCGTCTTCCGCCGAATATTCGGTGGCCTTGTCGAGCGGGACGCGGGCGAAGCCGATGAAACTCTTGCCCTGGCCGGCGACCTCGCTGAAGGCGATCGGCTTGTGGCCCAGGAATTTAGCCGACAATTCGTCCATGCCATGGCCGTTGAGCCCGGCGTCGAGCGCATAGGAGGCCAGCATCGTGTCCTCGACCGGCGCGACCTCGATCCCGTGCTGGGCGAGCACCAACCAGTCATATTTGACGTTCTGCGCGATTTTCACCACCGAGGGCGCGGTCAGCAGCGGGCGCAGCAGGTCGAGCGTTTCGCTCAAGGCGAGCTGGCCCGGCGCCAGATCGCCACCGCCGAACAGGTCTTGCGCCCCGGGCGTCCGGTGGCCGAGCGGGATGTAGCAGGCGCGGCTGGGCGCCAGCGCCAGCGAGACGCCGACCAGATTGGCCTGCATCGGATCGAGCGAATCGGTCTCGGTGTCGAAACAGACGACGCCTGCCTCGAAGGCCTCCGAAACCCAGCCGGCAAGCTCGTCGAGCGAGGAAACGCAGACATATTTGTCTCGCTCCACTGGCGCCGCCGCGGCCTTTTCGGCACGAGCCTTGGCCAAGGCTTCGGGCGTGAGCGCCGGCGCGTCCTCGTGAGGCGCGGGCGCCTGTTCCGGCTGTTCGGGCGCGGGCGGCGCGACGTCGCCGTTCCGGCCGCGCCAGCCCTGGGCGCCGACAAAAGCGGGATCGGGGTCGATGGCCGAGACATCGACATCGAACAATTCGCCGACGCGCCGGGTGATGGTGGTGAATTCCATCGCCTTGAGAAAAGCGACCAGGGTCTTGCCCTCCGGCTGATGGAGGCGCAGGTCGTCCAGCGGCGTCTTGACCTTCACGTCGTCGACCAGCCGCACCAGCCTTTTGGACAGGCGAACCTTTTCGATCACCTCGGGGTCGGTCAGGGTCTCGCGGCGCTTGTTCTGTTTGATCTCGCCGGCGCGGGCGATCAATGTGTCGAGATCGCCATAGTCATTGATGAGCTGGGCGGCGGTCTTGACGCCGATGCCCGGCGCGCCGGGCACATTGTCGGTCGAATCGCCGGCCAGGGCCTGAATGTCCACCACCTTTTCCGGCGGCGCGCCGAAATAGGCGATCACCTCCTCACGCCCGATCTTGCGTTCCTCGCGCTCGCCCGACGCCGGGTCATACATGGCGACGCCTGGGCCCACGAGTTGCATCAGATCCTTGTCGGCGGATATGATCGTGACGTCGGCGCCGGCTTCGGTCGCCTGTTTCGCGTAGGTCGCGATCAGGTCGTCGGCCTCGTAGACATCCTGCTCCACCGGCTCCAGGCCGAAGGCGCGCACCGCCGCGCGAAACAGGGGAAACTGCGGAACGAGGTCTTCCGGCGGCTCGGCGCGGTTGGCCTTGTAGGCGGGGTAGATTTCCTTGCGGAAGGAATTTTCGCTCTTGTCGAAAATGATGGCGAGATGGGTCGGATGGACCCCGGCCGCCCCGTCGCGGACGAATTGCAGCAATTTGGCGCAGAACAGCCGCACCGCGCCGGTGGGAAGCTGGTCGGCGCGGTAGTTGTATTTGCGGTCCTGGCGGATCGACTGGAAAAAAGCGCGAAAGATGAAGTTCGAGCCGTCGACGAGAAAGACATGGTCGCCGGGAGCGAGGGGATGGGGAGCGTCGGTCATGCGCATCGATTCGAGGGAGCCGCGGTCGCGCGACGGACTCCGTTATAAGCCAAGCCCCGCGCCTCCCCAAGGGCGGATCAAGGCAGGGACGTTCAAGCCACCGGAAGACCGCGCAAATTTACTTTGCCGAAGCGCAGGCCATCGGCTAAACAGGTCGCCGAGCACCCGTAGCTCAGCTGGATAGAGCGCTGCCCTCCGAAGGCAGAGGCCAGGGGTTCGAATCCCTTCGGGTGCGCCATGTTTTTCAATAAGTTATGTGTCGCAGGTCCGGCGTTCTGGAAAGGTCTAGCGAGCTTATAGCGAGCAAAGACGCGCCGGAGGTATCGAAGGCGTCGGCGCGCCAAATGCAATGCCGTCATTTTCAGCGCATGGGTTCATCCCACCCTTACGCTGCGCTCCGCTTATCCACTTCGCGCAGTATTTCGACCAGCTTCACCACGTCAGCCTTCGGAAAGACGCCCTCGACACCGAGGTCGTTGAAGTCGGTGAAGAGCGCCTCGTAAAGCAGTTTGGGGTCCATCACGCCGCGCGCCGTGAGATGGTCGATAACGAGATTCAAGAACTCGTGCTGGTTGGCGGTCAAATTTCGCCCGTCCAAAAATTCGGCAAAGGCCGCCTGCGCCGCCTCGCGGTCGAGGCCAACGAGGGAGCGAACGAAACGCCCAAGCCCCCCTTCCGCCTGCAACTGGCCCAAGGATTCGGCGTCGACGCCCGCCTCGACAAACATATGCTCCAATTCCGCAAGGTCGCTGGCCGTCAGAGGCTCGTTGCGCCGAAGCTTCAAGACCGCGATGTGATTTTCATAGGGGCGCAGGAACACCCGCGCCTTGCGGCGAAAGGCGTCCACGTCGGTCCCCACCGGCACGCCGCGCACCTCGATCTCGGTCGCCGCCCCCACACGGTCTTCGAAATCGGAATAGACCACCGGCCGCTTCTTGAACTCGATCAGCTTAACCAGCGCGCGCAGGCGGCGGCGGACCGATTCCAGCATCGGCAGGGTGATCCCCTGCCAGAATTCTTCCGTTTGGACCTCCTGGATCAAGCCCAGTTCGGCGGCGACCATCGGGACATTGGCCAGCTCTTCGAGAAGCGACGCCGTTTCCCGGATTCGCTTCTTCAGGCCGGCGAAGGCGGCGTCGGCCTGAAGCAGGGCGATCTGGGTGCGATAGATGGTCAGGTCGAATTGTTTGGCGGCGAGATCGTCGTCGGTCACCGAGGTCGGCAGGCCGGCGACATGTTCGGCCAGTTCCTGCCGGGCGTCGGCGTCGAGCCGCGACCAAGCGTCCTCCTCCGAAAATTTCTCGACCGACCGGCGGTTCGGCCGCACGAGGAAATTTTCGAGGTTCATCCCCCGCACTTCCTCGCGCAACGCCGAGGCCAGCGCGCCGCGCAATTCAACGACCGCCTTGCCTTTTTCATCGTCGGTCGCGGGGGCGGCGTCGATCTGGCCGATCAAAGCCACGCGGGCGTCGAACAGGCGTTTCGACAACGGGTCGCCGGCCGCGCCCTCAGACCTGCCCGGATTTTCGTTGAAGAACTCGAAATTCCGGCACCAGTCGAAGATGGTGAAGAACTCCTTGTCGCGGCCCGGCCCGAACAGGTTTTCGCACAGCCGCGTGCCGCGCCCAATCATCTGCCAGAACTTGGTCTTCGACCGCACCGGCTTGAAGAAAACCAGATTCAGCACCTCGGGCACGTCAATGCCGGTGTCGAGCATGTCGACGGATATGGCGATATGCGGCGCCTTCGACGAGGTCGAAAAATCGTCGATCAGCGATTGCGCATAGGAGATCGAATAATCGATCGTTCTAGCGAAATGGCCGGCATAATGCGGGTAATTCGCGTCGAATCGCTTTGCGATGAAATGGGCGTGGTCGCTGTTCTTGGCGAAAATGATGGTTTTGCCCAGCCGGTCGCCGTCCTCGACCTTCTGCCCCTCGCGCATCAGGTGCTCCAGAACCCGGTCGACGGTGTCGGCGTTGAACAGCCATTTGTTCAGGGCCGGCGGCTCGACCGCGCCGGGCACATTGCCATCCTCGTCCCATTCGATCGCGTCCCATTTCTCCTTCTCGTCGTCGGAGAGCTGATCATAGGCGATGCCACGGTCGAGAAAGTCGGTGGTGAGCGATTTGACTCTGGGCGGGACGAGCCAGCCGTCCTTGACCGCGTCGTCGAGCCCATAGGCGTCGGTCGGCACGCCGGTCTGCAGGTCGAACAGGCGATAGGTGTCGCGGTCGACCTCGCCTTTCGGCGTGGCGGTCAGGCCAACCAGATAGCTGTCGAAATAGTCGAAGATCGCCTTGAATTTGCGATAGACGGAGCGGTGCGCTTCATCGATCACGATCAAATCGAAATGGCCGACGCCGAAACGCCGCTCGGCGGAATCCGCCTCGTCAATCAGCCCCATCATGGTGGGATAGGTCGAGACATAGACCCGGCCTTCCTGGTTCTTGTCGGTCAGCAGATTGACCGTCGCCGCGCTCGGCAGATGTTTCTTGAAGGCGTTGGCGGCCTGTCTGACCAAGGCGGTGCGATCGGCCAGGAACAGCACGCGCTTGACCCAGTTGGCGCGCATCAGCAGGTCGCAAAGCGCGATCACCGTCCGGGTCTTGCCGGCGCCCGTCGCCATCACCAGCAAGGCCTTGCGCTGCTTGTCGCGCTCGAAGGCTTCCGCGACGCGGCGGATGGCGCGGTGCTGGTAGGGCCGCTCGACGATGGACCGGTCGATGTCCTCCGGCGCCAGCGGCTTTTTCATGGTCCGGCGCTGGATCATCAGCGCCAGCTCGTCCCTTTTCAGAAAGCCCTGGATCGGGCGCGGCGGGGCGTTCAGATCGTCCCAAATCCAATGTTCGTAGCCATTGGTGAAAAAGATGATCGGCCGCTGGCCATATTGCCGCTCCAGACAATCGGCATAGAGCTTGGCCTGCTGCTGGCCGGCGCGCGGGTCTTTTCGCGTGCGCTTCGCCTCGACCAGGCCCAGAGGCTTTCCGTCGGCGCCGCGCAGGACATAATCGACAAAGCCCTGACCGCTGCCGGTCGGCATGCCCGAAACCTCGACCTCGACCGTGTCGGACGCCTGGGGGTCGAATCCCGCCTCCCGCAGCAGCGTGTCGATGAACAGGTCGCGGGTCGCGGCTTCATTGTAATCGTGGCGGTCGGGAATTGTTTCGTTGGCGGCGCGCACAGCGGCGATTTCCGCGCGAACCGCCGCGAGTTCGGCCTCCAGGGCGGCGCGGCCTTCCTCGCTGGCGCGGCGGGCGTTCTCGGCGTCTTCACGGGCGCGGATCGTGTCCTGGAAGCGGCGGGCGATTTCATTGAGTTGCGCCAGCGTCGCCGCCGGAACCGCCGTCAGGCGCGGCAGGTCTTCGATCCTGAAGGCGGCGTCGTCCGGCGGCTTGGCGCCCTTGGCGTAGGTGCGGGCGAGCCAATAGGCGAGATGGAAGAATTCGCGCAGCGCCGTCGCCGCCTGCTGGCCTGAGACCGGCTTGCCATGCGCGGCGGCGTTGCCGACGTCCTTGACGAAACGCGCCTTGACGGCGAGCGTCTGGCCGACCAGAGCCTGAAAACTGGGTTCGGCGAGAAAGGCGGCGAGATTGTCCTGATAGGGCGTTCTCAGACTTTTTTCATGCCGGTAGAGCCAATCAATCATGGTCTCCAGCGCGATGCGCCCATAAAGCCCAGCAGCGCGGGCGTCAGCGTGCGCCTGGGCCTCCGCCTTGGCTGCGGCGGCGAAGATTTCGGGAAATTCGCCTTTGAGGAAAAGGAACTGGGACATGATGGTGCCATCAGAGCCGTTTTGGAAGCTCATGTCTAGCGCCTAAGCTATTCGTGGTGATCTCAATCAGAAGAAAATAGCGCGTCTTATCGGATGCGTCGTGTGAAAGGTTCCGTCGAACGCCAGCAATAATTCCCGCGTGAATTTGTGGCCCTCGTTCTTTAGTTCTCGGAATGTCGGATTTTTATGATCACCGGGCTTTACCGCCTTCAGGGCCGCCCTGACGCTTGAATCGCCAATGCGCTCAAGGAAAAGATTATAGCAGCCCAGAACCTTGACCATTTTGTCCTTCCCGCATATCTCTTCCATGCGCTCGATTGCGGGAATAGAAAACAGCCTGTCGAGTGTATCAATTTTTTGCTGCGCACTCATCTCCAACGTCATACCGACACTGAAAAGCCCACTCGCATACATGAGTTTGCGCGAAAAAACCAGCTTTATGTTCCTGATCGCCCACGGCTTCTGGTCTTCCGTAGTCTTATACATGTAATCGACCGTCATTGTCCGCCAGTAACGAATGATGTCATTCATCAAGAAGAGCGCTAGCTGGTGATCTTTTGGTGTCCCGTCGACATAACGCCCGAGCAACTCACGTCGAAAGCTTTTGAAAGCCGACTCTGCGCACAGCCACTCACCTTCTAGGAGCAGCAGCATGCGACGCGTCAGCGTTTCATTACTGTCGTTGTTCCCACCAAGATTTTTAAGCATATCGTCGCGGACGATATATTTAGCGAAAGCGCCACCTGGGGAAGGTTCGATGGGAACAATAGCAGCGATTGTCTCCTCGATTTTGGTCATCATGACCCTTTCCGACGCAACGTCCCCGTCGGGGCCAACGATAATATAGTCGATGTCAGATTGGTCTGAAGCCTCTCGGCGGGCGAAGGAGCCGAACGTGATTGCAATTGAACCTTCAGGGATGAGGCCCGAAAGCTTAGACCTAAGCTCAGCAAGCTTTTGATTTGAAAATGCTTTTGCTGCTTGGCGGGGCATATTGCATTCCTTGGCCCAATATGATTACGCTATGCGAGTTCCCCATGCATAAAAAGTACTTTTTCACGCTTTGACTGCCTATAGCGGCGCTTATCGTTTCTTTCGAAGAAATCTCCCTCCTGGTCAATATGAAAATTTCGCTCTTTGTATGAGATTGGCTCAAAAATGTTCAGCATCTCCTTGGAAGGAGACCGGCAGACTTTCAGGACGTGACGCAGTTTTGGTAGCTTTGCAAACAATGCCTTTTCGGTCTTGAAGAAGTCCTGTTTCGTGAGGCATTTACGCGCTACGCGTTGGCAAAGATAATCCGCCGTAACGCCGGGGCGGGACCTAATGACAATTCGATAAACTTCGTCCTTGCAACGCCAGAAGGAGTCGACGAGCTGCCGGTCCGCAGGTGAATTGCGAAAAGTCGCAGCGCGAACGATATCGGTCGGCAAAGGGGATATCGCAACGGGGTTAACATAGCGGCGCGAGCGTAGAACACCTTCGATCGTATCGAAATTGATAGGGCCGGAAAAAAAACCGTCAAAAGGATCATCGTCGCCGCTTATAATGGCAATGACCTGTTCGGGATCAACGCCGTAGCTTTTCAGCACTGAGAACACTTCTGCGCCAAGCGAATTCTTTCCCGTAATGATCTCTTCGGCGATTTCGTGATGGTTGACGCCGAATTCTTCCTCAAACACTGGCTCAAGGGAATGCGATAGAGGCGCATGGCCGATATCATGCAAAAGCGCGGCGGCATACGCCAGTTGCCTACTGCACCTCGGGAGGTTTTTTAGATCGGCATAAAGCAGCGCAAGGCGAGCAACACCCAGGCTATGCTGAAAGCGGGTAAAGCGTGCGTTCGTTGGCGCGCCATTAGGCGCGCGCACGAGAAGGTAGTCGATTCCGCCGAGGAATTTGACGTCGCGCAAGCGTTGGAAAGCCGCCGTGCGGACCAAGTCGCTAAAAAGGGGCTCGAGCCCCTCATCCATATTGATCGGAGCCATATAATTATAAAATTCACTCTGGCGCATATCGGGAACGTGGCTCATTCAAAACGCTCCGATGACCTGCTTGTCGCGCAGAAAATCCCCCATTGTTGGCATAGTCGCTGCGCCTCCCTCGGCATCTTATTGCAATGGTAACATCCTTTTCGCTGTCGTCGCCTCTGAAAATGCCGGAATCGGATTAACTCCGCGTTTGGCTGTTGAAGATGGCGAACGGGCTTAAGCGATCAGTCGAAAGCAGTCGGAGAAAACTCCTTTGTCATGCGATCGCTTCAGCCACCTTTTCTTGAATTCCGCCGAGTCCGCCGCGAAAGGCGCTGTTTTGCAACGAGGCGAACAGGGCGTTGAGTTTTTCGAGATGGGCGCGGTGGGCGCCTTTGAGTTTGTCGATCTCGGCGACGCGGGCGGCGAAGGCGCGTTGAAGGCCAGCAGGTGGCGCAATGATCTCCAAATCGCGCAAAATTGCTAGATTGATGTTTTTCTGCGCCGACTGCGGTGCGTCGCGTTCAAGAATCGGTTGAAGGAATTTGAACCACTCACGGACGAAGTCGACCTCGAATTCCTTCTTCGGTTTAAATCCGACTACGCTATCAGGGAAACACGCATCGAATTGCAGAACCCCAACTTTTCCAATGTTCGCGGCAATCGTGATGCAAAGCGTACCTGCGGGCCAAAGCCTGCTTTGGTTGAGGCCAAGCTCGGAATAAGTGGAGCGATACTCACCGATATGGCCATCACAATTTGCGATATCGCCAGTCTGCACCAGTGGGTAAGGGCCGCCCAATAAGGCCGGGTCGTTTCGCGGGCGACGTTTCGATACGCCACGATCCAATTGTCCCGCAACACCGAGCCGAATGACCGGCCAGCGTCTCGGATTGACGACGGGATCGCCGAAAATGTCATAAAACGATGACGTAACAAATCGCTGTAGCGTGTCCCACGCCTCCCGCCGCAAGCGGCGCAGGTCGTCGGCCTGATCGAGGATCGCCGCGATCCGCCGCTGTTCGACGAGGGGCGGAAGGGGGATTTTAAGCTCTTCAAGAAAACTTCTCGGCACACGCCGTTGCCCGGCGCTTCCGGTCATGCGCCGCGCGCCTTCGGCACGCACGCGGTCTTGCCGAAGATAATGAAGGAGAAAACGGTTATTGAGGCGATCGCCGCGCACTCTTATAACGTGAAATTCCGTTGAGCCAAAGCCGTGACGCTGTTGGAAATCGGCGACGGCGATTTTGTTGTTCTCGTAACATGGCGTGATCTTAGCGACGAGTACGTCGCCGCTTTGCATGTAGTTGTATCCTGATTTCAAGTCGCTCGCGACCAACGTTTCCGAAACCGCCATTTGCCCTTGTTCGGAAACCGCGGCCATCGGAACAAAGGCAAGCTCCTCGGCACCGCTTAGAACGGGTGCCGACGGATTGAACGTGGCTATCTGATTCAGGGGGACTTTCTTCACCCCAGTATCTCCTCAAGCCGCGCCATGCCTTCCGAAATCTCCGCCTCGATTCTGCGCAAGTCGGCCAGAATCTCGCGCGGGCTGTCGTGTTCGACGTCCTCGTGTTCGACCTCGCGATAGCGGTTGAGCGACAGGTCGTAGCCCGCCGCTTCAATGTCGGCCTTGGGCACGCAAAAGCTCTGCGCCGTGCGCGGGCGTAAAAGCTCGGCGGAAGCGCGCTCCTCCCAGCGCATCAGCACGTCGGGCAGATTGTTCCTGGCCTCCTCGGCCTCATCCAGTTCCGCCTCGGGCGTGGGGCCGAGCTTTTCCGGCGCCAGCAGCGGCTGGCGCTTGTCGTCGAGCGACCAGCCGTCGGCCTGCACGTCATAGAACCAGACGAAATCCGTGCCGCCGACTCCGGTGCGGGTGAAGACCAGAATGGCGGTCGAAACGCCGGCATAGGGCCGGAACACGCCGGACGGCAGTTTGATCACCGCGTCGAGCTTGTTTTCCTCGACCAGCATCCGGCGCAAATCCTTGTGCGCCTTGGACGAGCCGAACAGGACGCCATCGGGCACGATCACCGCCGCCCGCCCGCCGACCTTCAGCAGCCGCAGGAAAAGAGCGATGAACAGCAGTTCCGTCTTCTTGGTCTTGACGATGCGCTGCAAATCCTTGGCCGTCGTCTCATTGTCGAGGGAACCGGCGAAGGGCGGATTGGCCAGAACCAGCGAATAGGCGCCAGCGTCCTCGGAATGATCCTCGGCAAGAGAGTCGCGATAGGCGACATTGGCGTCCTCGACCCCGTGGAGCGCCATGTTCATCGCGCCAATGCGCAGCATGGTCGGGTCGAAATCGAAGCCGTTGAACATTTTGGTGTGAAAGTGCTTCCTCAGCCGGTCGTCGCGGAACATCTCCGGGTGATGTTTGCGCAAAAATTCGCCCGCCGCGACCAGAAAACCGCAGGTGCCGGCGGCGGGGTCGCAGATGACGTCATTGGGCTTCGGCTGGGTCAGTTCGACCATCAGCGCGATGATGTGGCGCGGCGTGCGGAACTGGCCGTTCTGGCCGGCCGAGGCGATCTTCGCCAGCATGTATTCATAGAGATCGCCCTTGGTGTCGCGATCGCCCATGTCCACATGATCGAGCTTCTCGACGACCTTGGTCAGGAGTTGCGGACTCGGAATCTGGAACCGCGCGTCGCGCATGTGTCTGGCATAGGCGCCGCCATTGCCGTTGAGGCCGCGCAGGAAGGGAAAGACGCGGGTTTCGAAAAGGTCGAACATTTTCGGCCCGGCGAAATGCTTGAACCGCGACCAGCGCAATTCCTCGAACGGATGGCCGTTCTTGTCGGCGCCTTCGGGGAAAATCCGGCGCTCCAATGGTCGGCCGAGCATGTTCGCCTTGCGCTCCTCGACCTCCTGCATCTCGTCGAGCCGCTTGATGAAGATCAGATAGGTGATCTGCTCGATGACCTGGAGCGGATTCGACAGCCCGCCCGACCAGAAGTCGTTCCAGATGGCGTCGATCTTGTTGCGCAATTCGCCGGTGAGCATCTGATTCCTCGAAAAGAATGCGCTGCACGGTATCGGCTCAACGACTCCCGATCAACCGCATATGAGTGGGTTCATTGGTCCCTCAAAAGCAGCCACGGCTCGACCTGCAAGCCGTCGGTGATGCGCGCGATGTTGTCGATGGAGACATTGCGTTCAGCACGCTCGACCGCGCTCGGATAGGTTCGATTGACGCCGCACTCATGCCCAAACCGCTCAGGGTCATCAAATCGTGGGGCAACAACGCCTGTTGGCCCGCAAAAATTCCGGGTCCCGCTGATATTCCGGCGCTCAAGCCATACCGCAAGAGCGCGGAGAAATTCCCGGCGGGGTCGATGCGGGACGAAATTCTGGCGGAGGCGGACCGCCGCATCAAGGCCCCGGCGATCGGCGGTCGCTAGCGGCGAAAGCCAAATTGGTTCCCGAGTCTGGAGGGCTCTGATGGGCGGATTCCCGTCATAGGCCGAACGTCGGGTCAGGGCAGCATGGCAGCCGGACCCTCCGCTTGAATCAACCGCTTCTCGATGCGTTCGAAACATCGGCCGACGCCGGCAATGGCCTCGGCTTGGCGCGCGGCCGGCTTTCCTCGACCGCCAGCGCGATCCACAGGCCCGACAGGGCGACCAGGACGGCGGTCGTCCATATCGCGGGCGTTGCGCCGTGGGCCCATTCGGCGACGGCGCCGAGAGTCAGCGCGCCGATGGCATAGCCGGTGTCGCGCCAATAGCGATATGTGCCAAGCGCCCGGCCGCGCCACAGCGGCGGCGCGAGATCGGCCATGGCGGCGATCAGATTGGGATAGAGCAGCGCCATCCCGACGCCCATGATGGCGGCGGCGGCGCTCCACCAGAGAATCGCGCCGGTCGCCGCGGTCAGCGCGATGCCGAGCGCAAGCAGGAAAAATCCGGCCACGATCGGCGGCTTGCGACCCAGCCGATCGGCCAGATGCCCGGTCCATAGTTGCGACAGGCCCCAGACCATGGCGTAAATTCCCGTGATCCAGCCGATCTGGACCAGGCTGAGGTGGTTGGCGCGGAAATAGACCGGGAACAGCGCCCAGACCAGCGTATCGGCGATCTTGTTGACGACGCCGCCCTGGCACAAAGCCCGGTATGTCGCGTGACGGAACGAGACCAGCAGGAAGATGCTGAGCCAATGCGCGCCGTCATCCCCCGTATGCGCCCCGTCCGCTTTCATCTGGGCGTGCTCGGCGTGGACCCAGGGGAGGGTGTCCTCTACCCAGATCATCAGCGCCAGCGCCGCCCCGATCACCGTCAGACCGAAGACCAGCAAGGCCCAGCGCGGGTCATAGAGCGACGCCAGATAGCCCGTGCCGAGCCCCGCCAAACCCACCGCCGCATAGCCAGCCGCCTCGTCGATGCCGACCGCCAGTCCGCGCTGGTGGCTGCCGGCGAGGTCGACATGCATGGTCACGGTCATCGTCCAGGCGAAGGCCTGATTGACGCCGAGGAACACATTGGCGGCGATAATCCACCACCAGTCCGGCGCGAAATAAATCAGCAGCGGAATCGGCAATCCGGCCAGCCAGCCCAGGAGGAGGACTCTTTTGCGGCCGATCCGATCGGCGAGATTGCCGGCGACCAGGTTCAGCGCCCCTTTCACCAGTCCGAACGAAAGGACGAAGGAAGCCAGGAAAAGATAGGCGCCCTTCGCCACGCCGAATTGCTCGCTCAGCGTGGGCAACACCGTGCGCTCCATGCCGATCGTCAGGCCGACGAAGAACACCTGCACGGTCTGCAAGGTAAACTGGCCAAGATTGGCCCAGATTCCGCGATGATGCACAACAGTCTTGTGGTCGGCCATGGTCGTCCTTTCAAATATATTTGGGGCGCGTCGCGGCAAAAGCGATGAAGGCGGCGCCGATCGTCGTGTGACGGCCGAGCCAGGGATCGATCGGCGCCATGCCTCGAGCCAGCAAGCCGAGGGGCGGATAGAAGATCGCGCCGCGCGTCGCCGTTACTTTCAGTCCGGCGGCTTCGGCGAGCTCGCGCAAGTCTCCGGCGTCCCAGAATCGCGCGGCTTTCCAGGTCGGCGAACCGGGCCAGCCGCGCAGGCGCCGCTTGGCCGCCCAAAAACTCCATCGCCCCAGTTCGCCAAGCACCAGCCGCCCGCCCGGCCGCAGCACGCGCGCCATTTCGCGCACGGCGCCTTTCGCATCCGGGACGAAGCAAAGCACAGTCATGGCGGCCACGACGTCGAAGGAGTCGTCCGGGAAAGGCAAATTCTCGGCGCGTCCTTCCAGAAATGTCGCCGGGACATTCGTCTCCTCGGCAAGCTTTCGCGCGGCGGTCAGCATCGCCGGATCGGGATCGACGCCGACCGTTGCCGCGCCGCGCGCCGCCAAGGCGCGGACCAGGGCGCCGTCGCCGCAGCCGATGTCGAGGACGCGGGCGCCCGTCATATCCCCGAGCAGATCGAGTATGAGCCGCTGCTCCAACATTTCCGTCAAAGCGCCAAGCGCGGTCGCGCGCCAGACCGCATAGGCCCGCGGTCCAATGGCCGTCGTTTTGTCGCCGCCGGTCATGTCAGCGCCTGCGCCAAAGCCGCGACCACCGCATCGATCTCGTCTTCCGTCGTGCCGCGCCCGAGACTGAAGCGGATCGCGCCCTTGCCGATGTCGGGGGCGACGCCCATCGCCGCCAGCACGGGAGATAGCATCACCTCGCCGGAATGGCAGGCGGAGCCGGTGGAAGCCGCGACCTGGGGAATCCGCGCGAGAATTTCTCCGCCCACGCGGCCGACGAATGAGACATTCAAAGTGTTCGGCAGGCGGCGTTCGGGATGGCCGTTCAGCACGATTGCGGCGCCGAAAGCCGATTTCAGCCTGTCCCAGAACTGATCGCGCAAATGCCGCACATCGTTCATGCCGATCGCCGGCGCGGCGATCTCGCAGGCCTTGCCGAGCGCGGCGGCAAGAAGGACGCTCTCGGTCCCGGCGCGCCGTCCGCCTTCGTGTCCGGCGCCGTGAATCAGCGGCTCGACCTCGACGCCGCGGCGAATGTACAGAGCGCCGACTCCTTTCGGCGCATAAAGCTTATGCCCGGCGATGGACAAAAGATCGACGCCGAGATCGTCCACCTCGGTCGCCACCTTGCCAACGGATTGCGCCGCGTCGGTGTGGAACAGAATGCCGTGCTCGCGCGCGATCTTTGCGATTTCGGCGAGCGGCTGAATCGTCCCGACCTCATTGTTCGCATGCATGACGCTGATCAGGAACGTATCGCTTCCGATCGCCTTGCGGATGTCGTCTGGATCGACCAGTCCCGCGCCGTCAACCGGCACGAGAGTGACGCGCGCGCCGAGGCTTTCCAGGAAACGGCAGGGCGCCAGGACCGCCGGATGCTCGATCTGCGTCGTGATGACGTGCGACTTTTGGCCTTTTCGATGAAAGAAAAGGCCCTTCAGCGTGAAATTATTGGCTTCGCTGCCGCCGCTGGTGAAAACTACTTCGTCGGCGCCGCAGCCAAGCAGCGCCGCGACCTGGCTCCGCGCCTTCGCCAGGGCGGCTTTGGCCGGAGCGCCGGCCCAATGGCCGCTAGAGGGATTGCCATAGGCCTCCCTCAACATTGGCTCCATGGCCGCAACGACTTCCGGCGCGATCGGCGTGCTGGCGTTATAGTCGAGATAAATTCCGGTCATGCGCGGACGGCGTCCAATTCGTCAGCTGGAAGGCGGCGACTGGGCGCCAGTCCGCAGCCGTCAGAAAAGACCCAGAGGCTGGAAAGCGCGCGCCCGTTGCAAACAGCTCGCGCGCCGCCGGCCCTGTCGGCTAGAACACCAGAACCTTGTCGGCCGCCACCGTTTCGGCGGCCAGCTCCTCCATCGTGCTGCGCCGCGCGCCGCCCATCACCTCCGTGTCCGTGATCCCGCGCGCGTCCATGCAGGTTCCGCACAGCAGAACCTGCCCCTTGGCCGCAATGACCCGTTTCAGCATCCGCTCGACGTTGTAATAGCCGTCCGGCGTCTTCTGGCCCGCCTTGGCCGAAAGAACGGCGTCGGCCATGAGGAAGACCGAGACCTCAGCTTCCGCGTCCTTTTTCGGCAGCGTGTGGGCGAGCCGCAAGGCGTTGTACACACGCTCCGTTCCGTAGGGCGGGTCATTGATGATCATCAGGTATTTCATTGTTGTTTTCCTTATTGGAAGCCCGCCCGCCGTGGCGCGGCGGACGCCTTCATTCGCCCAGCGTTCGACGGCGCTGGTCGAATTCTTCCTTGTCGATCTCGCCGCGTGCGTAACGCTCCTTGAGAATGTCGAGCGGCGTGCGCTCCGGCGGCGTGCGGCGCGCCGGCGTGTCCCAACCCAAGGGTCCGAGCATCGCGCGCACGATGACAATGGCCAGAGCGATCGCGATGGCGAGGCCAATGATCATGAACAGCGGGCCGAAGAACATCCCGGGCCATCCACCATGCCAGTACATCATGTTCGGCCCCCAATCGTATCTCTCCGGCCCCGCCGGCTGCTGCGCCCAGCCCGAAACCGGCGCCAGCGTGAAAGTCGAGGCGCCGATCAGCGTTGAAACAGGTTTCATGGCTTTGCTCCCTCCCGAACGCCACGACGGCTCAGGCTGGCGGCAAAAATCGCCAGCCGTCATAATGTCGTCAGACCCGCATTAACGGCGCGCAATTCGGCGGCGCCGGGCGGCGGCGGCGGAACGTCCTTCGACATAACTTCGATGAAAGCGTCTTCGTCATCGATGCGAAAAGCCGCGTTGTAGCGTTTCTCGAAGCCGATGGTGGACATCGGCCGGCCGCTGAGGCTTCTGCCGCACACCGAGCCGGAAAAGGCGCCGGGCAGAACTTCGACATAATCTGGCAGCTCCTTCAGTCGGCGAAGGCTGCGAAACAGCTCGCGGGCGCCGGCCTCAAGCGAGGTGGCGAGCTCGGTCCGGCCAACGTCGCCAACCATCAGGGTGTGGCCGGAGAGGAGGAACCACGGCTCCGGCGCGCGGGTGCGGTCGGTGACCAGCAGGCAGATGTGCTCCGGCGTGTGGCC
>JAJYCZ010000074.1 GCA_021777915.1 Pseudomonadota bacterium | reverse complement strand
CATAACCAGATTTGCCTGCGCCCGTTGGCTGATATTTGCCGGCGCCAAATGGTCTTTCGACTGCAAGTAAACATATAAAAGGGCGCCGCTACATAACGCCGTCCAAGCGATAGCCAGCGCCTTCTTGTATCCCTTTTCCATCGCCACCCTCAGTTCCGGGTTGTTGCGCCGAGCAAAAACCCACGACGTCCGCGAGCGGATTCCCGATCGCTCCAAAACCGATGGCGCGCCTACGGGAAGTAGGGATCGGACCCGTCAGGCCGAAAATTCCTCCGCACGGACTTTTCGCGCCAGGGCGTCGAGGACGGCGTTGATCATGCCCGCCTCGTCGCGGTCGAAAAAGGCGCCGGCGACATCGACATATTCCTTGATCGCCACCCGCGCCGGAATGTCGGCGCGGCGCAGCAGTTCGAAGGCCCCTGCCCGCAGGATGGCCCGCATGAGCGCCTCGACCCGGCGCAGGGGCCAGCCTTCGGCAAGGGTGCGGTCCACGGCGCGATCGATTTCGACCTGATTTTCCACCACCCCGCCGACGATCGAGCGGAAAAAGGCGATTTCGGCCGGCTTGTACTGCTCGCCCTCGACCTCGCGGCCGATCCACCAGGTTTCGAATTCGGCGAAAATATCGTTCAGGCCCTTGTGGGCAAGCTCCATCTGATAGAGCGCCTGGACCGCCGCGAGTCGCGCGGCGGAGCGATTCTCGGCCGCCATCAGCACGATCCCTGCTTCAAACGCCACATGGCGAGGGCGGCGCGGGCGGCGTCGCCGCCCTTGTCGAGCCTTTGGGGATCCGCGCGCGCAAAAGCCTGCTCTTCGTTCTCGGTGGTCAGAATGCCGTTGCCGAGCGCGATTTTTCGCGCGACGGAAAGGTCCATCAGGGCGCGGGCGCTTTCGCCGGCGACGATCTCGAAATGATAAGTCGCGCCGCGCACCACGCAGCCGAGCGTCACCACGCCGTCATAAGGCGCGCCGGCCTTTTCGGCGGCGTCGAGCAGGATCGCGACGGCGGCCGGTATCTCAAGAGCGCCCGGCGCGCGCGCCAAAGTCCAGCGCGCTTCGGCCTCACGAAACGTCTTGGTCGCGCCTTCGAGCAGCAAGGCGCCGATGGCGTCGTAGAACCGCGCTTCGACGATGAGAAAATGTGTTCCCGGGGCGGAAATCCGCGCTTCGGGCGCTCGACTCGGCTCGGCCATCTGGCTTCCTGTGCTCTATATCTTTTGCCGGAAAGGCGAGTTGAGTAGTACGAGCGCCGGCTTCGCGCAACAGCAAAGAACCCGCCGTGTTCGCGCGGCGGGATGGGCGCAACAGGAAAACGCCGCGCGCGAACGCGAGGGAAGACGCCAGCGAAGACCGAAACGCGCGGTCGATTACAGTCTGCCGCCGCCGGAGATGGCGCGATAAACCACCAGAACCAGCACGGCGCCGCCGACCGCGACCACGAGGCTGTATAGATTGACGCCGGTGACGCCGCCCATGCCCAGCAAAGTGGCGACATAACCGCCGACCACCGCGCCGACGATGCCGAGAACGATGTCCATCAACATGCCCTGGCCTGTCCTGTTGACCAGCTTGCTGCCGATGAAACCAGCGATCAGGCCCAAGATTATCCAACTCAGAATGCCCATGACCTGTCTCCCCGAAAAGATTCCCGATGTCCATGTGCGCCCGGAACGGGCGCCTGCGTCGCTCAGTTGAGCGCAACCCGAGCTTCAATCAAAGAGAAATTCGTCACTTGCGCGAAAGTTCCAGGAAAGCCAGACTGCCGCGGCCGTCGGAGTGACGGAGCGCCTCTTTCGAGGAGGAAAGACATGGGTCTACTCGACGACGCCGTCAGCGAAGCCAATAATGCGGTTCCCGGCGGCGATTTCACCAAACCCCTGATGATCGCGGCCGGCGCCCTGCTGCTCGGCCATTTTTTCGGCGGACACCGCGCGCCCGCGGCGCCGGCGCCGGAAACGCCCGCCCAGCCGCAAGCCTCGGGCGGCGGCCTGCTCGGCCAGCTCGGCGGCATGCTGGGCGGCCTCGCCAACAGCCAGCTCGGCGGCGCCTTGGCCGGCGCGGCGACGGGAACGGCCGTTTCCGGCGGCCTCGAGTCGCTGGTCAACCAGTTCAGAAACGCCGGCCTCGGCCAGCAGGTCGAGTCCTGGGTCGCCAATGGTCCAAACCATCAAATCACCGCCGATCAGATCAATTCGGTCATCGGTCAGGGCAAGATCGCGGAAATCGCCCAGGAGGCGGGGGTCGACCCGGCGCAGATGTCCCAGCTTCTCGCCCAGGCCCTGCCTCATCTCATCGACAGGCTGACCCCCGGCGGTCAGATTCCGAGCGCCTGAGCGGGCATTTTGCGCCAACCTGCCCGGCCGCGCGCCGGGCAGACCAAGTCTCATGCCTTTTCCGGCCCGCGCATGCCGCCGCGGGCGAAACTTCCCCTCAGTCGGTGTGAGCCGGCGGCGGTTTCTCCGCCGCGCGCCGGCCGCGGTTGACTTGTCGCCGATTCCCCCGACGCCGTTCTTGACCTTTGAAGGCCGGCCGGCCCAATGAGCGAAAAATGCGGCTTTTTGACTCGGGGCGCCGTTGACTTTCGTATTTGCGAATATCACAATATATGTAGACAACGATGGCGCGCGGGCGCCGGTTGCTGGCGCAGGGCCACTCAAGGAGAATTGTCGATGCTCGGTTGGTTCGGATGGGGTGGAGATCACAAGACCTATAGCCCCGGCGAATTGCGCGACCTGATGCGCGAGCACAAGAAATCCGTTGTTCTGGTCGATGTGCGCGAACAGAACGAATGGGTGGGCGGCCATATTCCCGGAGCCGTTCACGCGCCGTTGTCGCGCTTCGCCGCCGCGGTCGCCGATATTCCAAAAGACAAGAAGCTCGTGTTCTATTGTGCGACCGGCATGCGCTCCCGCACCGCCATCAGCTATGCAAACAAGCTTGGTCTCCAGGCGGACGGCCATCTCGGCGGCGGCATTTCCGAATGGCGCCGCCACGATTTCCCGGTCAAGCGGTGAGCGGTCAATTACCGGCGCCAATATTGGCGCGAGTCCAACGAAGGAGGTCTTGACGATGACGATCAACGAAGCTGTGCGCACGCTGGCCGGAGTTATGGTGCTGCTCTCCGCCGCCCTCACTTTTTTCGTGTCCCCGTGGTTCCTGCTGTTCACCGCCTTCATCGGCGCGAATCTGGTGCAATCGGCCTTCACCGGCTTCTGTCCGCCGGTCTTCGTCTTCAAGAAGCTTGGGCTGAAGGAAAGCCGGTAAGCGGCGGAAAGCTCGCGGGCGGGCGCACGATCGGCGAATGCGCGCGAAAAGAGGCGCTTTGAAAAGGGCGCCGGCGCCCCTATCTAGGGGCCATGCGCGTTTCCGATCTCGACATTCTGATCATACCCGGACTCGGCGGCTCCGGTCCCAACCATTGGCAGAGCCGCTGGGCCCAGAAACTTTCCACCGCCCGCGTCGTCGAGCAGGAGGATTGGCTGAGGCCGGGGCGCGACGCCTGGGTCGCCGCGATCCTGCGCGAGATCGACGCCTGCGCGCGTCCCGTCGCGCTGGTCGGCCATAGTCTCGGCTCGATCGCCGCCGCGAGCGCCATCGCCGAAAGCCCGGCGCGCGAAAAAATCGCGGCCGCTTTTCTCGTCGCGCCGCCGGACCCCGATTCGAAGGGCCTTCCGCAAGGACTGATCGACCCGGCCTTCAAAGAAAAAGCGCCTCAAGCCGTGCTTGGGGCGCCGGGCGTGATCGTCGCAAGCCGCAACGATGCTTATGCCGATTACGGATTTTCGCGAAACCTCGCCCGCCTTTGGGGACTCGATCTCGCGGACGCGGGCGAGTCCGGCCATATCAACGCCGAAAGCGGCCATGGTCCCTGGCCCGAGGGCCTGATGCGCCTCGCGGGCCTTTTTTCGCGCCTGTCGCCCTGACCCGTCCGCCGCGCCGAACCCGCTTCGGTCCGCCGCGGCCCCGGCCAGATTCTTCAGCTGGCGCTACGCTGGGTGATCGCCTTGGCCGCCATGAAAGCCGGCGGAATGCCGACAACATAGCCGACGATCGCCGCGATCAGAATATATTTCGGCGCCTCGGCTTGCAGCGACGGAATCATCAGGACGATCATGATGAAAACACCGGCCAGGACAGTGCCCCCCATAACCCAAAGAAGTGCCGCAAGTCTGGTCATCATCGCCTCCTGAAAAGCCTACGGCAATGCGGTCCGATTGCCGTAGGCCTCTTTTCTCGCATTCTCCGACTGACGCCGGGACGCCAATGCCACCGTCCCCGCGTCAACGGAGGCCACAACTTCGCCCGGAGGCGGAAACCGGTCCTTGACCCAAATCAATCGTGGCGGGATTGCGGCGTTTGGACGCATAAAAGAAAGGCCCCCCTGCCCGGCGCCCGCCTCTGGCGCTCTCCTTGCCCACGCCATATGATCATGAAGTCAACGCCGGACTCGAGGGCGTCCATGCAGCCGGAAATGGTGACGACGGGACTGGATCTGCCTAGCTATCGCGTGGTCCGAAATATCGGCGTCGTGCGCGGCATCGTGGTGCGGTCCCGCTCGATCGTCGGCAATTTCGCCGGCGTGCTGCAAACGCTATTCGGCGGCAATATCACCGTCTATACCAATCTGTGCGAGCGCGCCCGCACCGAATCCTACCGGATGATGTGCGAGCACGCCGACGCCAACGGCGCCAACGCCATCATCATGATGCGCTACGACGCCAATGAGATCATGAATGGCGTCACCGAAGTCATCTGCTACGGGACCGCCGTCGTGGTCGAGGCGGAGCGGACATGAGCGGGACCATTGGCGCCGCTTTCGCGCTGTTTCTCGCCGGCGCCGCCGCGGCGCTGGCGCAGCTCTGGCTCCGGGTCTGGGACCCCGAGACCTTCATCAAGCTGATGATCACCGACGGCGTGCTTCTCGTCGTGGCGCTCGTCTGGGCCATGATCCAGGGCGAGAGGCGCGAGACGGCGCGGCTGCGCGACAGGAACCGGCTCGGCGAATAAAAAGGCCGCCCGGAGGCGGCCTTCGATGTCTGGTTTTCTGACGCTCGCTCTGGCATGCGCCAACCGCTTGCAGCTTTCCTGGCGCTCGCTCTGGCAGGCGCCAACCGCTTGCGCGAAGCGGAAAAAATCACCGCGAATAGAATTCGATGACCAGATTCGGCTCCATCTGGACCGGATAGGGCACTTCGGTCGGCAGCGGGACGCGGGTCAGCTTGGCGGTCATCTTGGAATGATCGACCTCGCAATATTCCGGAACGTCGCGCTCGGCGAGGCCGACCGATTCCAGCACGATCACCAGTTGGCGCGAGGCTTCCTTGACCTCGACCACGTCGCCCGGCTTGACCAGATAGGACGGGATGTTGACGCGGCGGCCGTTGACCTTGACATGGCCATGGTTGACGAACTGGCGCGCGGCGAAAACCGTGGGCACGAATTTGGCGCGATAGACGACCGCGTCGAGGCGGCGCTCCAGCAGGCCGATCAGATTGTCCGACGAGTCGCCCCGCATCCGGATCGCCTCGGCGTAATATTTGCGGAACTGCTTTTCGGAAATATTTCCGTAATAGCCCTTCAGCTTCTGCTTGGCCTTGAGCTGGGTGCCGAAGTCGGACAGCTTGCCCTTGCGGCGCTGGCCATGCTGGCCGGGGCCATATTCGCGGCGGTTGACCGGGCTCTTCGGGCGGCCCCAGATGTTCTGGCCCATGCGGCGGTCGATTTTATATTTGGCTTCGGAACGCTTGGTCATCTCTGTCCTCAATAAATGACGGCATGAAGACAGCCTCCGCACGACCGCTTCAGTGCGGCGCGGAAAAGCGTCCCCCGCCGCGCGGGTGGAACGCCCCCTCCTCTGCCCGAATGTTCTTTCAGGCCGACAGACGGCTCACTTGAAAAGGAGCGGTCACGGGTGCGAAAAAGATCGCGCGACGCCTGAGCCCGCGCGAAGATTGGCCCTTCTAGGGACGGAACGCCGGAAAGTCAACCGAGGACGAGGCTTTTCAGGCGAGACGGACCAGCTGCTTGCCGAAATTTCCGCCAACGAGCATGTCGAGGAAGGCCTTGGGCGCCGCCTCCAGCCCCTCCGCGATGGTTTCGCGCCAGCGCAGCTTGCCGGCGAGATAAAGCCCGGCCAGCTCATTCAGGGCTTGCGGCCAGATATCGAGATGATCGGTCACGATGAAGCCCTGCAGCTTGATCCGCCGCACAAGAACGAGGCGCAGGTCCGGCAGCGAGCTTGGCTCCTCGCCCTGATAGGACGCGATGGCCCCGCACAGCGCAATGCGCGAAAAATCGTTGAGGCGGCGCAGGCAGGCGGCAAAGCATTTTCCGCCGACATTCTCGAACAGGCCGTCGATCCCCTTGGGAACCGCCGCCTTGAGGTCCGCCTCGAACGTCTCGGAGCGATGGTCGACGCAGGCGTCGAAGCCCAGCGCCTCGACGGCATAAGCGCATTTGGCCGCGCCGCCGGCGATGCCCACGGCCCGCGCGCCGGCCGCCTTGGCGAGCTGGCCCACGACCGAGCCGACCGCGCCGGTCGCGGCGGAAACAACCAGCGTCTCGCCGGCCCTGGGCGCGATGATCCCGTTCACGCCAAACCAGGCCGTCACGCCCGGCATGCCCAGCGCCCCGAGCCAGGCCTGGATCGGAACGCCGGGAACGTCGAGCTTGCGCAGGAACGCGCCGTCGTCGAGCGAATAATTCTGCCAGCCGCCCATGCCGACCACCTTGTCGCCGACGGCGAAGCGCGGATTGTTCGACGCGATCACCTCGCCCACCGTGCCCCCAACCATCGGTTTGCCGATTTCCTGGCTGGCGGCATAGGACCGCGCCTCGTCCATGCGGGCGCGCATATAGGGGTCGAGCGACAGGAATTCATGCCGCACCAGCACCTGTCCAGGACCCGGCTCGCCGATCTCGCTTTCATGGAGCGCAAAATTGTCGAGGCTCGCCCGCCCACCCGCCGGAGGACGCGACGCCAGCACGATCGCCTTGTTCATCGGCACGATTTCCTCCATAGCTTGGCTCAAAGCGTCTTTCAGTTTAACGCCTCAACGCTTTGTTCAGCATAGGGCGTTGAAATCTTTTTGGCGCTTCCGCCCGCATTCGCAAGAGCCATGACCCGCGCTCCAAGAATTCTCGTCTTCGATTCCGGCCTCGGCGGCCTCACCGTGTTCCGCGCGCTCGCCGCCCAGCGTCCGGACGCCGATTATGTTTACGCCGCCGACGACCTTGGCTTTCCCTATGGATCGAAGCCCGAGGACGAGGTCAAGTCGCTGGTTCTCTCCGCCCTCGAACGGCTGATCGCCGATCACGCGCCCGATGGCGTGGTCATCGCCTGCAACACCGCTTCGACGTTGGTCCTGCCCCTGTTGCGGGCGCGCTGGCCAAAAATTCCCTTTGTCGGCACGGTGCCGGCGATAAAACCGGCGGCGGAAGGATCGCGCTCGCGCCTGATTTCGGTGCTGGCTACGCCCGGCACGGTGGCGCGCGACTATACCCGCGACCTGATCGAGAAATTCGCCCATGACCGCGAGGTGACCCTGGTCGGCTCGAAGACGCTCGCCGGCCTCGCCGAGGCCTTCATGCAGGGCGAATCCGTCGCGGATGAAGCGATCGCGCGCGAGATCGCGCCCTGTTTCGTCGAGAAGGACGGTCGGCGCACCGATGCGATCGTGCTGGCCTGCACCCATTATCCGCTGCTGCTCGATTTTTTCGCCCGACTCGCGCCCTGGCCGGTCCATTGGATCGACCCCGCCCCGGCCATCGCGCGGCGCGCCGATCATGTCCTTTCCGAGCGTTTCCCCACTCATTCCGTACGCGATGCGGCTTTCGCCTTCGTCTTCACCAGCGGCGCGCCCCCGGCGCCGAGGCTGTTGAAGACCATCGAGGTTTTAAGGGAAAAGATCGCGCGCGAGAGACAGATCAAGGCCTTGGCGTGAGCCTCAGCTGAACCTGTTGCTCTTGGGAAAACCCTTGGGCGGGAGGCGGCCGGCGTCGGCGCGGTGGCCGAGCCATTCGGTCAAGGACTCCGCCGCGACATTGAAGACGCGGCCCGCCGGATCGGTCCAGCTCAGGCCTTCGGAAAGCGTAAACGTCTTGATGTCGGACAGCCCGCCGTCCTTGTAGCGCTGGATGCGCACGCCCTTGCCGCGGGTCATCGCGGGGAGTTCGGACAGCGGGAAGCAGAGAAGTTTTCTGTTCTCGCCGATCGCCGCGACATGGTCGCCCGCTACGGACAAGATGAAGCGCGCCTTGGCCGGCGCGTCCACGCCCAGAAACATCTTGCCCTTGCGGGTATTGCCGATCATGTCGTCCTGACTGGCCAGAAAACCGCGCCCGTCGCTCGCCGCGACGATCATGGTGGTCCTCGGCGCATAGGTGAATACCGCCGCGACATCCTCGTTGTCGTCGATGTCGGCGAGCAGGCGGATCGGCTCGCCGGCGCCGCGCCCGCCGGGCAGTTTCGACGCTTCAAGCGTGAAAATCTTGCCGCCGGTCGAGAGAACCAGGATTTTCGAGGTGGTCTCGGCGAAAAAGGACAGGCGGAGGGCGTCGTCGCCCTTGAATTGCAGGTTGGAAAGGTCGGCGACCTGGCCTTTCAGCGCGCGGATCCATCCCTTCTGGCTGACGACCACGGTGATCGGCTCGCGCTCGACCAGAACATCGGCAAGGTCGAAATTTTCGGACGCCTCGGGCGGCGCCTCGAACGTGGTGCGGCGCTTGCCGAGCGCCGTCATCGGCCCCCATTTCTTCTTGATCTCGCGGATTTCCCACGCGATCGTCTTCCACTGCCGCCCTTCGCTGCCGAGCAGGTCCTCGATCTCGGCCTTTTCCTTCAACAGTTCGGCATGCTCGTTGCGCAGCTCCATTTCCTCCAGCCGGCGCAGCGAACGCAGGCGGGTGTCGAGGATGTAATTGGCCTGATTGTCGGTGAGCGCGAAAGTGGTTTTGAGCTTTTCCTTGGGCTCGTCCTCCTCGCGGATGATGCGGATCACCTCGTCGAGATTGAGGAAGGCGACGATCATGCCGGCGAGGAGTTCGAGCCGGCGCTCGATCTCGGCGTGGCGATGGCGCGAGCGGCGAACCAGCACGTTGCGGCGATGGTCGAGCCATTGCCGCAGCGCCTCCGGCAGGGAAAGCACGCGCGGAATGACCCCATCGACCAGAACATTCATGTTCATGGCGAAGCGGCTTTCCAGCTCGCTCATGCGGAACAGGCTTTCCATCATCACGCCCGCGTCCACGCTTTTCGCACGCGGCTCCAGGACAATCCGCACGTCCTCCGCCGATTCGTCGCGCACGTCGGCGAGCAGCGGCAGTTTCTTCTCGTTGACCAGTTCGGCCAGCTTCTCGATCAGCCGCGATTTCTGGACGCCATAGGGAATTTCCGTGACGATGACGGCCCATTGACCGCGCGCGGAATCCTCCTTCACCCAGCGGGCGCGGATGCGGAAGGAGCCGCGCCCGGTGCGATAGGTTTCGGCGATGGTTTCGCGCGAATCGACGATCACGCCGCCGGTGGGAAAATCCGGGCCGGGCACGAAGGTCATGAGCTGGCCGGCGTCGGCTTTCGGATTGGCGATCAGGTAGAGCGCGGCGTCGCAGAGTTCGGCGACATTATGGGGCGGAATCGACGTCGCCATGCCGACCGCGATACCCTGCGCGCCATTGGCGAGCAGGTTGGGGAAAGCGGCGGGCAGGACCACCGGCTCCTTGAGGTCGCCGGAATAATTGTCGCGGAAGTCGATGGCGTCTTCGTCGATGCCTTCGAGCAGCGCCCGCGCGACATCGGTCATGCGCGCTTCGGTGTAGCGATAGGCCGCCGCGCCGTCGCCGTCGATATTGCCGAAATTGCCCTGCCCGTCGACCAGCGGGTAGCGCGAGGAGAAATCCTGCGCGAGCCGGACCAAAGCGTCATAGATCGCCTGGTCGCCATGGGGATGGAACGAGCCCATCACGTCGCCGACGATTTTCGCGCATTTCTTGAACGGCGCGCCGGGATCGAGCCGCAGGATGTGCATGCCATAAAGAATCCGGCGATGGACGGGCTTGAGCCCGTCGCGCGCGTCCGGCAGCGCCCGGCCCATGATGGTCGAGAGCGCATAGGCGAGATAGCGCTCTTCCAGCGCGTCGCGCAGATTGATCGGCTGGTTGTTCTCGCCGGGTGGCGGCACATGCGGTTTGGCCATGGACGAAAGCCATAGAGCAGCCGGGCCGCCGGTTCAAGTTCCCTGTTTGTACCGAATCTTTTTAACGAAAAATGTGGCCTTTTGGCACTAGCATGGGCGCTCCGGTCGGTTTAAAAACCCACCAAATTCTCGCTCCAGCGGAACTTTAACCCTTCTGAACTGTTCTGATCCGGGCCGCTGACTTCTTGGCTGCGAAAGACAAATCGTCGATTCGCAGGGTTTTCGCGCCGGGATCGATGACTGAGGAAGTCATGAAATCGTCAATTCATCTGATGCCCGCGTTGTTTTTGCTGGGGCTTCTCGGATTTTTTGCTCTCGCCACTCTTTCGCCCATGGGTCAGGTGATGGCGGAAGGCGAGGCGCAGGGCTTCAGCGCCGCTTATCAGGACGCCGCCGTCCAGAACCAGCAATGCGAGGACCGCGAGGTCGAGGCCGACGAAGGCTATGGCGTGTCGCACAAGGAAACCCGCCGCGTGTGCCATTGATCGGCGCAATTCAAGATTGAAAAGCGGCCTCCCCGGGCCGCTTTTTTCTTGGCCCCTCAGCACCGCGCGATGAAGGCGGCCCGCGAGTCGGGCGCGTTCATTCCGCGCGGGGCGAAAATGTCGCGGGTGAGGAAAAACTCTGTCAGCCGGAATCCCTCGCGCAATTTTTCGCGCTCGACCGGGACGCCCGGCGGCTCGCGCAGAAAGGCCGGCAGCGGCAGGAGCCGCGCCGCCCAGGGGGCGCCAGCCGCGCGGCTGACCGCGCGGCCCGATTTCGGCGAGACATAGACAAGATCGTCGCGCGCGCCGGTCGCGGCGCAGGCCTCCAGATCGAGCCCGAAGCCGAGGTCCGCAAGCAGCGCCAGTTCGAAATGGACGAAAAGCGCCGGCGCCAGCGGCGTGGCAAGATGTTGGAGCAGGACCTGGGCGCGGTCGTAAAGGCCGGGATGGGGATCGCGTTCGGGCAGCAGCCGCAGCAGAGCCCCGAGCCAGTTGACGCCGTGCAGGCCTTGCGGATTCGACAGCAGGAGATCGGTGCGCAGAACCGCCGCCTCGACGGCGTAAAGCCCGAGATGTTCGTCGAGCCGCGCCCGCCAGACCGCCGTGACCTCGTTGCCGGGCTGGAGCACCGGTTGCATGGTCTTGGCGCGGCCGCCGCGCACGACGCCCAGATGGCGGCCATGGGCGCGCGTCATCAACTCCAGAATGACGCTGGTCTCGCCATGTTTCCTGCACCCGAGGATCAGGCCGCGCTCCGACCATTCCATGGCGTCCTTTAGCATGTTTTCGCGCCGGCGCGGCGGGGGCTCCTCAGTTCTTGGGGAACTCCAGCCCCATTTCGCGATAACGCTCGGGGTCGTCGCCCCAATTCTCGCGCACTTTGACGAACAGGAACAGATGGATGTTCTGCTCCGCCGCCTCGATGATCTCCTTGCGCGCCGCCTGGCCGATCGCCTTGATGGTGCGCCCGCCCTCCCCGATCACGATCTTCTTCTGACCGTCGCGGGTGACGTAAATCGTTTGTTCAACCCTCGCGGAACCGTCCTTCTGGTCCGTCCACATCGTCGTCTCGACCGTGGACTGGTAGGGCAATTCGTCGTGCAGGCGCTCGAACAGCTTTTCGCGGGTGATTTCGGCGGCCAGAGCCCGTAGCGGCGCGTCGGAAATCTGGTCCTCGGGATAAAGCCAGGGGCCGGACGGCATGTAGCCCGCCAGCTTTTGGCGGAATTTCTCGACGCCATGGCCCTTGAGCGCCGAGATCATGAAGGTGTCGGCGAAGGGCAGGCGCGCGTTGAGATCGGCGGCGAGGCCGAGCAGCTTTTCATGATCGATCGTGTCGATCTTGTTCAAAACCAATATCTTCGGCGCCTTGAGCTGCGGCAGTTTTTCAAGGATCGCCTCGACCTCCTCGTCCACGCCCTTGCGGGCGTCGACCAGCAGGCAGACCACGTCGGCGTCGCCCGCCCCGCCCCAGGCGGAGGTGACCATGGCGCGGTCAAGCCGGCGTTTGGGAGCGAAAATGCCGGGTGTGTCGACAAAGATGATCTGCGCGGCGCCTTCGAGCGCAATGCCGCGCACCAGGGCGCGGGTGGTCTGAACCTTGCGCGAGACGATCGAGACCTTGGCGCCGACCAACTGGTTGAGCAGGGTCGATTTGCCGGCGTTGGGGGCGCCGATGAGAGCGGCGAAGCCGCACCGCGAGGGATTGTCGGCCAAGCTCACGCGCCTTCCTTCCACACGCCCGCGCGCGTCAAGAATTCCTTGGCGCCGGCCTGTTCGGCGAAGCGCTTGGAAGAGCCCTGCGCCGCGACCGGCTCGAAACCGCTCACCGAAACCTCGATGATGAACACGGGCGCATGATCCGGGCCGGTCCGTCCGGACTGGCGATAGAACGGCGGCGGCAGGCCGCGCGCCTGCGCCCATTCCTGCAAGGCGGTTTTCGGGTCGCGCAAAGGCCGGGCGGGATTGAGCATTCTGTCGTTGAAAAAGCGCCGCACGGTTTCGCGCGCGGCGGCAAAACCGGCGTCGAGAAAGATGGCGCCAAGAATGGATTCGCAGACGTCGCCGAGGATCGCGGCCTTGGCCGCGCCGCCGGTCTGCGCCTCGCCCTCGCCCAGCCGCAAGAATTCGCCGACGCCCCAGTCGCGCGCGACCTCGGCGCAGGTCTCCTTGCGCACCAGATCGGCGAGCCGGCGCGACAATTCGCCCTCCTCGGCTTGCGGGAACTGCTGATAAAGCATTTCGGACACGGCGAGGCCGAGGACGCGATCGCCCAGGAACTCAAGCCGCTGATAGGAATCGACGCGCCGTTGCGCCGGGGCCGCGGGCAAGGCGCTGACATGGGTGAGCGCGCGCGCCAGCAGCGCCGGATCGGCAAAGAAATGACCGATGCGCTCCTGCAAGCCGGCGAGCGCGTCGTGATCCGGCTCCCGAACCGGCTTCGCCTTCATCGGACCACTTTGAACAGGCGATTGACGCGCAGGGTCCAGGGCCAGCGCCAGAATTGCCAGGCGGGCGCCCCGTCGCCGACCGAAAAGAAGACGATCCGCGCCCGCCCCTCGATATTTTCGAAGGGCACGTAGCCGACGCCGCCCTGGTCCTGCGGCACGCGCGAATCGGTCGAATTGTCGCGGTTGTCGCCCATCATGAAATAATGATTCGGCGGCACCAGGAAAGGACCGGCGTTGTCATTGAAGCCGTCGTCGCCCTGGATTTCGATGATCCTGTGCATGACGCCGTTGGGCAGGGTTTCCTTGTAGGTCGGGACTTGGCCGTAATGGCCGTAAAGGTCGTCGGTCTCGACCGGCTTGATCGGCTCGCGCGGAACTTCCTGGTCGTTGATATAGAGCCGGCCCTTCTTCATCTCGATCTTGTCGCCGGGCAGGCCGATGATTCTCTTGATGTAATCGGTCGAATTATCGCGCGGCAGCTTGAACACCACAATATCGCCGCGATGCGGCGGCGAGGCGAGGATGCGGCCCTGGAAAGGGGGAAAGCCGAAGGGGAAGGAGTAACGGGAATAGCCGTAGCTGTATTTCGAGACGAAGAGATAATCGCCGATGTCCAGCGTCGGGATCATCGAGCCCGAGGGAATGTTGAACGGCTGGAACAGGAAGGTGCGCACGACGAGAGCGATCGCCAGCGCCTGCAGGATGACAATGATCGTTTCGCCGAGGCCGCCTTCTGTTTTCCGGGCGGCGGGCGGCGCGGTGTCGGTCATGGATTCGCTCATCTCTGGTTCCGTTATCGAGCGCCGGTTTTCGGCGTTTTCTCAGCATTGCGCAAGGCCGTCGCACGATTGGACAGCGAAATTTTGGCGGTCTGGAGCGACGGCGACGCCTGCCGCTCCTTTTCTTTCGCCTCGTCCCACAGGGTGTCCATTTCCGCGAGCGGGACTTCGCCCAATATTCGGCCCTGGCGCTCCAACTCCTGTTCTATATAGAGGAATCGGCGCTCGAATTTGGCGTTGCAGCCGCGCAGGGCCGCGTCAGGATCGGTCTTGGCGTGGCGCGCGAGATTGGCGACCGCGAACAGGACGTCGCCGACCTCATGGGCGACATGGGCCATGTCGCCACGGTCGAGCGCTTCCTCGACCTCGTCGCATTCCTCGCGGATTTTCGCCAGCACCAGCCGCGCGTCGTTCCAGTCGAAGCCGACCTTCGAGGCCTTTTCCTGCAATTTGACGGCGCGGGTCAGAGCGGGCAGAGCCACGGGAATATCGGCGAGATGGCCCTGGCGCGCCTGCTCGGGGAGGCCCGCGGCGCGGCGCGCCGCCGCTTTTTCCGCCTTTTCCCGCGCCTTGATCTCGGCCCAGGCGCCCTCAACCGCTTCGGGCGTGCGCTGCGACGGTTCCCCGAACACATGAGGGTGGCGGCGGATCATCTTGGCGGTGACCGCTTCGACCACCGCGCCGAAATCGAACAGGTCGCTTTCGCGCGCCATTTGCGCATGAAACACCACCTGCAGCAGCAGGTCGCCGAGTTCGTCGCGCAGGTCGATGAAATCCTCGCGCTCGATGGCGTCCACCACCTCGCAGGCTTCCTCGACCGCGTAAGGCGCGATGCTCTTGAAGTCCTGCGCCAGATCCCAGGCGCAGCCGGTTTTCGGCGTGCGCAGGGCGGCCATGATTTCAAGAAGACGCTCGATGTCGCGCGACGACTGCATGATAGGTTCCCAAATGAAAAGAGCAGGGCTTTGGCCCTGCTCGAATTGATGTAAAACGCCTGAGACTCACCTTCTCCCCTTGCGGGAGAAGGTGGCGCGAAGCGCTGGATGAGGGGTTGCCCCCTCAGGCGAGGGCGATCGACACCGCCTCGCGGCCCTTCTGGGTGTCCACCACCTTCATGGTCACGGGCTGGCCCTCGGGAAGCGCGGAAATGCCCGCCTTGCCGAGAATGGAAATGTGGACGAACACGTCCTTGCCGCCGTCATTGGCCTGCACGAAGCCGAAGCCCTTGGCGCCATCGAACCATTTGACCGCGCCTTGCAATTCCACGGCGTTGCCGACGTCGGGCTGGCGACGCGGCGCGGGCCGCGACGCATCGAACGTGCGCTGCGGCGCGCGCTCGGCGGCGCCCGTGGTGTCGACTTCGAGGACCCTGGTCACCTGCTGGCCCTTGACGCCGTTGGCGACGAGCACCTTGAGCTTGGCGCCCGGAGGAACGCTGTCATAACCGGCCGATTGCAGCGCGCCGATATGAAGGAAGGCGTCGCCGCCGGCGTTCGCGAGCTCGACGAAGCCGAAGCCCTTGTCGCCCTTGAACCACTTGACGATCGCATCGACAGAATTGGCGGCGCTGGCGCCGGAAGCCGGAGGGGGCATGAATTCTCCACCGAAACCGCCGCCGCCCATGGGCGGACGATCGAAAGCGCGGGGTTGGCGAAACTGGCGCGGATTGTCGTAAGGAGAGGGCCCGTCGTCATCAAAACCGCGCTTACGGGGTCCTCGAAAATCTCTACCTTTGCTCATGTCCGCCTTTAGTTCTCCGCCAATGTCAATTCCGTCGCCGACCCGCGAGAAGCCGCGCGACCACACTTTACCCGCGGCGACCGCAATTGGCCGCCGGGATTCGCTAGCCGATGGTGTTTGTGTTTTTGTCCAAAGCCCGCGCAATTGCCTTTTAGCAGCAAAGGGCGCCGTCTGGCTAGTTCAATTCGTGGGCAAAATCGCGTCCCGACCGAGAAAAATAGCAGCGTTCGCGGGCGCAAATAACGCAGCGCCTTTGCTGAACGAAAAATCTTCCCCCCGGATCACAATTTCGTGAAGCCCCGCCGCCCCCCTCGCCGCGCCCGCCGGACGGCCAATCGCCTGGCTCCGGCCGCGAAATCCCACCGGCGGCGTCCCGCCCCCGCGCCACGATCCTCGATCCGCCGGCCGCCGCCCGCGCGCCGACCGGCTCGTCGGGGCGCCATCGCTCCTCCAGCCGGCGAATTTTCGATCGACAAGATCGAAATCGATTAATCAAAAACTATCATGAATGATATGTTAATATTCATAAATCTTGTTAATCACGAATCTGGTCCACAGCCCCGACTCCAACGCGCATCCCGCCCGGGACGCCCTGACCCGGACGACGGCGGCAGAGGTCAATTCACGCTTTGCGCCACCGACGGATTGACGCGCTCGAAGGACTTCGTCCAGGGCGCGGCGGATTCGGTGATCAATTTGCGGCCGCGCACCAGTTGCGCCGGGTCGGCGACGAGGCGCGCGATTTCCGACGCCGGGCGCGGTTTGCTGAAAAGATAGCCCTGGGCCTCGTCCGCCCCGTTGGCGCGGAGGATTTCGAACTGCTCCATGGTCTCGACGCCTTCGACCAGCATGTCGATGCCCAGCTCCGACACGATCGCCTTCACCGCCTTGATGATCGCCAGCGAGGTTCCGTTCCTGTCCATGTCGCGGACGAAGCTCTGGTCGATCTTGACCTTGTTGGGCCGGAAGCGGCTGAGATAGGCCAGCGACGAATAGCCCGTGCCGAAGTCGTCGAGCGCGACGCGCACCCCCGTTTCGCGCATTTCGTCGATGATCGCGAGTACGGAATCGGCGTCATGCATCAGCACCGATTCGGTGATTTCAATCTCCAGCCTCACTGACGGAAATTTGGTCTCCTTGAGCACCCGGCGCACCATTTCGGCGACATTGCCGCGCGTGAACTGGATGGCCGAAAAATTGACCGCCAGCCTCACGTCGCGCGGCCAGGACTGGGCGTCGAGACAGGCTTGGCGCAGCACCCATTCGCCGAGCTGGACGATGACGCCGGATTCTTCGGCGATTTCCATGAATTCGCCCGGCGACACCATGCCCAGCGTGGGATGGCGCCAGCGCACCAGGGCCTCGCAGGCGGAAATGCGCCGCTTGGCGAGGCTGACGATCGGCTGGTAATGGACCTCGAGTTCATTGCGGCCGATGCCGATGCGCAGATCGTGTTCGAGCTCCTGCTTGCGCAGCGCGTTATCCGCCATGCTCTTGTCGAAGAAGCGATGGGCGCCGCGTCCGGCGTCCTTGACCGCATAAAGCGCCATGTCGGCCGCCTTCATCAGTTCGGAGGCGTTCACGCCGTCTCGCGGCGCCATGGCGATGCCGATCGAGGCGCCGATGAGCAGTTTCGTGCTGTCGACGTGATAGGGTTCGCTGAGGGTTTCGACGGCCCGCGCCGCGAACAGCCCCGCATCGTCGCGATCGCAGCGGCGCAGAAAAACGAATTCGTCGCCGCCGAGCCGCGCCACCATGTCGCCCTCCTCCGCCATTTCCCGCATGCGTTTCCCGACCCGCTGCAGCAGCTTGTCGCCGGTCGGATGGCCAAGGGAGTCATTGACATGTTTGAAACGGTCGAGATCGACCAGCATCACCGCGAAGGGCGGCCCGTCCGCGCCGATCGTCGCGGTCGCCCGCTCCAGCTCCTCGCGGAAGCTGGCGCGGTTGGCGAGGCCGGTCAGGTCGTCGATCCGGGCCAGACGCTCGGCGCGCCGCTCCGACTGGCGGCGCGCGGTGCAATCCTCGATCAGCAGGGAAAAGCCGTCCGGAAC
>JAJYCZ010000073.1 GCA_021777915.1 Pseudomonadota bacterium | reverse complement strand
GCGGTGGCGGGACGGCGGATCAAAATCCGCTATGTCACCCAGCCCAAGGCGCGCCCGCCCCATTTCGTGGTCTTCGGCAACCAGCTCGACGAATTGCCCGCCTCCTACCAGCGCTATCTCGTCAACGGCCTGCGCCAGATCTTCGACTTGCCGGGAACGCCGATCCGGGTGACGCTGAAACAGGGCGACAATCCCTATGCGGGAAAAAAACGGCGCTAGGCGATGAGCGAGGCGAAAGGGCGATCCGTCCTGCGGCGCATGCCGGCCGGGGTGTGGGTGCTTGGCTTCGTCAGCCTGTTCATGGATATTTCCTCGGAAATGATCCACAGCCTGCTGCCGCTGTTCATGACCGATGTTCTCGGCGCCGGCGCTGTCGCGGTGGGGCTGGTCGAGGGCGGGGCCGAAGCCGCCGCTCTGATCGTGAAAATATTTTCCGGCGTATTGAGCGACTGGTTCGGCCAGCGCAAGGCGCTGGCCCTGTTCGGCTATGGCCTCAGCGCCCTGACCAAGCCTTTTTTCGCGCTCGCCCCGGGTCTTGGACTCGTCTTCGCCGCGCGGATCGCGGATCGGATCGGGAAAGGCCTGCGCGGCGCGCCACGCGACGCCCTGGTCGCGGATCTGGCGCCGGCCGACATGCGCGGGGCGGCTTTCGGCCTGCGTCAGGCGCTCGATACGGTCGGCGCCTTTCTCGGCCCCTTGCTGGCCATGGCGTTGATGCTGCACACGCGCGACAATTTCCGCGCCGTGTTCTGGGCCGCCGCGATTCCGGCCATCGTCTGCGTCGCCTTGCTCGGCTTCGGCCTGCGCGAGCCCCAACGCGAGGCGGGCAGAGGCAGGGTCAATCCGATCCGCCGCGAGAACCTGCGCCGCCTCGGCGGCGCTTACTGGTGGGTGGTGGTCGTCGGCGGCATTTTTGCCTTGGCCCGTTTCAGCGAGGCTTTCCTGGTGCTGCGCGCGCGGCAGACCGGGGTCGCGATCGCCTTCGTCCCTCTGGTCATGGCGGCAATGAGCGTCGTCTATTCCGCCACTGCTTTTCCTTTCGGCCATCTCGCCGACCGGATCGACCGCCGCCTGCTCCTCGGCCTTGGTCTTGTTCTGCTGGTCGCCGCGGACATTGCGCTGACGCTGGCCCATCATTGGGGCCTCGTCCTAGCCGGCCTCGCCCTGTGGGGGCTGCATATGGGGGCGACCCAGGGCCTGCTGGCCGCCATGGTCGCGGATTCCGCGCCGGCCGAATTGCGCGGAACCGGCTTCGGCTTCTTCAATCTGGTCCAGGGGATCGTCACGCTGCTGGCAAGCGTTCTCGCCGGCGCGCTGTGGCAGAAGCTCGGCCCTCCGGCGACTTTCGCCGCCGGGGCCGTGTTCAGCGCCCTGGCGTTGGCCGCGCTCGCCGCGCGCCCTCAGGCCGGCCCCTGACAAAAGCGGCGCTGTTGCGCCTCGTCAAATCGGCCCTTGAAACGCCAGCACCCTGTCGGTCGGGAAATCGTAGATCTTGCCCGTTTCCTGCCAGTCCGGCCCGCAGAGGTCGGCGAGCTTCGGCGCGAAGTCCTCTGGCGTTTTCAAGGTCATCGGGTCTTCGCCCGGCATGGCGGCGGCGCGCATGCGGGTGCGCAGGGGGCCGGGATTGACGCTCATCGCCTTGACGCTGGAAATGTTGACGACGTCGGCGGCGTAGGAGCGCATCATGGCGTCCAGCGCCGCCTTGGTGATCGCATAAGGACCCCAGAAGGCCTTGTAATCCGCCCTTTGCGCCACGCCGGAGGACAGAAAAACCACGCGGCCGGCGTCGGAGGCGCGCAGCAGCGGGTCGAGCGAGCGCAGCAGCCGGTAATTGGCGGTGACATTGATCGCGATCAGCTTGTCCCATTCGTTCGGGTCGCAATGGGAGACGGGCGTCAGCGGTCCGAGAATCCCGGCGTTGCCGACGAAAATATCGAGCTTGCCCCAGCGTTCGAAGATCGCCGCGCCGAGGCGGTCGAGCGCCGGATAATCCTTGATGTCGCAAGGAACGAGCGTGGCTTCGGAGCCGAGCGCGCGGATTTCGTCGTCGAGCTCCTCCAGCGCGCCTTGTGTGCGCGCCAGCGCGATGACATGAGCGCCGCGCCGCGCCAGTTCGAGCGCGACGGCGCGGCCGATGCCGCGCGAGGCGCCCGTGACGAGGGCGAGACGGCCGGCGAGCTTTTTTTCGCCGGCGGAAGGCGTTTCGGACATTTCCGACATTGGCGGTCCTGTGAAAAGCGGGCTCAGCCGGTTTCGGCGAGCAGGGACAACTGGGCGCGAATATCCTTGCCGTTGAGGTCGGTCAAGGTGGTCGGATAATCGCCGGTGAAGCAATGGTCGGTGAATTGCGGGCGCCGCGAATCGCGGGCGACCTGGCCCATGGCCTTGTAAATGCCCTCGATCGAGAGGAAGGCCAGCGAATCGGCGCCGATCCAGGCGCGCATCTCTTCGAGCGTATGAGTCGCCGCCAGAAGCTTTTCGCGCTGTGGCGTGTCGATGCCGTAATAATCGGGATGGGTGATCGGCGGCGAGGAAATGCGGAAATGCACCTCGCGCGCGCCGGCCTCGCGCATCATCTGCACGATCTTCACCGAAGTGGTGCCGCGCACGATGGAATCGTCGAGCAGGACGATCCTCTTGCCCGCGACCACGGTGCGATTGGCCGAATGTTTCATTCTTACGCCCAGCTCGCGGACGCTCTGGGTCGGCTGGATGAAGGTGCGGCCGACATAATGGTTGCGGATGATGCCGAGCTCGAAGGGAATCCCCGAGGCGCGGGAATAGCCGATCGCCGCCGGCACCCCGGAATCCGGCACCGGGACCACGACATCGGCTTCGATCGGAGTCTCAAAGGCGAGTTGCGCGCCCATTGCCTTGCGCACCTCGTAGACCGAACGGCCATGGACGATGGAATCGGGACGGGCGAAATAGATATATTCGAAAATGCAGGGCCGGGCCGGCTGCGGCGGGAAGGGACGAAGGCTTTCCAGCCCGTCTTCGGAAATGACGACGATCTCGCCGTTCTCGACATCGCGGATGAAATGGGCGCCGATGATGTCGAGCGCGCAGGTTTCGGAGGCGAGAATATAATGGCCGTCGAGCTGTCCCAGCACCAGCGGGCGGATGCCGAGCGGATCGCGCGCGCCGATCATCTTCTTGTTGCTCAAGGCCACGAAGGCATAGGCGCCCTCGAGCTGGCGCAGCCCCTCGATGAAACGGTCGACAATGGCGTGCTTGCGGCTGCGCGCCACGAGATGCAGCACGACCTCGGTGTCGGAGGTGGACTGGTAAATGGCGCCGGCGCGGATCAGTTCGCGGCGCAGCGTCAAGGCGTTGGTGAGATTGCCGTTATGGGCGACGGCGAAACCGCCGGAATCCAGCTCGGCGAAGAGCGGTTGGACGTTGCGTAAAATGGTTTCGCCGGTGGTCGAATAGCGGACATGGCCGATGGCGCGGTCGCCGGGCAGGCGCTCGATGGTCGAGGCTTTCGAGAACGCATCGCCGACCATGCCCATGCGCCGTTCGGAATTGAAGCGATTGCCGTCATAGGTGACGATGCCCGCCGCCTCCTGGCCGCGATGCTGGAGGGCGTGAAGGCCCAGCGCGGTGATGGCCGCGGCGTCGGGATGGCCGAAAATGCCGAAAACGCCGCATTCCTCGCGCAATCGGTCGCCGTCCAGATCGAAATCGGCGAAAACTTCAGGTTCCGCGCCGGATCGGTCCATGCTGCTGGCTCCATCATTGCGCGGGCGCCCGCGCGAAAGGGCGTTCTTCAGCCCCGCTGGCGAAGGAAGCTCAATAAACCCCGGAACGACAAAAGGAAAGCCTTTGTCGAAATTTCCACCGCCGCGCCGCGCGCCGAGACGAAAAACTTCCGCCCCGGCTCAGTGGTTGAGGTCAATGATGCCGTCGAGCTTGTGCTTGTCGCCCTGCGTCGGCCCCGGGGCGCCCGAATTGTCCGGACGCGGCGGGGGCGCGGGCGGCGACGGAGTCGCGGGCGCGGCCTTTGGTTCGGACTCGGGCTCGGGCGGCGGGGCTTCGTCCGTCGCCGCCGGCTTGGCCTTCTTGAGTTTCGCGATCAGGCCCTCCGGATCGTCGGGCAGAAACGCCAGCAATTGATCGCTCGCCGCCTTGAGTAGCGGCAGGCTGCGCGCGTTGTCGAGCCATTGCTTGCGGAAGGCGGAAGCCGAATTAGGCGTCGGACTGGCGGTGTCCGGCGCAAGCCAGTTGAAAAAGATGAAGGCGATGGCGCAGAGCAGGAAGCCGCGCACCGCGCCGAAGGCGAAACCGAGCGTCCGGTCGAGCGCGCCGATTCGCGAATCGAGCACTGCGTCGGAAATGCGGATGGTGAAGATGGAAACGATGATCAGGGCGACCAGGAAGATCGCGGCCCCGGCGGCATAGGGACGGATCGCCGCCTTGCTGATGAAGATCGGCGAAGCCGGGTCCGAAAGCTTCGGGATCAGCAGCGGATAGAAATAGACCGCCGCCGCCGCCGCGAAACCCCAGGAAAGGATCGCCATGACCTCGCGGGTGAAGCCGCGAACCGTCGCGAGCAGGGCCGAGATCAGGATGACGGCGATCAGACCCAAGTCAAGATAAGACGGCATGAGGCGCCTCGATCGGGATGCATTTCGCCCGGATGGGCCGGGACGGGCGGAGGTTTGGCGGGGCTCCGCCTTTATTCTGGACGCCAGCTTATAGCCAATGCGGTCCTCCGCGTCGATACCCGGTTAGCTGGCCGCGCGCGCGGCGCGGGAGGCGGGGGCGGCGCGGCCCAGAGCGGCGATGTCGGCGATGACCTCGCCGATATGGCGGATGGGCCGCTGAACGATGCCGGCGACCTTGCCCGCCGACTCGCCGTCCTGAGGGCCGGGGGGCGCCACGGCGCGGGAAAAGCCGAGCTTGGCGGCCTCTTTCAGGCGCAGATTGGCGTGCGGCGCCGGGCGGATCGCGCCCGACAGGCCGACCTCGCCGAAAAAGGCGGTGTCATGGGGCAGGACCGCGCCGGTGAGCGAGGAAACCAGGGCGGCGGCGGCGGCGAGATCGGCGGCCGGCTCGGAAATTTTCACCCCGCCCGCGACATTGAGATAGATGTCGTGCTGGCCGAGCCGCACGCGGCCATGCGTTTCGAGCACCGCGACCAGCATGGACAGGCGATTCGGGTCCCAGCCGACCACGGCGCGGCGCGGCGTGCCGAGCGCGCTCGGCGCGACCAGAGCCTGGATCTCGACCAGGACGGGGCGCGTGCCCTCCATCCCGGCGAAAACGGCGGCGCCCGGCGCCGACCCGTCGCGCCCCGACAGAAAAAGCGCCGAAGGATTGGCCACCTCCGACAGGCCGGCGCCGGTCATTTCGAACACGCCGATCTCGTCGGTCGGGCCGAAGCGGTTCTTGACATTGCGCAGGATGCGGAAGTGATGCGCGCCGTCGCCCTCGAAGGAGGCGACCGCGTCCACCATATGCTCGACCACGCGCGGTCCGGCGATCTGGCCGTCCTTGGTGACATGGCCGACCAGGATCACGCAGGCACCGGAGAGCTTGGCGTAGCGAATCAGGGCCTGCGCCGCGCAGCGCACCTGGGTCACGGTTCCGGGCGTCGCCTCGACGGTGTCGGTCCACATGGTCTGGATGGAGTCGATGACCGCCAGCGCGGGGCGCCGGCCGGTCGACAGCGTGGCGATAATGTCCTCGACCGAGGTTTCCGCCGCCAGTTCCACGGCTGCGTCGGTCAGGCCGAGGCGTTCGGCGCGCAGACGCACCTGGGCCGCCGCCTCCTCGCCGGAAATATAGACGACGCGCTCGCCGCGCCGCGCCAGAGCGGCGCAGGCCTGGATCAGCAAGGTCGATTTGCCGATGCCCGGTTCGCCGCCGATCAGCAGGACGGAGCCTGGCACGAAGCCGCCGCCGGTGACGCGGTCAAGCTCCGCCATGCCGGACAGCAAACGGGGCGGGGCTTTCGATTCCCCAGCCAGCCCTTCGAGCGCAAAGACCCGGCCTTTCCGGGCGTTGCGCGCCGACGGAGCGCCGATGCCGGCCGAGGGCGCCTCCTCGACCAAAGTGTTCCATTCGTTGCAGGCTTCGCATTTGCCCTGCCAGCGCGAGGCGACGGCGCCGCAGCTCTGGCAGATGAAGGACGCGCGCGGCTTGGCCAAGGGGAGAATCCAATGTTGCGATGAGAACAATTATAGAACATAGTCCGGGAGCGCTGTCCAGAGCCCGAAGGCCGGACCGCCTCGCTTTAAACGGCGGCGCGCAGGTGCTATTTAAACGAGGCAAGGCAAGCTGTTTCGCCGGCGCTTGAACCGGTTGAAAGGAAGAGAAATGTCTGGTCGTCCCCTTATGGAATTGACGGACGCCGCCGCCGAGCGGGTCCGCGGATTGGTCGAAAAATCCGGCGGCAAGGCCGTCGGCCTGCGTGTCGGCGTCAAGAACGGCGGCTGCGCCGGCATGTCCTATACCGTCGAAATGGCGGACAAGGCGCGGCCGGGCGAAACCCTCGTCGAGGACAAGGGCGCGAAAGTGATGATCGATCCGCAGGCTTTGCTGTTCCTGATCGGGGCGAGGATGGATTTCACCACCACCAAATTGTCGTCGACCTTCACGTTCAACAATCCGAACGAGACCGCCGCCTGCGGCTGTGGCGAATCGGTGTCGCTCAGTCCCGCTGACGCCAGCGTGCTCAAGGCCTATTCGGGCTGATCCGCGTCGAGGGTCAGGAAGGCGATCCGGAAACCGATCCTAAAAGGGCCCGGGGAAGCGGCCAGCAGGCGGCGCATCGCGCCCGCCGGGGTGGGCCGCGCGCCCGGGCGCGGGGTCCGCGCGCCGGCCTGTTTCAGGCCGCGCAGAAAGGCGCGCGCGTCCGGATAGGCGGCGGAAAAGTCTGAAAACTCCAGTCTTGCGCCGAGTCCTTCGGCGAAATTTTCCGGGGGGAAGGCCCAGGTCGCGTCTTCCATGCCCGAGGCGTTCAAGAATTCGCGCCATTGGCTCAGACTGCCGGCGACGGGCGTCGCGACACAGAGTTTTCCGTTCCGAGCCAGATGTCCGCGCCATGCCATCAGCGCCGCGCGCGGATCGTCGAGCCAGTGCAGCATCATGCTCGACAGGATCAGGTCATAACGCGGGAGATCGTGGAGATCGCGGGCGTCGCGCGCGATCGTGGCGACGTTTGGAAATTTGGCGCGCAACCGCCGCAGCATGGCGGGCGCTGCGTCGAGCGCCGTGATTTCCGCTTCCGGCCATCGCGCCAGCGCGAAGCCGGTCACATGGCCGGCGCCGGCGCCGAGGTCGAGTATGGCGCCAGGCGGTTTTTTCACCGCCTCGGCCGCGCGGAAAACCAGGGCGTGGGCGACCTCGCGCTGGACGGGCGTGACGGAATCATAGGTTTCCGCCGCCGCGTCGAAAGCGGCGACGATCGGGTTGCGGTCAGAAGTCATGAGCGCGCAGGAAGGCGTCGATCCGTTCGGCGCAGAATTCCGGCGCCGCCCAGGGCAGACCGTGGCCGCCGGCCTCATGCAGCGCCAGCGTCCCACCTGAGATCGCGGCAAGGCGGCGAGACGCGGCGGGCGGCGCGAGCGCGTCGTCTTCCGCGCCAAGCACGAGCGTTGGCGCGCCGCCGGCCAAAGGCGTGGCGTCGAAATCGCGCAGAAGGTCGAGCCCATCCATCAGGCGGTCCTTTTGCGCCTTTCCCGCCGCCGGCGCCAGCCCGAGCGTGGCGCGGAAGTTGTCGGCGCTGGCTTGCGCGTCGCGCTCGAGCGCCTGGCGCATGGCCCGCAGTGCGGCGGGCGGAACGCAGCCCTCGCCGGAGGAATCGAGGCAGAAACGGGCGAAGGCATTGATCGCCACGACGCCTGCCCAGTCGCCGCGCTGGCGCAGGCCCCAGAGCAGGCCGGCGGAATGGCCGACGAGAATGTCGCCGGCCTGAAGGGACGGAATGTCCGGCGCGCCGAAAAAGCCGAGATCGACCGGTATTTGCGGCGCCGGCAGCAGCGGCGCCAGCGCCTCCCAGATTTCGGGGCCAAGCGCCCAGCCGTGGATGAAAACCAGCCTCATGTCGCGCCCGCATTTTTCGGCGCGAATTCGCTCAGCGACGCGCTCAGCGACGCGATGTCTTCCCCTGTATGGGCGGCGCTGAGCGAAATGCGCAGACGGCTCGATCCCTGCGCCACGGTCGGCGGCCGGATGGCGGCGACCCAAAAACCGCGGCGCTCGAGTTCCGCGGCGAGCGTGAGGGTCTCGGCCTCGCCGCCGACGATGACCGGTACGATCTGGCTGGCGCTCGCCCCGCAATTCCAGCCTTGGGCCCGAAGCGTCGTGCGAAAAACTTCCGCACGCGAAAGCAACAGTTCACGTTCGCGCGCCATTTGCGGCACAAGCGTGAGGGCTGCGTCGATCGCGCCCAGCACGGCGGGCGGCAGGCCGGTGCTGTAAATGAATCCGCCGCAGCGCTGGATCAGGAAATCGCGGATGTCGGCGTCGCAGGCGAGATAGGAGCCGAAGCCGCCCAGCGCCTTGCCAAAAGTGCCCATGGCGACATCGACCAGATCCGGGACATCTTCACAAAGCCCATAGCCGCGCGCGCCGAAAACGCCGGTGGCGTGGGCTTCGTCCACATAGAGCAGGGCGCCGAAATCGCGCGCCAGCGCGCCGATTCGGGGGAGATCGGCGAGGTCGCCGTCCATGCCGAACACGCTTTCGGTGACGATGATGCAATAGTCGCCCTTGGCTGTGCGGCTGCGTAAAAGGCTTTCGAGATGGCCGCAGTCATTGTGGCGGAAACGCATCAGCCGCGCGCCGGAGAGCAGGGCGCCCTGAAGCAGCGAATGATGGGCGAGCCGGTCGGCGAGAATGGTCACCGGGCGCCCGGCGATCTCCGGCTCGGCCAAAGCGGCGAGCGCGGTGAGATTGGTCTGGTAGCCCGCCGTCATGATCAGGGCGGACGGCTGGTTCTTGGCGGCGGCCATGCGCGCCTCGAGGCCTGAAAATTCCGGGTTATCGCCGGTGACCAGCCGCGAGGCGGCGACGCCGGCGCCATATCTTTTGGTATAAGAACAGGCCGCTTCGATCAGAACGGGGTGCTGGCTCAAGCCCAGATAGTCGTTGCTGGCGAAATTCACCAGCACGCGTCCGTCCCGCGAAATACGCCCCTTTGGCGCGAGCGTGGCGGTTTGCAGCCGGCGCAGCCGGTCGTTCGCGGCGCGGGCGTCGCAATAAGCGCGATAGATGGGCGTTTTTGCCATTTGAGGTCATTCTGATAAGACAGCCGGAAACCAAAGTCACGGGAACGACATGACGATCAATCCGCAGATTTCGGCCAGGGCGCCGATCCGCCACGACTGGACGCAGGAAGAGATCGAGGCGCTTTTCGCCTTGCCGCTGCTCGAACTCGTGCATCGCGCTCAGGATGTCCATCGTCAATATCACGACGACACGATCCAGCTCGCGAGCCTGCTGTCGATCAAGACCGGCGGCTGCGCCGAGGATTGCGGCTATTGCCCGCAGAGCGCCCATCACGCCAAGACGACGGGGCAGGTCAAGGAGGCCATGTTCGATGTCGAGGACGTGCTTTTCCGCGCCCGGATCGCAAAAGAGGCCGGCGCCTCGCGTTTCTGCATGGGCGCGGCCTGGCGCTCCGTGCGCGACGGCAAGGAATTCGATTCCGTGCTCGACATGGTGCGAGGCGTGCGCGACATGGGCATGGAGGCCTGCGTCACGCTCGGCATGTTGCAGCCGCATCAGGCGCAAAAGCTCGCGGAAGCGGGGCTGACCGCCTATAACCACAATCTCGACACGAGCCCGGAATTTTACGGCGAGATCATTTCCACGCGCACTTATGAGGACCGGCTGGAGACTCTTGGCCATGTCCGCGCCGCCGGAATCGAAATCTGCTGCGGCGGCATTATCGGCATGGGCGAGAAGGAACATGACCGCGCCTCGCTGCTGCGCGTGCTCTCCGCCATGAACCCGCATCCCGAAAGCGTGCCGGTCAATGCCCTGGTCGCGGTGCGCGGAACGCCGATGGAGGGAAAACCGCCGGTGGACGCCTTCGACATGGTGCGGATGATCGCGGTGGCGCGCATCGTCATGCCGAAATCGCGGGTGCGGCTTTCCGCCGGCCGCGCCGAAATGAGCGCCGAGGCCCAGGCCCTGTGCTTCATGGCCGGCGCCAATTCGATCTTTTATGGCGAGAAGCTGCTGACCACGGCGAACAACGACGCCGAGGCCGACCGCGCCCTGATCGACCGCTTAGGGCTGAAAGTGCGGGAGATTCAGGAGCGCAACGCTCATTACGGTCTTTCTCATTGATCGCGAATCGTCGCCATCAATCGGTCCCCTGGGCCGCGGGGGCATTGCCTGTCGCGTGCGGCGTCGCGAAGCTTGCGGGCTGCCGAACCCGCTTCGCGACGCCTTTTCTTCCGAGTTAGGCTGAGCGGGCGGGGCGACACACCCCGCCGCGCGCGCTCAATGATGACGAAGCGACGTCATCTCGCCCGAGGGCAGGCCGGCCATGTGGACGTCGCCGCCATAATAGGCCTGGACGACCGCATGGGTGTCATGATTCGAGCGGAAGGCCGCAATCTTGCCGTCGCGAATCCTGAACAGATGCATCCATTCGTCCTCGAACGGCGCTCCCGATCTGCGCATGCGTCCGCGCGACCGGCCGACGACGGTCACGCAATCCTTGCCGGCGTAAAACTCCAACGGCGTGAAGCTCTGCATATCGACATTCTTGGCCAGTTCGGTAAAAAAGCGCCTGGCCCCTTCGATCCCCTTGTGTTCGCCGCCCCATGGCAGCAGGGCGGGGTCGGCGTTGCTGATCCAGTCGACGTCGGGGGTCATCTCCTGGAGAAGCTTGTCGATCTTGCCGCTGGTGTAAAGGTCGTATAACGACTTGACATAGGCGATATTATCCATGACGTCAGCCTCCATAGCTTGTCGGAAGGCAAAGCTCTCTGCGCTCGGCGCAAGCGATCCGTCACTTTTCGAAGATTTTCGTTCCTACCTCTACCTGCGCAATACAGCGCATTTGATCAGTCATTGCGCCGAATACAGGCGCCGGAACTTATAGTCTTATGGGAGTCGCAACAAATCACAAGAATGTGACGCGTGCCGCAATGCTGCGCGATGACCTGGACGCGCGCAACGAAGGCGTCGGGCCGCGCGGTTGCGCCTGGCGACCCGATGTTTTCCTGGGTTGCGGCTCGCCGGCTCTCGCAGGCGGGAACGGGCGTCACGATCGCGACAGCCAGGCCGGTAATGTCCCGCGGATGGCGGAGGTCAGCGCCGCAAGCTGATCTTCTTCGATGGTGAAGGCCGGCGTCAGATAGACGATGTCGCCGAAGGGTCGAATCCAGAAGCCTTGTTCGGCGAAACTTGTCCTGAGAGCGGCGTGGTCGCCGAGATTTCGGCATTGCACCACGCCGATGGCGCCCTTGACCCGCACGTCGAGCACGCCGGGAATTCTTCCACAGGGCGCCAGGCCTTCGCGCAGAAGCGCCTCGATGCGCGCAACCTGTTTCAGGCGTGGCTCGGTTTCGAACAGGTCGAGCGAGGCGTTGGCCGCGGCGCAGGCGAGGGGATTGGCCATGAACGTCGGGCCATGCATCAGCGCGCGCGTAGAATCGCCGGAAAGAAAGGCCTCGAAAACATGGGGCCGCGCGATGGTCGCCGCGAGCGAAAGAGCGCCGCCGGTGAGGCCCTTGCCGAGACACAGGATGTCCGGGGTCACGCCCGCCTGTTCGCAGGCGAAAAAAGTCCCCGTCCGCCCGAAGCCGACGAAAATCTCGTCGGCGATCAGCAGCACGCCATGGCGCGAACAAGCGTCCGCCACCCGTCGCAAGGTTTCGGGCGAGAAAAATTTCATTCCACCCGCGCCCTGAACCAGGGGCTCGATCAGAACGGCGGCGATTTTTTTCCTTTGGCGCGCCAGGAGATCGTCGAACGCCTGTTCCGAGGCCTCGTCGACCGGCAGATCCGCCAGAAATTGCTTGGGCAGATAATCCCTGAACAGGCTGTGCATCGATTCGTCGGGGTCGCAGACCGACATGCAGGCCATGGTGTCGCCGTGATAGCCGTGGCGGAACGACACCATTTTCGGGCGGCTCTGGCCCTTGTTCAGCCAGTATTGCACAGCCATTTTCATGGCGACTTCGACCGCCACCGAGCCGCTGTCGACGAAGAAGACGTGGTTCAGGTCGCCCGGCGCTTTCTGCGCCAGCCGCGCCGCCAGTTTCAGCGCCGGTTCGTGGACCAGGCCTCCGAACATCACATGCGGCATTCTTTCGAGCTGGCCGCGCAGCGCCGCCTGGATATGGGGATGGTTATAGCCGTGGCAGGCGGTCCACCAGCTGGCGATTCCGTCGATCAGCTCGCGTCCGTCCTTGATCCGGATCAGCGAGCCTTGCGTAGCGACCGCCTGCAAGGGCTGGCGCGCGGTCTTCATCTGGGTGTAAGGCAGCCAGAGATGTTCGAGCAGATCGTTCGCGGGCATGGCCAGAAAATTCTTCATCACCTCGACCGGCACCGGGATCGGCAAGACTTATGTCACGGCGGCGCTGATTCGGGCGGCGCGGTCGAGGAACTTGACGGTCGCCGCCACTAAGCCCGTGATCTCGGGCTTCGACAAGCGGGAAATCGAAGCGAGCGACACCGGACAAATTCTCGCGGCGCTGGGCGAGGCGCCGAGCGAGGCGGCGATCGCGCGCGTTTCGCCCTGGCGCTACGCCGCGCCGCTCGCGCCGAGCATGGCGGCGCGCGCCGAAGGGAAACTGCTCGATTGCGAAGCGTTGTTTTCTTTTTCGAACAATCTGTTGCATGAACAAGTTGATCTTGCGCTGATCGAGGGCGTCGGCGGCGTGATGGTTCCGCTGGATGAGCGAAAAACCGTACTCGACTGGATCGCGGCGAGCGCCGCGCCGGTTGTTCTGGTGGTCGGCGATTATCTGGGCGCGATCAGCCACTCGCTGACGGCGGTCGAGGTTTTGCGCATCAAGGGCGTGGAGATCGCCGCCGTGGTCGTCAGCGAGGGCGGTGGCGGGCTTTTCGCTGGCACGCTCGCCGAGCTCCGCTCATGGGTCGCGCCGGCCAAGGTTCTGGGGCTCGGGCGCGGCGAGGGCGGCGAGGGCCTTTTGGCCGAATTGTCGGGGGAATCGCGCGCTGGCGCGCCCGAAAAATCCGGTTCCTGAAACGACGAACCGGGACGGCGGCAACGAGCCGCCGTCCCGGTCAAGATCGGCGCGCGGCGGCGCGATTATCTCAGCGTGCTGACATAGGCCGCGACGGCCGCGATCTGCTGCTGGTTCAGATTGTGGGCGATGGGCTTCATCAGCGACGACACATCCTCGTCGCTCGCCTTCAGGCCGCGCTCTTGTTCGAAATTGGTCAGCTTGCGGACGATGTAATCGTTCAGCTGGCCCGCCAGCCGCGGAATCTTGTCGTTGCCCATGGCGTTGTCGCCATGACAGGTGGCGCAGGCGGGAACATTGGCGCTCTGGATTCCGTTATGAAAAATATCCTTGCCCGTGGCGACGAGCGAGGCCGGGGCGCCGCCGAGCGGCGGCGGGTTGAGCTTGTTGAAACTGTTGGCCAGGAACTCGACCATTTCCGGGCTCAGGGCTTGGGCGACATGGTTCATGACCACATTCGTCCTGCGCGCCTGGATGAAGGCGTCCAACTGGTTCTTGATATATTCCGGTTGCTGCCCGGCGAGGCGCGGGATCGGGAATGCGCCGCGGAATCCCTGGCCGTCGACGCCGTGACAGGTTTTGCAATAGGTGAATTTCGCTTCCATCTTGCTGTGCGTCGCCGCGCTGACCGGCCGCGGCGCGGGGGCGGATTGCGCGGCCGGCTGCGCCGGAGCCGCGCCCTTGGACTGATCCTGCGCATGCGCCGCGACGCCGGCGCCCAGGATGACGGCCGCGGCCGCCAGAGCGAGATATTTGCCGCCAATTGCCTGCATGATTCCCCCACCTTCCTTTGACGTCGTTCCGACGTCGCCACGCTTCCGGCGTTCGGTCCGGTCTTGGATTGCGCTAGCGCCGCCGTCCGCGCATTGGCAATGATCTAGAACAATTCTCTCGCCGCCGCCGTATTTATTTGCGCAGTTTTACATATCGCATGCGGAGCGGACGCGACGGTGACCTCGACGGCGCCATCATTGGCTACCGTCAACACATTATAAACGCAATAGCCAAGGGAACCGCAATAAGCGATCAGGTGAAAAACATCTACATCGTATATATCTTTCGTCGACCTTCGCCTTCGCGTGAATTCCTCTGCTTTCGTCGCATTTGTATTTCTAAAATTTTTTTCAGAAAGGCCGTGACTGCAACACTAAAAATTTTTTTAGAAAGAAACGATCAGGGAATTTTGCGCTCTCCGGCTTATTTTAGTTGGGCTTTCCGCCACTTATGCGACAAAAATGTCACGCGATTCCGAATTGTGGCGAAATTTCATCTGAGTCAATTGCCATGGCCAGAGGATCGGCTAAACATCGAGCCACAACAGTTGAGTCGGCGATGGCCGGCCCCAGCTTGTTTGGCCTCGAAGCAAAGCCCGTCCATTTCGCCTGCGCGACCTCAATAACGTCGGCTGCGAATGTATAAATACAAGGGGAGTAAAGCCATGATGGCTATTCATGGGCGATACGCGTTGAGTTCCATTGCGCTCGCGACGGCGTTCATGGCGGTCGGCTCATTCGGCTCGGCGCTGGCGGGTCCGCGCGAGTCGTCCGGCGGCGTTCAGGCCAAGATCGAATATTGCGAAACCTGCCATGGCGCGAGCGGGCAGGGCTTTTACGGCTATTACGCCATTCCCCGTCTCGCCGGACAGCAGACCGGCTATATCGAGGATCAGCTGCGTGATTTTTCGCATGGAGAGCGCCATACGCCGATCATGGGGCCGGTGGCGCGCAGCGTGAGCCCGTCGGAATACAGCGCGATCGCCGCGCATTTCCACGCCATGAACTCTGCGCCGCTCGGCGGCGGTTCGGGTGGCAATGTCGCGCTCGGCCGCGACATTTTCATGAACGGCATTCCGGAATCGAACGTGCCGGCCTGCTGGGCCTGTCACGGGCAGGACGCGCATGGCGCGCGGGAAATCCCCCGCCTCGCCGGCCAGTTGCCGTCCTATCTGATCAAGACTCTGTCGAACTGGTATGAGCAGCGCGGAACCAAATCGGCGCATGGCCTTTCGGCGATCATGGTTCCGACCACGCATAATCTGACGCGGGCGCAAATGGCCGCGGTCGCCGCCTATGTCAGCGGCTTGCGTTAAGGCGTTTCGCTCCGGCTGGCGCCGGGTTCGTTCCGAGATTCACACACGAGAACAAAGGCCATGAAACAAATCGGCTTGACGGTCGCCTCGCTCGCGATCTCCTTTCTGGCGGCAGGGCCGCTTCACGCCCAGCAACTGGATCCCTTGGCGCTGCTGAAGGTGACGCCGGCCAGCGTGCCGGACCATAATTGCGTCATCTGCAGGCCGGCGCCGCCTCTTTACAACCCGCGGCCCGACTCGCCTTATCCGCTGGCGCTGCTGCCGCTGCCCCCGGCGAACGGTCCGCCGGTGAAGAACTGCACCTTCTGCCACGGCGTGTCGGCTCAAGGGCTTGGCGTCGTGCCGCGCCTGGCGGGACAGCGGGCCGCTTATATCGAGAAGGAGCTGGGCGCCTTCCGCAATCACTCGCGCGACAATCCGTATTCCGCGCTCTACATGTGGAACGCCGTCCCCAATCTTCCTCCCGAGACGGCGCGGGCGCTGGCGGACTATTTCTCGCGTGAGGCGCCGCAGGCGGCGGCCGACGGCAACCGCGCTCTGGTCGATCAGGGCCGCGCGCTTTATCAGGCTGGCGAACCGCAGGCCAATATCGTCACCTGCGTGGTCTGCCACGGTCCGGACGCCCAGGGCGTCGGCGCGATTCCCCGCCTCGCCGGTCTTTCCTACAGCTATCTGAAGCGGCGGCTGGAGCAATGGAACCAGGGCTACCATCAGACGGCCAAGCCGATGCCGCAGGTGACGCGGAGCCTCTCGGCCAGCGAGATCGACGCGCTCGCGTCCTATCTGAGCTTCCTCGACGATCGCGCGGCGAGCCGGTGACGCCTTCGCCGCGCGCGTCTTTTTGAACAAGGGTCAAGAACAATCCGCCGCCCCGTGACCGAGGCGAATGGCGGGCAGTGAGGAGGGCCAACCGAATGGCCGGGATCAACGAATTCAATAAAGCTCTTCGGGCCGGCGCCGCATTCGGCCTTGGTCTTGCTGGTTTTGTCGGCGTGTCCGAGGACGCTTCGGCCTTGCCGAGTTTCGCGCGCCAGACGGGCCAGAACTGCTCGACCTGTCACACGGCCTTCCCGCAACTGACGCCGTTCGGCCGCCGCTTCAAGCTTGGCGGCTATACCGCGGGCGGCGGCATCGACACCCAATTTCCGCCGATCTCCGCCATGTTCATGTCGGAGTTTACTCATATCAACCGCGGGCTCAACGGGCCGCCCGGCTCCAATTATGCGCCCGCGCCCGGCGGCGGGTACAACAGCAACAACAACTGGCTGGACCTGTCCAACCAGGTCAGCATTTTCTATGGCGGCAAGATCTGGGGCAATCTCGGCGCCTTCGTGCAGGCGACCTATGCTCAGGACGCCGGCGGCAACGGCTTCGCCTGGGACAATACCGACGTCCGTTATGCCGATACGAGGCAAATTGGTCCGTTCGACGTGCTCTGGGGTCTGGACGCCAACAACAATATCGGCGTGCAGGACGTGTGGAACAACATGCCGGCATGGGGCTTCCCCTTCTTCACCACGACCTTCGGCTTCCAGGGCCCTTCGGCCGGGACCCTGCTCGAAGGCTCGCAAGGCTGGGGCCCCGGACAGGTGGTCGGCGCTGGCGGCTATGTGTTCATCAATGACATGGTTTATCTTGAACTATCGGGCTATGGCGGAACCTCGCATGACTTCCAATGGGCCATCACCGGCGGGCCGGCCAGCAATCTGCTGAGTGGCGTCGCGCCTTATTACCGCGTCGCGGTGGAAAAGAACTGGGGCGAGCATTCGCTTGAAATCGGCGCCTATGGCATCAATGCGAACGTGATCACCGGCGGCAATGCCGCTCTGCCGGCTGGCACTTTCGGCTGGCCCACGGATATCATCACCGACAACGCCTTCGACCTGCAATATCAGTGGATCACCGATGTCCATGAGGTGACCCTGCGCGCCAACTACATCCTGGAGCGGCAGCAACTCACCTCGAGCCTTCTCCAGGGCATTTCGACCAACAATGTGGACTATCTGCGCAGCCTGAAAATCGGCGCTGAATATGTCTACAAAAACACCTACGCCTTTACCGCGACCTATTTCAACGTCAACGGCACGGCGGACATGACGCTGTATTCGGCGAACTCCAACTTCTCGCCCAATTCGGAAGGCTGGATCTTCGACATCGCCTATCTGCCGTTCTCGCGCGGCGGCCCGTCGATCTGGCCCTGGGCCAATGCGAAGTTCGGGCTGACTTATACCCTTTATACCCGGTTCAATGGCGCAAGCAGCAACGTTGATCCCTATGCCACCAGCGCGATCGACAACAATGTGCTTTGCAACGGCGGCAGCGTCACCCCCTATTGCCGGAGCGCCAGCGACAACAACACCCTGCTGGCCTATGCCTGGTTCATGTTCTAAGTTGCGGCAAGGGGAACTTTGACAGGGCAGGCGCGGCGCGGGGATGATCTGGTTTGTCTTCGCGCTGCTGACCGGCGCGGCCGTGGCGGTCCTGCTGTGGCCGCTGACCG
>JAJYCZ010000072.1 GCA_021777915.1 Pseudomonadota bacterium | reverse complement strand
TAGACCCGGATCTGCGCGCCGCTGCTGTCCATCGCCACGGCGCGGACGATCCGCGCGTCCGCCAGTTCCACCAGCTGGACGAAATCGCGAATGGTGCAGAAGTGGATATTCGGCGTCTCGTACCAGGGGTAGGACAGGTTTTCGGTGATCGGCATGCGCCCCCGCACGCCGAGTTGCCAGCGCACCCGCCAATGGCCGAAATTGGGGAAGGAGACGATGGCGCGCTTGCCGATGCGCATCATCTGCTCCAGCACCTTACGCGGCTGGCGGGTGGCCTGGAGCGTCTGGGACAGGATGACGTAATCGAAGCCGTCGTCGGGATAATCGGCCAGGTCGATATCCGCGTCGCCCTGGACGACGGACAAGCCCTTGGCGACGCAGTCGTTGACGCCTTTTTGCGAAATCTCGACGCCGCGCGCGTCCACATTCCTGGTTTCGGCCAGCAGCCGCAGCAATGCGCCGTCGCCGCAGCCGACGTCGAGCACCCGGGCGCCATTTTCGACCATGCCGGCGACGAGCAGCAGGTCGATGCGGGTGGTCTCGGTCCGGTTCACGGCTCTTTGGCCTCCGTTTCGGTGAGGCCGCGCGCTAACGCCGCGCCGCGTAAAAAACCGCGCGTGGTGGCGAGAAAATCGGGCTCTTCGAGCAGGAAGGCGTCGTGGCCCTTGTCGGTCTCGATCTCGACGAAGGAGACCGGCGCGCCGCCGGCGTTGAGCGCATGGACGATCGCCCGCGATTCGGCGGTGGTGTAAAGCCAGTCCGAGGTGAAGGAGACGACGCAGAAGCGCGTCCGCGAACCCCGGAAAGCGCGGGCGAGCGAGCCGCCGTAATCCTGCGCCAGATCGAAATAATCGCAGGCGCGGGTGACATAGAGATAGGAATTGGCGTCGAAACGGTCGACGAAGGTCGATCCCTGGTGCCGCAGATAATTCTCGACCTGGAAATCGGCGTCGAAGGAAAAAGTCGGCTCGGCGCGGTCCTGCAATTTGCGGCCGAATTTGCGTTGCAGGGCTTCGTCCGAAAGATAGGTGATATGAGCGGCCATGCGCGCGACGGCGAGGCCTTTCACCGGGCGCACGCCCTCGTCGATGTAACGCCCGCCGCGCCAGTCCGGGTCGGCCATGATCGCCTGGCGCCCGACCTCGTGGAAGGCGATGTTCTGCGACGAGTGGCGCGGGGCGGTGGCGATCGGCATCGCCGAGAACACCCGCTCGGGATAAAGGGCCGCCCATTGCAGCACCTGCATGCCGCCCATCGAGCCGCCGGCCACGCAGAAGAGCGTGTCGATGCCCAGCCGGTCGATCAGCATGGCCTGGGCGCGGACCATGTCGGCGATGGTGACCATGGGGAGGTCGAGGCCATAGGCGCGGCCGGTCGCCGGATTGACCGAGGCCGGTCCGGTGGTGCCCATGCAGCCGCCCAGCACATTGGAGCAGATGATGAAATATCTGTTGGTGTCGAAGGGCTTTCCGGGCCCGACCAGCGCCGACCACCAGCCGGGCTTGCCCGTCAATGGGTGGCGGTTGGCGACATGCTGGTCGCCGGTCAGCGCGTGGCAAAGCAGGATGGCGTTGGATTTGTCGGCGTTCAGCTCGCCATAGGTCTGATAGGCGATCGAGAAGGGCTCAAGCGACGCGCCGGCGCTCATGGCGAGCGCATGGGCTCCGTCGAAGACGGCGATCGGGCTGTGCGGCTGCGCCGCTTCGGCCAGACTGGGATGGGGCGCGGAAGATCTGTCGTTCACGGGCGGTTGTTCGATTTTCCGAACGGATCGTTTGTTATATAGGAGCGGCTTTCCGGCCAAGTCAAGGAATGGCCAAGTCAAGGAAAGGCTGCTCGGCGTTTGCTTGCGCGCGCGCGCCGTTTATAGAAGAGGCCAGCCTAATGGCCCCGCTGAGCCTTCGAGATGACGATCGAGCCCATGAACGAAAACGCCGCTCTGGAATCCCTGGTCGAACTGCGCGCGGAGATCGATCGGATCGACGGCGAGATGCACGAGCTTCTGATCGAGCGGGGCGGGATCATCGACCGGCTGATCGCGGTCAAGGCGCGACAGGGCGGCGGCTCCGCGTTCCGGCCTGGCCGCGAGGCGGACATGATGCGGATCATCGCGGCGCGCCATCGCGGCCGGCTGCCGCTCGACACGGTCGAGAGCATCTGGCGGGTGATCATTTCGACCTTCACTTTCGTCCAGTCGCCCTATGCCGTTCACGCCGACATGTCGGGCGGCGACGCGGCGATGCGCGATTCGGCGCGGTTCCATTTCGGCTTCACCGTGCCGCTGGCCAGTCATGCGAGCCCGCGGGAAACGATCGCGGCGGTCGCGGCCTCGGCGCGGACGGACGGCGGCGACCTCGGCATGCTGCGCGCCAGTTGGCGAAAGGGCGAGACGCGATGGTGGGAGAGTCTCGCCGGCGAGGGCGCGCCCAAGATCATCGCCCGCCTTCCTTTCGTCGAACGGCCCGATCACCCTGCCGGAATGCCGGTCTTCATCATTTCCAATCCCCTGGCCGAGGCGGCGGCGCGCGACGTCGCTTTGTTCGCGGCGCAGTGGAGCGGCGAAGGTCCGGGCGACGCGGCCTTGACAGCCTTGGGCTGCGAATGTCTCGGGCGCGACGCGGCGGCAGGGGGTGTTTCCCTGCTGGCCTCGGCGCCGGGGAATTGGGATGAGGCGCGTTTCCGCGCCGCCTTTGCGAAGGCGCCCCGCGATGTGGCCTGGCTCGGCAGCCACGCCGAGCGGTTCTCTCTGGTCTGAGGCCGGTCAGTAGAGCGGTTGAAGCTTTTGCGGCAGGCGGAAGGGGCCGACAAAAACCTGGCCATTGGCGAGAGTCAGAGGCAGACGAAGCGCATTCGCGCCGCCCTGGTTCGCGTTTCCCTTGGCGCCCGATCCGAGCAGGGCGCCGAGGAGATTTTGCGTCTGAGCCGAGGAGGACGGGACGCCAAAGCGCACGAGCAGCGCGCCGGCGCCCTGCGCGGCGAGGTTCAGCCGCCCGGCGGCGCGATGGGCGTCATCGATCGTCAGCGCGCCGTCGATCCGCAGGGACACGTCGCCGGCCTGCCATTCCATCTTCTCAATGGTGAGGGAGCCGGGCTTCCGGCGCCAGTCTTCCAGCGCGGCGCGCCAGTCCTCGCCCAGGCGCGGCGCCGGCGTGATATCCCCGGAGGCCGCAAAATGGCCGGCGCCGGCGCTGTTCAGCAAGGCCTGCAAGGCGGGCGCCGTGACCCCGTCTCCAGACAGGTCGAAACGCAGCGACGATGGGGCGCCCGGGCCGCCCTGGGGGCCGGCGGAAGCCGCCAGCTTCTGCACATTCACCGCGACGCCGGCCGCGGGCGATTCGGGCCGCCAGTCGATGGCGGCCGCGTCGAGGCGAATCTGCCGCAGGCCGGAGAGGCCCCAGACGGCGTCGAGCGTCATGCCGTCGTGACGGAGCGTGGCGAAGGTCGAGCCGTCCGCCTTGCGGACGACGATCGGGCTCGAAAGGGTCAGGACGATGTGGTTGGGCGAGAACAGGCTGGCGACGCCCTGCGCCTCCTTGGCGTCCACGTAAAAGAGGCCATCGCCGACGCGCAGGGGCAAGGTCAGTTTGTTGCAGTTCAGCTTGAGACGGAAGGGGAAGCCGGTGGTGTCGTTGCCGTCGCAAAGGTCGGCAAGGGGCTTTCCGCCAAGCAGGGGTTGGTTCACATAATAGCCGAGCCGATTGGCGGCATGGAACCAGAACTCGCCTAGCCCTAAGCAGAGCAGGACGATCGAAGCGGTGATGACGGAGCGGCGCGACAGGGCCATGCGGAGAGTCCGGGCTTGGCGCCGGCGCAGGCCGGCGAATCGGCGGCCATCCTAAAGCAAAAGGCGGGCACGACGAGCAGCCCGGCGAAAAAAGTCACGCCGCGAGCCGTCGCGCGGGCGCCAGATCGCTCAAGATCGCGGCGCGCGCCTCGGGCGTTGCCGCAAGCAGATGGACATGCCATTCGCAGGCCCCGCAGGCGCGGGCCCGCGCCATCCAGAAGGCGAAATCGTCATCTTCGGGGTTCGGCGCGAAAACAAAGGTGATCTGGCTGTGCGCGCCGTCGCGGCGCACCGCGGCGACCACGGCGCGGCTCCTGTCGAAAACCGGCTGCGCGCCGACGGCATAGACGGAACAGATATAGCGCCGACCCGAGGCCCCGAGCCAGCTATGAAACAGTTTTTCCAATCCGGTGCGCGACAGGCTGGCCAGAGGGAGGTTGTCGCGGCGACCGGCGGCAAGCGAAGAGGAAAAACGGTGCATGTACGGCCTCGTTCCCGAAACGTCATGCAAACAAAATAAGAACAAAACAAGTTCTGTGTCAAGACGCCGCCGTTGCGGTTCGGTCCATCTTGGCGAGATTGGCCGCGAGGCCCGGGTCGGCGGCCAGGGCTTCAGCGATCAGTCGGTCGGAGGCGGTCTCGATGCGCTCCTGGAGAGTTTGCGCGAATTCGGCCATTGGCAGGTCGGCCGGAATCGCGGGCAGGAATTCGATCACCGTGGTTCCGGGACGGCGCAGCAAAGTGCGGCGCGGCCAGAACAGGCCGGAATTGAGCGCCACCGGCACACAGGGCGCATGGGCGGCGGCATAGAGATGGTTGACGCCGTTCTTGTAGCGCGGCGGCGCGCCCGCCGGGCGGCGCGTGCCTTCGGGAAAGATGAAAATGGCGCGCCTCTCCGCGATCGCCTGCCCCGCGAGCGCGATGAGACGGCTCATCGCGGCCGAACGCTGGGCGCGGTTGATGGCGATCTGATCGCTCAACACCAGATATTGCCCGAAAAGCGGGATGAAGGTCAGCTCGCGCTTGAGGATATAGGTGAAATCCTTGACCTGGGTGACCAGCGCGAGCGTCTCCAGGGCCGACTGGTGCTTGGAGGCGATGATGCAGCCCTGGCGCAATATGTTTTCGACGCCGCGATATTCGACCTTCACGCCGCAGATGACGTCGAGAAGCCACAGGCTGGCGCGAGCCCAGGCGCGGGCCAGATCCAGAATGGCCTGGCGGCCGAAGACCATGGCCGGCAGGCCGCCGATCGCGAAAACCGCCGTGCACAGATAGAAGGCGATGTTGAACAGCAGGGAGCGCAGGAAAATCATGGCGCCCCTTGTGCCGGAGCCGCGACCAAAAGAAAAGCCCCCGGGACTGCGTTGACGCCGTCCCTCGCGCCAAAGCCCGGCTGGGTCAGTTCGACGCCAGGAAAAAAGAGCGCAAGGCGCGAAAAACGATGGCGCGCGACATCAGGCCGGCGATCAGCGCCGCCGCCAGCGAGATGGCCACGACCGCGCCGAGCCCTGTCCAGCCGAGCGCGAACGAGCCGAACATGGCTTGCGCCTGTTCCCCGCCGGCGCTCGCCATCCAATGGCGCGACAGGAAGCCGAGCAGCAGGAAGATCGCGATCGCCGCGCCGCCGCCGGCCGCCCCGCCGCGCAGGCCGAGCCGCAGGAAATGGAACTGGAACTGCCGGGCGATGAACCCGTCGGCCGCGCCGACGAAATGCAGGGCCTCGATGATCTCGCGATTGCCCGCCATCGCGCCGCGCGTGGCGAAGCCGACGGCGAGCGCCATGGCGGTCAACACCAGAACGGTGATCGCCGCCGCCCCGCCGACCACGACTTGCGCCATTGTCCCCAGCCGCTCCATCCAGGCGCCGTGGTCGTCGAGCACCGCATTGGGCAAGGCGGCGTCGAGCGCGGCGCGCAGTCCCGCGGCGTCGAGCGGCTTGTTCGGGTCGCGTCGAACCACGATCAGGCGCGGAACCGGCAACTGGCCCAGGTCGAGCCCGGCGCCAAGCCAGGGCGTGAGCAAATCCTCCGATTCCTTCCGGGTGAAGGGGCGCGCCTCGGCGACGCCCGGAAAGGCGGCGGCGATTTTCGCCGCTTTCGCCACGTCGGTTTCGATGTCCCGGCTGGGGCGCGGCAGAAGCTGGATCGTCATTTCCAGCCCGACTTCGCCGCGCCATTCGCGCGAGGCGTCGGCGAGCACGATGGCAAAGCCGGCGGTCATCGCGGCAAGGAAGGTCATGATGGCGATGACGATCGCCAGCGTTTTTCCGGCCACGGTTTCGGCCGGCACCAGAGGGGTGCGGCTCCAGGCGTCGCTGAGATCGAGTGTTTCGATCGGCGCGCGCGTCGGCCCTGAATCGGCGGAAAGGCTCATTCGGCGCTCATTCGTAGATATGCAGGCGGCCGTCGCCGAGCACCAGCCGCCGCGCGCCTTCGAACTGGTCCATCAGGGCCAGGTCGTGGGTGGCGATGACGACTGACGTGCCCGATTTGTGCAGCTCCAGAAAGAGCCGCATCAATCGGCGCGCCAACGAGGGATCGACATTGCCGGTTGGCTCGTCGGCCAGCAGCAGCTGCGGGCGCATGATCAGGGCGCGGGCGATCGCCGCGCGCTGCTTTTCGCCGCCCGAAAGCACCGGCGGAAAGACATGCATCCGGTCGCCAAGCCCGACCCAGCCCAGCAGTTCCATGACTTCGGCGCGATAGCTGGCCTCCTCGCGCTCCTGAACGCGCAACGGCAGCGCGACATTCTGATAGGTGGTCAAATGGTCAAGCAGCCGGAAATCCTGGAAAACCACGCCTACCTTGCGGCGCAGCGCGGTGATCTCGGCCTTGTCGAGCGCGCCCGAATCCTTGCCGAACAGAGTGATCAGACCGCGCGTCGGCGGCAAGGCGAGCAGGATCAGCCGCAGCAGGGTGGTCTTGCCGGCGCCAGAGGGGCCGGTGAGAAACTGGAACGAGCGCGGCTGGATATCGAAGCTGATGTCGCGCAGGATTTCCGCGCCCATGCCATATCGCAAGCCGACATTTTCGAACCGGACCAAGAAACGCTCCCTTTCCGATTCCACCATGGATCAGGCGCAAACGGCGGGCGGAAGGCGGCGAATCGCTCGCCCTTAACCCGGCTTTAACTATAGCGGCACGATTTTGAAATGCGATCAATCGCGCAATCTCGTCCCCAGCCACGGCGTCCTCATGCCTTCAGCTTCTTCATTCTCGCCGGTAGAGGTTCGAACCTTCGGCATTGCGCTTCGCCGCGGCGAGCCCCGGAGCCCTGGGGCGACCGCCGCGCGCGCCGCGATCCCGCCGGCACGACGCGCGGCAAAACGCGCTCCTTGGGCGCTGGCCTGGGTTTTCGCCGGTTTCGGCGCCTGGGCGCTGCTCGTCGGTGCCCACGCGCAGATCGCGCGTCTCGCGCCCGCGACAGCGCCGCTCTACGCCGCGCTCGGCCTCGACGTGAACCTGAATCGCGTGGGCCTGGACCATGTGTCGTCGCGGCTTGATTACCAAGACGGCCGTCAGATCCTGATCGTCGAGGGCGAGATCCGCAATCTCGCCTCGTCGCCGCGCGCCGCGCCGCGCGTGAGGCTCTCGGTGCTCGACGCGGGAGGCCGGGAAATCTACCATTGGATCGCCGCCCCGCCCAAGGCGAGGCTGGCGGCGGGCGAAACGGCGGAGTTCCGCGCCCGGCTCGCCGCGCCGCCGAAAGACGGCCAGCAGGTCCGGGTGCGCTTCGCCGGAGGGCTGGAGTCCCCGGCCGCGCCATGGTGAGCGACGGGCCGCCAGCGGTCCTGTTCGACGAGGCGTCGCTTGCCGCCCGCATCGAGCATATGGCGCGGGAAATCGCGGGCGCGGACCCGCGCGACCTGATCGCGATCCCGATCATGACCGGCGCCTTCGTCTTCGCCGCCGACCTGCTCCGCGCCCTTCATCGCGCCGGCCTCGCGCCGGAAGTCGATTTTCTTCAGGTCGCCAGCTATGGCGCGGGGACGAAGCCCTCGGGCCAGATGGAGATGATGCGCGAGCTTCGGGCGCGGGTCGAGGACCGCGACGTGCTGCTGATCGACGATATTCTGGAGACCGGCCGGACGCTCGCCTTCGCGCAAAGGCTTCTGATCGAGCGCGGCGCGCGCCGGGTGATGATCGCGGCGCTGCTGGAAAAGCCGCACAAGAAGGAAATCGCGGTTCACGCCGATTTCGTCGGCTTTTCCTGCCCCGACCGTTTCGTCGTCGGCTATGGCATGGACCATGCCGGCTTTTACCGGCAACTGCCCTTCGTCGGAACGCTCGACGGCGTCTGATCACGCGATCGGATAGACGGATTCGATCCGGTAAGGCCCGCCGCCGACCGAATCGCGCGAGGAATAAAGCACGAAGCGTTGCGCCTCGAAGGCCAGCGCGAGGGGAAAAGCCCGTTCCGTGAGCCAGGCGCCGACGGCGCCCGCGGAGACGCCGCGCAGCCGCGCCAGAGTGACATGGGGTGCGAATTTCCGGGTCTCGGGCGCGAGGCCGTTGCGGCGGGCTATTGCTTCGTGGGCGGTCTGAAGCCGGGTGAGCAGGGGGGGCGATTTCACCCGCCCATAAAGCGCGCGGGGCGAGCGGCCGCCGAACACGCCGATTTCGTCAAGCTCGAGCGTCAAGGGCGCGCCGCCGGAAAAGGCCCCGGTCTCGGCGAGGTCGGCGGCGAGACTTTGAGCGACGCGCGCGTCGATGTCTCCGAAAAAGCGCAGCGTGAGATGATAATCCGGCGGCTCGATCCAGCGCGCGCCATGCAGGCCGCCGCGGAAAAACGCGAGCCGGGCCGCGATCTCCGGCGGGATCTCGAAAGCGGAAAACAATCTGGGCAAGGACGGTCCGATCAGTTTTTCTTCAAGGCGTCGAGCCAGGCGACGATGGCGGGGAGGAGTCCCGCGACCATCACGTCCACGCCCCTGGGATTGGGATGCAGACCGTCGGGCAGTTGCAGGTCGGGATGGCCGGCGACGCCCTCGAGAAAGAAAGGATAGAGCGGCGCGCCATATTTTTTCGCCAGCGCCCGGTAGAGCGGCTCGAACCGGGCGGCGTATGGCCCGCCGAGATTGGGCGCCGCGCGCATGCCGGCGATCAGGAAGGGAATTTTGCGCGCCCGCAAATGCGCGAGGATGGCGTCGATATTGCTTTCGGTCTGGTCCGGGTCGAGGCCGCGCAGCATGTCATTGGCGCCGATCTCGACGATCGCCGCGTCGGCGCCGTCCCCGAGCGTCCAGTCGAGCCGCGCCAGCAGGTCGGCGGAAGTGTCGCCCGAGACGCCGCCATTGACGATTTCGACGTTGAAACCTTTGGCCTTCAGCGCCGCCTGGAGCCGGACCGGGAAGGCGGCGTCGGCGGCAAGGCCATAGCCGGCGGTCAGGCTGTCGCCAAGCGCGACGATTTTTTGCGGCCGGGCGCTCGCGGCTTCGCCAAGGGCGAGGATGAAGGCCAGCGCCGCGAAAAAAATTTGGCGAAAGGAGAGGCGGAGCCCATATGGAGCCAAGCCGGTCGCGCCTGCCGGGGTGAAGGAACGGGTCGTCATCGCGGCCTTTGTCGAAAGAATCTGCATGTTCGATCCCGCCATAAGACTGGAAAATGTCAATCTCGCATTGGGCGGGGGCGAGGCCCGGACGGAAATCCTGAAAGATATAAGCCTCGAAATCGGGCGAGGGGAGACAGTCGCCCTGCTTGGACCGTCCGGCTCGGGCAAATCGACGCTTTTGATGACCATGGCGGGGCTGGAGGCGGCCGATTCGGGCGCCGTCCGGGTCGCTGGGCGGCGAATCGACAAGATGAGCGAGGACGAACTGGCGCGTTTTCGCGGCGGCCATATCGGCGTGGTCTTTCAGGCCTTTCACCTGATCCAGACCCTGACGGCGCTCGAAAATGTCGCGATCCCGCTGGAACTGGCCGGCCAGCACGACGTTTTTTCGCGCGCCAGCGCCGCGTTGAAACAAGCCGGCCTTGGGGCGCGCCTGAAGCATTATCCGGCGCAGATGTCGGGCGGCGAGCAGCAGCGCGTGGCGCTGGCGCGCGCCCTGGTCGCCAATCCGTCGCTCCTGCTTGCCGACGAGCCGACCGGCAATCTCGACCAGAGCGTCGGCGCGGAAATCATCGAACTGATCTTCGCGCTCAATCGCGCCCATGGCTCGACGCTGGTGCTGGTCACCCATGACGAGGCTCTGGCGCGCCGCTGCCATCGCATCGTCCGCCTGCGCAATGGGCGAATCGAAAGTGATACGGCCGCCGTCGCGGCGGATCGCGAACATGCCGGCGTCTGATCTGTCGCGCCCCGGCGCGGCGCAATGGGCCGTGGCGCGTTTCGCCCTGCGCGATCTGCGCGGCTCCTTGCGCTTTTATGGCGTGTTCATCGCCGCTCTGGTCCTGGGCGTCATGGCGATCGTCGGGGTGGATGCGACGGCGCGCGCCTTCCGCGACGGGCTCGCCCAGCAAGGCGCGATTCTGCTCGGCGGCGATCTCGCCTTCAGCCGCGCCTTTGGCGCGCCAGGCGAGCAACAGAGGGCTTTTCTCGAACAGCGCGGCAAGGTCGGCCAGATCATCTCCCTGCGCGCCATGGCGCGGGGCGCGCAGGCGCCCAACTCGACGCTGGTCGAGTTGAAGGCGGTCGATTCGGCCTATCCTTTGACCGGCGCGGTCAAAACCGAACCGCTATCGCCGCCGGGCCAGAGCTTTTACGATGCGCTCGCGGAAAAGGACGGCGCCTTCAGGCTTTTCGCCGACCGGACGCTCGCGGCGCGCCTGAACCTGAAGGTCGGTGACGCAGTGAATATCGGCGCGGCGCGTTTCGTGCTCGCCGGCTTTCTGGCGCATGAGCCGGATTCGGTCGGCGTCATCGGCTTCGGCCCGCGCGTGATCGTCAGCGACGCCGCGCTGAAGGCGACCGGGCTGATCATGCCCGGCTCGGTGGCGCGGCTGTCCCTGCGCCTGCTGCTTCCGCCCGAAAAAGCCAGTGATTCGGAGGTCGCGGCGATAAGGAAGGATTTTATCGCGGCCTTTCCCGATTCCGGTTTCGAGATCCGCGGCCGCGCCGAGCCCTCGCCCCAGCTTGCCCGCAATGTCGAAAGATTCGCGCAATTCCTGTCGCTGATCGGCCTCACCGTTCTGGTCTGCGGCGGGGTTGGGGTCGGCAATTCGATCCGTGGCCTGATCGACCGCAAGCGCAAGACCCTCGCCATTCTGAAGGCGCTCGGCGCCAGCGGCGGCGCGGCCGCGCGCTTCGTCCTGTTCCAGGCCTTGCTGGTCGCCGCCGCCAGTTCGCTGATCGGGGCGGCGCTCGGCCTCGCCGCGCCGGGGCTTCTGGCGAAAATTTTTGGCGCGGCGCTGCCTTTTCCGCTCGCGGCGCAACTGGATTGGCGCGACGCCTTTTTCGGCGTGGTTTTCGGCCTGCTGACGGCGCTCGCTTTCGCCGCCGCGCCCCTGGAGCGCGCCCGCGCCCTGCCGGCGACGACCCTTCTGCGCGAGACGGCCTTGCGCGACATCGGCCCGCTCGGGCGGCGCGGCCGTCTCGTCGCGGCGCTTTCGGCCGCCGCTTTATTCGGCTTCGCGCTGGCCGTCGGCCCCGACCGGCGTCTCACCGCCGAATTCGGCGCGGCCGTTCTCGCCAGTTTCGCTTTGCTCTACGGCGTGGCGCGGGCGATCATGGCCCTGGCCCGCCGCGCGCCCCATTCGAGAAACCTCTCGCTTCGCCTCGCCATGGCCAGCCTCCACCGGCCGGGCGCGCTGACGCCGTCCTTCCTGATTTCGCTCGGTCTCGGCGTGACCCTGCTGACCGCGCTGATCGGGGTCGAGCGCAACCTGCGCGCCGAAATCGGCGGTTCGCTGCCCAAGGACGCGCCGAGCTTTTTCTTCTTCGACATCCAGGCGGCGCAGGCCGGCGCTTTCGAGGCCTTTCTGCGCAAACAGGCGCCCGACGGCGTCGTGGCCGTCGCGCCCATGCTGCGCGGGCGCATCGTCGAGGTGAACGGGACGCCCGCCGAAAAGGTCGAGGCCGGCGACAAGGCGCGCTGGGCGCTGGAAGGCGACCGGGGCATAACCTTTTCGGATCGCGTTCCCGACGGCTCCAAGCTCGTCGCGGGCGAATGGTGGCCCAAGAATTATTCCGGCCCGCCGCTGGTCTCGATGGAAAGCGGCGTCGCGCAGGCCCTCGGCGTCAAGATCGGCGACACGGTCACGGTCAATGTGCTCGGGCGCGCCCTGACGGCGCGCATCGCCAGCCTGCGCAAGGTGGACTGGCGCAGTTTCAGCATCAATTTCGTGATGGTCTTTTCGCCCAACGCCTTCGCCGGGGCGCCTTTCGCCCGGCTGATGACCCTGGGCCTGCCCGAGCGCCCGACGCCCGCGCGGGAAGCGGCCCTGCTCGCCGACGCCGCGAAAAATTTCCCTTCCGTCGTCAGCGTGTCGCTGCGCGAAACCTTGGCGACGGTCGATGGCCTGCTGGGGAAATTGTCGGTCGCGATCCAGTCGGCCGCCTCGCTCGCCTTCGTGGTTTCGGCGCTGGTTCTGGCGGGGGCGCTGGCGGCGGGGCGGCGGGCGCGGATTTACGAGGCCGTGGTGCTGAAGGTTCTGGGCGCGACGCGCGGGCGGCTGCTTGGCGCCCTGGCGCTGGAATTCGCTCTGCTCGGCGCTGCGACGGCGGCTTTTAGCGTGGCGGCGGGCTCGCTGGTCGCGGCGCTCGTGGCGCGACAACTGCTCGATCTCGGGTTCCAGTTCTTCCCGGCGCAGGCTTTTGCCGTGGCGTTCGGCGCGATCGGCTTCGCCCTTTTGATCGGGCTTGTAGGAACCTGGCGAACTTTAAGCGAAAAGCCCGCGCGGCGCCTGCGCGAAGAATGACCAAAATGTAATGTGAAGCTTAGTCGCGGGTAAGGCCGCCGCCTTGTCTTTTGGCTCCTTCGCCTTCATATTGAACTGGCCGCGCCGCCCGTGGATCGTCCGGGGCGAGGTCTCGTGGCCTGTCGTGAGGAATCCATGTCCAACTTTGACCGCAACGCCGCTCCCTGGAGCCGGGGCTATGCCCGGACGGGCGCCGATGTAGATCAAGGTCTGCGGGCGTTCATGCTCGGCGTCTATAACCACATGTCGATCGGCCTGGCGCTGACCGGCCTGTTCGCGCTCGGCGTCAACATGCTGGCGGTCTCCGCTCTGCCGACCCAATATCAGATCGGCTCGCATCTCTATCTGACGAGCTTCGGCGCCGCGCTCTACATGAGCCCGTTGCGCTGGGTGGTGATCTTCGCGCCGCTCGCCTTCGTCCTGTTCTTCTCGTTCAAGATCAACAGTATGGCGGCCTCGTCGGCGCGCAACCTGTTCTACGCCTATGCGGCGGTGATGGGCGTGTCGATCTCGTCGATCCTGCTGATCTACACCGGCGCTTCGGTCGCGCGCGCCTTTTTCATCACGGCGGCGACTTTCGGCGCCTTGAGCCTCTACGGCTACACCACCAAGCGCAGCCTGTCGGCGATGGGCTCGTTCCTGATGATGGGCCTGTTCGGCCTGATCATCGCCAGCGTGGTGAACCTGTTCATGCACAGCGGGCCATTCCAGATGGCGCTGTCGATCCTGGCGGTGCTGATTTTTTCCGGCCTGACCGCGTATGACACCCAGGCGATCAAGTCGATGTATTTCGAGTCGGACGGCTACGAGATCGCCACCAAGAAGTCGGTCAATGGCGCTTTGATGCTCTATCTCGACTTCATCAATATCTTCATGTCGCTGGTGCAACTCACGGGCCAGCGCAACGACTGAGCCCATAAGCTCCACGAAAAACCCCGCGCGAGCGGGGTTTTTTGTCATCGAGAAACCATAAGCCTTCCATTCATGGGGGTATGTCCTCCATGAACGCCCAGTTGTGGCCGGGCGCGGCCAGGGTCGCCGCCAGCATGGAATGGCGGCGCTCGACCTTGGCGTTGGCGCGCTTGCGCGTCAGACAATGCGGGCAGCCGAGCTTTCGCGGGCAGAAATATTCGGTTCCGTCCAGGCGATCAGGGCGCGGCCGCCGTGGCGCTGGAACGCCGCCAGGCCGTTGTGATCGCGCAAGGCCGCGATCGTCCGATCGAACGCGCCTTGCAAGATGGGACGGGCGTTCCGATCACGCGACAAACCGTCTGCCGGCAGGTTCGATGCGGCCAGAAACCCGCGTCGAAACTACGGGAGCCTCACGCCTGCCGGTCGATCAGCATGTTCTTGATGTCCGCGATCGCCTTGGCCGGGTTCAGGCCCTTGGGGCAGGCGCGGGCGCAGTTCAGAATGGTGTGGCAGCGATAGAGCCGGAACGGGTCGTCCAGGAAGTCGAGCCTTTCGCCCGTCGCCTCGTCGCGCGAATCGACCAGCCAGCGACAGGCCTGCAGCAATGCCGCGGGGCCGAGATAACGTTCGCCGTTCCACCAATAGGAGGGGCAGGAGGTCGAGCAGCAGGCGCAGAGAATGCATTCGTAAAGCCCGTCGAGCTTGACGCGGTCCTCGGGCGATTGCAGCCATTCCTTTTCCGGCTCCGGGCTTTCGGTATGCAGCCAGGGCTCGATCGAGGCGTGCTGGGCGTAAAAGACGGTGAGGTCCGGCACGAGGTCCTTGACCACCGGCATATGCGGCAGCGGGTTGATCTTGACCGGCGCCTTCACGTCGTCGATCGCCTTGGTGCAGGCGAGCGTGTTTTCGCCGTCGATATTCATCGAGCAGGAGCCGCAGATGCCCTCGCGGCAGGAGCGTCGCATCGTCAGCGTCGGGTCGATCTTGTTCTTGATGTAGAGCAGCGCGTCGAGCACCATCGGCCCGCAATCGTCGCGATCGACATAATAAGTGTCGATCGTGGGATTGGCGCCGTCGTCCGGATTCCACCGGTAGATGCGGAATTCGGTCAGGCGCTTGGCGCCTTCCGGCTTCGGCCAGGTTTTTCCGGCCCCGACCACGGAATTTTTGGGCAGCGTGAATTCAACCATCGGATTTGCTCGATCTCAGTACACCCGGGCTTTCGGCTCGATATAGGCGATCTCGTCGGTCATGGTGTAGCTATGCACCGGACGGTAGTCGATCCTCACGGCCTTGGCCGAATCGTCGATGGTCGCCAGAGTGTGCTTCATCCAGTTGGCGTCGTCGCGATTGGGGAAATCCTCGCGGGCGTGGGCGCCGCGCGATTCCTTGCGGTTTTCGGCGCAGACCATGGTGACGGCGGCCTGGACGATCAGATTGTCGAATTCCAGGGTCTCGATCAGGTCGGAGTTCCAGATCAGCGAGCGGTCGGAGACGCGCAGGTCGTCGCGGTCCTTCCACACGTCGTCGATCAGCCTGACGCCTTCCTCCAGAACCTCGCCGGTGCGATAGACCGCGCAGTTGTTCTGCATCACCTTCTGCATTTTGAGCCGCAGTTCGGCGGTCGGCGTGCCGCCATTGGCGGTGCGGTAACGGTCGAGGCGCGACAGAGCGCGGTCGGCGGAATCTTCCGGCAGGGCCTCCTGCTTGGCGCCGGGCTTGACGACTTCGGCGGCGCGCAGGCCGGCGGCGCGGCCGAACACCACCAGGTCGATCAGCGAATTGGAGCCGAGCCGGTTGGCGCCATGGACGGAGACGCAGGCCGCCTCGCCGATCGCCATCAGGCCGGGGACGACGACGTCGGGGTCGTCGCCCTTCCTGGTCAGGACTTCGCCGTGATAATTGGTGGGGATGCCGCCCATGTTGTAGTGGACGGTCGGCAGGACGGGGATCGGCTCGCGGGTCACGTCCACGCCGGCGAAAATCTTGGCGCTTTCCGAAATGCCGGGCAGGCGCTCATGCAGGATTTTCGGGTCGAGATGGTCGAGATGCAGGAATATGTGGTCCTTGTGGCGGCCCACGCCCCGCCCTTCGCGGATTTCCATGGTCATGGCGCGCGACACCATGTCTCGCGGCGCGAGGTCCTTCACGGAAGGGGCGTAACGCTCCATGAAACGCTCGCCGGCCGAATTGGTGAGATAGCCGCCTTCGCCGCGAGCGCCCTCGGTGATCAGGCAGCCCGCGCCATAGATGCCGGTCGGGTGGAACTGCACGAACTCCAGGTCCTGCAACGGCAGTCCCGCGCGTAAAACCATGCCGCCGCCGTCGCCGGTGCAGGTATGGGCGGAGGTGGCGGAGAAAAAAGCGCGGCCATAGCCGCCGGTGGCCAGCATGACGAGCTGGGCGCGGAAACGGTGGATCGTGCCGTCGTCCATCTTGAGGCAGACGACGCCGCGGCATTTGCCTTCGGCGTCCATGATCAGGTCAATGGCGAAATATTCGATGAAGAACTCGGTCGAATGCTTCAGGGCCTGGCCGTACATCGTGTGCAGCATGGCGTGGCCGGTGCGGTCGGCGGCGGCGCAGGTGCGCTGGGCCGGCGGTCCCTTGCCGAAATCGGTGGTCATGCCGCCGAAGGGACGCTGGTAGATCTTGCCGTCCGTCGTGCGGGAAAAGGGCACGCCCCAGTGTTCGAGCTCATAGACCGCGTCGGGGGCGTTGCGGCACAGATATTCGATCGCGTCCTGGTCTCCGAGCCAGTCGGAGCCCTTGACGGTGTCGTACATATGCCATTTCCAGTTATCCGGCCCCATATTGGCCAGCGAGGCGGCGACTCCGCCCTGGGCCGCGACGGTGTGCGAGCGGGTGGGGAAGACTTTGGTGACGCAGGCGGTGCGCAGGCCAGCCTGGGCGCAGCCGACGGTGGCGCGCAGGCCCGCGCCGCCGGCGCCGACGACCACCACGTCGAACGTGTGGTCCACGATCGGATAGGCCTTGCCGCCAAGGGCCGTTCTGGCCGGGGCGTCGTTGGAAGCCATGGAAAAAAACCTTCAGTCCGGAATTGCAAAAGGCCAGGCGCCGCGCGCCTGGAATACAGTCAGGTGAAGCTCAGGCGCATCACCGCATAGATCAGGGCCGCGCCGATCAGCAGGCCGAACAGGATATTGGCCATCAGGGCGAGTGGCTTGATCCGTTCGCCATGAACGTAATCCTCGATGATCACCTGCATGCCTTGCGTCATGTGATAAGCGCCGACGCCAACGAAAAGCAGCATGAAAATCGCGACGACGGGCGAACCGAGGAAGACGCGGGCGCTCTGGAAATCCCGTCCGGTCAGCGACAGCACGATCAGGATGAAAGCGCAGGTCAGCGGCAGCAGCGCGAATGTGCTCAGCCGCATCATCCAGGCGTGGTGGGCGCCGGAATGCGCCGCGCCGAGATATTTTACGCGCGCGGCGGGGGTGCGGAAGGTGGATTTTTGGGTCATCGGACGCGCCTCTAGCGAATGACGAAGGAGACGATCCACAACAGGGCGGTGAGGACCGCCGCGCCGGCGAAAGAGCCGAGGGAAAGTCTGTCGCGCGCCTTCGGCTCGAATCCCTTGCCCGCGTCCCAGATCGCGTGGCGCAGGCCGCCCATCACGTGCAGCATCAGCACGAATGTATAGCCGAGCAGGACAAGCTGGCCGAGCCAGGAACTGAACAGGGCCGAGGCGAAATGGAAGCTGCGGGCGTCGCCGGCCGCCGCGAAGAGATAGAAGGCCAGCAGCAGGGTGCCGGCGTAAAGCGCGGCGCCCGTGAAGCGGTGAGCGATGGAGGCCGTCATGGTCGGCGACCATTTGTAGATCTGTAAATGCGGCGAGAGCGGGCGGCGCTGCTCCAGCGGAGACGGGCTGGGTTTGGCCATCGAGTCCCCCTTTCGTTCGGACAGTAGCGGTTTGCGTGGCGCTGCGGCAAACCGTGGAACACAAATAAACCCGAGGATTGACCACAATCACTAATGTAAACGCGTGCACTGCGCAATTGGATCGGCCTCAGCCCTTCGAAGTAGGCGGAAAGATTTCGCGCGACGCCCCGCGACGCGCCGGGCGTTTTGACTTTGGCATGGAAAACGCGGGAAATCGCCCCAAAGTCGGGCGCGTGTCTTGCTTTCGCAATGCAAAGCAGCCAAAGCTGGGGCGGTTGGAGGCGATCAGATGATGTCATTCGGCTTGAACGCTCGCGCCGGCGTGGCTTTCGAATCGAGGCGGGCGCCGGTTCGCCGGGACGCCCGGGCTTTCGCCGCCGCTTTGGCCGGCATGATCGCCTTCGGCCTCGCCGCCTGTCTCCTGCCCGCCGAGGCGTCGGCCGCGGCCCGGCTCTATATGAAATCGGGCGGCGACAACCGCTCCGCCCTCATCATCCAGCATGAGGCTTTGAAACTGCGCCG
>JAJYCZ010000071.1 GCA_021777915.1 Pseudomonadota bacterium | reverse complement strand
GGCGCTGGCGTGGATGACGCGCGGCGGCGCGCCTTCGGCGACGACGACGGGCGCGCCGGCGCGCGCCAGCGAGGCGACAGCCGGCTCGGCCAGGGCCGCCGCGACATCCGCGCGGACGCCGCCGCCGTCGCGTCCTATGGCGTTTTCGTCAGCCATGACTCCCGGCCATTCTCGTCGACCCTGCAAACCGCCTTCCCCGCGCCCGTGATTCGGCGCGGCGGAGTGACGCGCTTAACCAAAACTAAACCACGTTCGCCCCGGCGAATCCATATTTGATCCATTTCATGCCCCGCGCCATTAACTTATGATTAATTGCGAGCCTTCACCGGAGTTAAAAAACGATGTTGCATCGCACAATGAACATTGCGGCGCAGCAAATTCCTCGGTATAAGACAAGCCGGAATGCCGGATCACGAGCGGCGCGGGAATGGTTCAGGCCCCGCCGCGCAAGCGAGGACCAACCATGAGCAATCTCAATCTCGAAATTCCTTCCGAAGTTCGCGAATTCGCGGAAAAGACCGTCGAACAGGCCCGCAAGGCGTTCGAGAGCTTCGTCGCCGCCGCGCAGAAGGCGACCGCCCAGTCCGAGGCCGCCGCGGAATCGATGGCCGCCAGCGCCAAGGAAGTCAGCTCCAAGGCCATCGGCTTCGCCGAAGCCAATGTGAAAGCCGCCTTCGACCTTGCCGAAAAGATGGTTCACGCCAAGGATCCCAAGGAAATCCTCGCCATTCAGTCCGAATATCTGAAGAACCAGGTTTCGGCGGTGCAGGAGCAGGCCAAGACGCTCGGCGAAGCTGTCAAAAAGGTCGTCACCCATACGACGGAAGCGAAATAATGGCCAGCGGACCACGCAAGACCAAAGCGCCGTCGGCCCCCGCCGCGGCGCCTGTCGTCGAGGCCCCGGTCATGACGGCGGCTCCGGCCGCCGACGCGCCGGCCAAACCGGTCGAGGCCGACGCGCCGGCCGAACCCGCCGCGAAGGCCGAGGCCCCGGCGAAGCCGGCGGCGGCTCAAGCGACCGCCGCCCTTGCGGCCGCGGCTTTCGAAAGCCCCTTCTTTTCCGCCGCGAGCAAAAGCCTTCAGGCCTTTTCGAGCAAGGCGATGGAGGCCTATCAGGCCAACGCCGCCGCCTCGACCGAATATGTCCAGGCTTTGGCCAAGGTCCGCAGCGTCAGCGACGCCATCGCCCTGCAGAGCGAACATATGCGCAAGCAATATGAGGCCTTGACCGCTCAGGCCAGGGACCTTGCCGCGCTCGCCCAGCAGGTCGCCGCCGAAGCCGCCGCGCCGCTGATGGAGCAGATCGACAAGACGTTCAAGTCACGCTGAACGGGAAAGGCGAGGCCCTTCGGCCTCGCCGCTTCGCTTTCCGGCGCTTCCGGCGAGGGGCGCAAAATTGAGCGCGCCGCTCTTGCGTTCGCGCGCGCGCCGCTATAGGTTCCGGCGAAATTTCAGCCGCCATAGCTCAGTTGGTTAGAGCGCTAGATTGTGGATCTAGAGGTCCCCCGTTCGAGCCGGGGTGGCGGTACCATTAAAATCAACAAGTTAGTCTGGGTATTCGGTCGCCACGCGCCAGCTTGGTCGCCACATGGCCGCCATCGCGCCGCAGGTTTTGGGCCAGCCCGGGGGGATATCCTGCGCACATCCGATAAGGCGGTCGGCGTCAGCAGTGTCTCGATCACGGCCCCCCCCCGCGCGCCGTCTTGACGCCGTGCCGGTTCAGCTGAGGATCCAGCCCGCATTTCCTGCTCGGGGCCGGCCCGCGGCGCGAACGCCGCGTCTCATTCATTTGGCGTCACCAATGTTTGCGGCGAGTGCGCCGCCCGGTTCGGCGCCGGGCTGGCGGGCGACGCCGTCGCGCTGGCGATGGACCACGAGCCGCGCGAGCCACAGGAACGTGGCGAGGGCGGCGAAGGAGAAGAAGCGGTCGAAATATTCTGGAAAAACCGCGACATGAATGGCCACATAGGCCATGGGCGCCAGGGCGAAGACCGCAGTGAAGCGTCCGCGCGTCAGCGCGCGCGGATAAGGGTTGGCGAGAGCGGCGAGGGTCAGACCGTAGACGACGATGTGGCGGCTTTCAAACGTCTGTTTCGCCGCGCGCAGGTAAGCGAACAGGTAATCGCGCGGATCGGCCGAAAAGTTCATGCTCCGCGGATAAGGCGCAAAACCCATGAAGGAGAAATTGAGCAGGGTGGCGAAGGAATAGGCTCCGACGAAATGGTTCTGCGCCACATAGATCGCGCCGGCGGCGGCGAGGCTGAGCGCGCCGGCGACGAGTTTTCCGCGCGAAATGTCCCGGAGACGGGGGAAGCCCGGCGCGTGATTTTCATCGACGCGGGTGAGAAGAATCGCGGCGACCAGCGCCGCCGACAGGATGATGAAATCGGGACGCGCCAGCGGCGCGAGCGCGGCGGCGGCAAGGCCTGAGCGGTCCTTGCGCGCGGCAAGCCAAAGGCAGACCAGCGCATACAGGCTGGCCAGCGCGTCGGGGGTCGATTGCGAGGCCAAAGACCCAAAGGCCACATTGTTGAACGCGCAGATATTCGCGGCGGTGAGTCCCGCCGGCAGCAGGAAAAGCGGCAGCCGCAGGCTTATCAGCAGGAACCCGAGAACCATCGCCATCGCCATCGCGGCGGCGGCGGCGGCGCTGACCGCGTAAGTGGCTTTCACATAAGGCAGGCCGAGGCGATGGGCGGCCTTCACCAGGGCCATGTAAAGAATCTTGACGCGATAGAAGGGCAATTGCTGTTCGAGCGCGCGCGGATCGCCTGCCACGGCGGCGCGATAGTCGGCGATCTGCTGGCCGGTGGCGATCGGGTCATGGCCGACGAGTTGCGCATATTCATGGTCGTTCACGTCGGCGCGGACCTGCGCGTAGACCTGGTCGCGCCAGGCGTCGCCGCGCCATCCCTCGTCGTAAAGCGCGCTGGCGACATAGGCGATCATGTCCCAGTCATGGGTTGGCTTCTTGTAGCCGATACCTGCAACCAGGGTGGCGCAGACGATCACGAAAGCCCAGGCGCGCAGTTTGGAAAACGCGCCGCTCCAGCCGCGCGCGGGCGCTGCCCTCCATGGAAGGGGCGAGAGCGAAATGTCCGCGGCCGGCGAAGTCATGGCGCAACCCTGCGAAAGGAACTTGTAACTATTATCGCGACTGCAAATGAATTCGCGAGATTTAACCGGAAATGGCGTTAAGAAACAACCTTTACACGGGCGTTCGCTGTTTCCGCGGATTGCGAAGCAATCTTGCGGAAACAGTATCACCGGGTCTCGCTGAACCGTTTCGGCGACCGGACCCTAAAAGGCGTAATTCACGCCAATCGCGACCACCGGATAGGGTTTTTCGGCGTCGGGCCCGTTCGTCGACGCCCCGAAATCCCGGCCGTCGTCCTCGGTCCTCGTTCCGTCATTGGGGGCGCCCGAAGGGCTCAGCGCCATGATGGCGCCGCGCGAAGAACCGGTGATCATGTTGCCCTGAATGAAGGTGAACCCGCGCGCCGGGTCCGAGCCTTTCCAGAATCCGACGCCCCATCGCGCGCTTTTGACGATATTGCCAGTCACGCTCGCGGCGGTCTTGATCGGGCTGTTCTGGATGGCCATGGGCGCGACATAGATTCCGCAGCCGTCGCAGTCCTCGACGATGTTGCCGACGATGTCGACATCGGCTTCCGCGTAAATCCCGTCGCCGCAGGTCGCGTAGCGCGGCCAGTTCGGATCGCTGGTGCGGAAGGTCCGGCGCCTGATCGATCCGACCTGGTTGCCGGTGATGGAAACGCGCCGGCCGCCATACCAGCCATTGGTGACCGACACGCCCTCCGCGGCGCCTGAGACGATATTGTTGGCGATGACGCCGCCCTCATAGCCCAGGCCGTTCGGCGTCTTGCCGTCGGTCTGCGGACATTCGACCATGATGGCGGTCTCGCCGGAGCGGTCGATGGCGTTGTTCGCGATCTGAACATTGGAACAGCCGTTCATGCGCACGCCGGAAAAGGCGGAGTCCATAATGCGGTTGCCTTCGACCGTCATGTGATGGGCGTAAAGGCCGAAAACGCCATTGCCATAGGGTCCGCTCCCCCCGACGATTCCGCGCGGCGGGTCGGCGCCGAAGCTCGCCGCCGTCTGTGCGATCCTGTTGTTGCGCAGGAGGGTGTAGTCCGGCGCCGGCGGCCATTGCTCCACCATGATCGCGAAATTCGCATTGTCATGGATGTCGTTGTCGGCGAAGAGATTGTTCTCGCCCTGCGCCGAATAGATCGAAATATTGTTGTTCAGGAATTCGTTGCGCGCCACCGAGGCGTTGCGGCAGCGCCAGAGCGCCAGGCCGCCGGCCTGCGAGCCGCCGATGGAGCAATGCTCGACGATCAGATTCCTGACGCGGAAGGCGGTGATCAGCGCGTTGAAACGGGGGATGGCCGCTTCGAGAAACGGATTGACCGGCCGTTCCCGCCGATTCAAACCGGCCGGCAAAATGGCGCCCTTGCCGCGAAAGCCGACGCCTTTGATCGTCACGCCCTCAAGCCAGTCCGAATCCGCGGCGGGCCTGATGTCGATATTGAAACATTCGCCCCCCGCCGGCTCGATGATGACCGTTCCGGGGGCGGCGAAAATCTCCAGCGGCGCGGCGATCGAAAAGCCGGAGGTGCGATAGACGCCCGGCAGGATGTTGAGGGGCTTTCCCGCCTTCATGGCGGCGGCGGCCGCGCCGGCGAGCGACAGGCTCCGCGTCCGAGACGCCGAGGACAGGCGCGAGGGGCTGATCAGCACGGCGGAATCGCTCAGGACGACGAAATAGGCCGGCTCGGCCGCGCGGGCCGGCGATGCGGAAAACAGACCCGCGGCCGCGAACGGAAAAGTCTGGATGAACCGGCGCCTGTCCATTTTTCTCCCGAAATCGCTTTACGATTCCTCCTCCCCCGCAAGCCAGCGCCGCCGCGCCGCCTCGATCCCCCAGAGGCCGCCGAGCGAAACGAAGAACATGCGCCAGTGGCCGATGTCGATCTGCAAGGCCTGAAGGAAAAAAACGAAGGTCGCGGCGAACAGGACCTGCGACTGGCGCATCCAGGGATGGCGGGTCAGGCTTTGCCGGAAGCCGATGAAAATGGTCGCGACGGCGAGGGAGAGAAAGCAGAAGCCGCCGAGCCAGCCTTCGGAGGCGAAGGCGTCGATAAAGGAATTATGCGGCTCCAGCCCGAAGGTGAGGCGGAAGCGCAAGGGCCCGAAGCCGTTCGGCCGTTCGAGCAGCATGGGGATCGAGCGCGCCTGGTTGCCGAAGCGTCCGTTCGGCCCGCTGTCGTAATCCTGTTCGGCATGGGCGCGCTGGAAGAAGAAGTCGCGGACGTCGGGCTGGCTCAACGCGCCCATGATCCCGACGAAGACCATCAGGACGACGCCCGCCGCGCCCGCGGCGATGCGCAGGCGCATCCGGCGCGAATCCGCGGTCTTGATGAGGAATCCGACGATCATCGCCGTCGAGATCACCGCCGCGCCCCAGGAGCCGCGCGAGAAGGACAGGAACAGGGCGGCGAGCGTCAACCCCAGGCCTGGCAGGACGGCCCACCAGTAGCGGGCGCGGCCGAGCAGCAGGCGCTGGACCAGATAAAGGACGCCGAGGACCATGTAGGAGCCAAGCACGTTGGGGTCCTTGAACGGCGCCATGGCGCGCCCGTCCCTGACCCAGTCACCGCTCCCGTCGAAAGCCGCGAACCATGTGGTCACCGCGATCGCCGAGGCGAGGACGCAGGAGACGGCATAGGCCGAGAGCAGCAGTTCCGCCCGGCGCGCGGTCTGGTCGCTCAGGAAAAGCGCGAAGAATGCGCCGGTGGTGATGATGAAGGTCGTATGGAACATGTAGTCGACCGGGTCGGCTTCGTTCCAGTAAGGGACGAGGGCGATATAGCCGCCGAGCGTCCAGAGCAGGAGAAGGAGCACGAAAGGCAGGACGGCGCGGTGGATGGTGAAGCCCCCGAAGCCCCAGAGCGCGATGGTGATCAGGATGAGAATGTCATAGGGCGCCGGTTCGATGAACACGACCGAGCCGCTGGCCACGGCCAGCCAGAAGAAGCCGTTGACCAGCTTTCGGTAATCGAAGGTCCAGCGGGGGGCGGCGAGCGGCGACGGCTGCCCGGAAGCGAGGCCGATCCCGGTCATGGGGCGGCCCCGGAAGCGATTCCTTGCGCGCGGCCCTTGCGGGCCAGACCGGCGCGATAGCCGGCGAGAACCGAATCCGTCATGGCCTCGACGCTGAAATGGGCGGCGACATGGCGGGACAATTGCGCGCGTTCGGCGGCGGCCTCCCGCGCGTCGCGGCGCAGGGCGGCGACCATCGCCCGCGCCAGGGCTTGCGGGTTGTCGCGCGGGATCAGGCGGTCGCTCAAGGGGCCGAAGATTTCGGCGACGCCGCCGACATTGGTGGCGATGACGGTCTTGTCCGCGGCGATCGCCTCCATGACGAGATAGGGCAGGGATTCGGCGCGGCTCGGCGCGACGACGATGTGGCCGAGCTGGAAGGCGTCGCGGGCGGGCAGGGCGCCGAAAAAGGCGACCGCGCGATTCAGGCCGAGACGTTGGACCATGGCGGCGAGGCGCGCGAGTTCGCAGCCCGCGCCGACGATGGCGAAGCGCGCCTCGTCATTTTCCGCGCGATGGAGTTCGGCCAGGGCGCTGATCAGCGTGTCCACCCCCTTGTAGGCGGAAAGCTCGCCGACATAGAGAAACTCAGCCGCGCCCGGTTTGGCGGCGACGGGCGTGAATTCCTCGGGTCGCAGCCCGTTCTTGGCGACCCATTTGAGCGCGGGCGTCGGCCCGACGCCCATGGAATATTCGCCCGCGATGAAATCGCTCTCGAACATCAGGACGTCGGTCTGGCCGGCGACGAGCCGCTCGACCGCCATATAGAGCGGATAGCCCGGCTGCTGGTGAAAACTGCCGCCATGGGGCGTATAGACGCGCAAAGGGTCGCCCAGGCCAGGAAGGAAGCCCGAGGCCCTGGCGTAAAAGCCGCCCTTCGAGCCGTGGCCGTGGACGACGTCGGGTTTGAGCCGCGCGATTTCCCGGCGCACGCGGGCAAGCGCCCGGAGATCGCCCGGATGGGGCTTGCGGCGCATCGGCAGCCGCGCGACGCCAAGGCGCAGCAGAGGCGCGATCCGCGCGATTTCGCGGATGGCGGCGTCACCGCCGGTGAGCGAATCCACGATCATCCCGACGGCGTGGCCGCGCGCCGACTGTTGCCGCGCCAGGTCGAGCACATGGCGAAAGAGGCCGCCGACAGGCGACCTGAGCACATGGAGGATGCGCAGGCTCGGTTCGCTCGCAAGCATATGGCCATCGTTCCGCAATGGCTCGGTTCTAGATGACGAGTGTTAAGAAAGAGGGTGGCGGTTCAATAGGCGTTGCGGCCGCTCGCGAGAGCGAAGGGCGTCAGGGCGAGGATGCGGAGGTCGAGCCAGATCGACCAGTTCTCGATATAGTCGAGATCGTAATCGACCCGACGCTGGATTTTCTCCAGCGTGTCGGTCTCGCCGCGCCAGCCGTTGATCTGGGCCCAGCCGGTAAGGCCCGGCTTGACCTTGTGCCGCGCGAAATAGCCGTCGACGACTTCTTCATAGCCCTGGCCCGCCACCGCGGCGTTGACCACATGGGGGCGCGGCCCGACCAGAGAAAGCTCGCCTTTGATCACATTGAACAGTTGCGGCAGTTCGTCGAGCGACGTGCGCCGGATGAAGCGGCCGAACGGGGTCACGCGCGGATCGTTGCGCGTCACCTGACGGATGGCGCGCTGTTCGCACTGGTCGATATAGAGCGAGCGGAACTTGTAGATCCTGATCTTCTCGTTGTTGAAGCCGAACCGTTCCTGGCGAAACAGCGCCGGCCCGCGCGACGACAGTTTCACGCCGGCCGCCACCGCCAGCATCAAAGGCGCGAGCAGCGCGGTCAGGGCCAGGCCGACGACGCGGTCGAACACGGCTTTCACCGCGACGCTAGTGTCCGACATCGGCTTGTCGATCAGGTCGAACAGGGGCACGTCGCCGAGGAAGGAATAGGCGCGCGGGCGGAATCGCAGGCGATTGGCGTGGGCCGCCAGCCTGATGTCGATCGGCAGAACCCACAGACGGCGCAGGATTTCGAGGATGCGCGCCTCGGCGTGGACCGGCAGCGCGAACAGGATCTGGTCGACGCGGACGTTGCGGGCGAAGGCGATCAGGTCGTCGATCGTCCCCAGCTTGGGAAAACCGGCGACCATGTCGGGGGCGCGGTCGTCGCCGCGATCGTCGAACAGGCCGAGAATGCGCACGTCGGACAGGGATTCACTGGTGAGTTCGGCAAGAAGCTCCTCCGCCAGCGGGCCGCCGCCGACGATGACGACATAACGGTCGAGCTTTCCCAGCCGCGAAAGCCGGGAGGCGGCGAAAGCGGCCAGGAGGCGGAGCCCCAACAGGCAGAACAGGCCCGCCGCAAGCCAGAGGCCGAGCCAGCCGCGCGGCGAAAGGCCCGGCGCGCCGAAGACGAAGCCCAAAGCCCAGGCGGCGAGCGCGGCGCCGGTCCAGGCGCTCGCGGCGCGCAGAAAGCCCTGGACGGGCGAACGCAGGATGGCGAGCCCATAGGCGCCGTTGGCGCGGGCGAGCAGCGCGAAGGCGGCCGCGACGAAAGGCGCGACGAAGATCGGCGCCGCCTGTTCGTCCGCGGCGAGGCCACGGCGCAGGGCGAGGCCAAGAAGCAGCAGGGCGGCCAGTTCGCCCAGGCGCGACGCGGCGGTCAGGGCGAAGCCGTAAAAGCTGGCCTTGCGTCGATGGGCTATGACGGCTTCCGCCGGGGGTCCGTGTCGCATGTCGATCACCGCCTTTGCCGTCGGGTCATCGCCACGCCGGTCCGAGGCAGGATCATATAACCTTAAGGAAGTGTGAATAAACGCCGAAACGCCCCATCGCGCGGCATTTCGATATTTACCTTTATTTAAGAATTTGCTTGCGGATTCGCGCGCCGACTGACAGTCGCCCGGCGAATGCAACCGTGGCCATTGCGCGCGGGAACGCCATGAAGGCGATCACGCCGGCCTCGGCTTCGTCCCTTAAACCGCCGAGTTTGGCCAAACGCGGACGCAGCCGGTCGGCGACATGACGACAGGTCCGCGAGGCCGCGGCTTGGCTGTCCTGGGCGAGGACCGAGCGGATCGCGGCCGAAACCACCGAATGGGACGCCGGGCTCTATGCCGACATAAGATCGGTCGTCGAAACCGGCCGACGCCGCGCCGTCGGCGCCCTCCAAGCCATCCGCCTGACCCTCGGCGGCAAACCCCGGCAAAAGCTGGCATGACGAAACCACGCTGAGCAATTACGATTCAGGGCCCGATTATTGCCGGAAACGACCCAATTCGCTCAGCTTATGCTTGGGTTATGGGCGCTCAAGGATGCTTCAGCGCCGGTAAACGGAAGGCCTCGCCGCGCGGATGTCACAAATTTTTGATCGAAGTCCTGAGTCTTCTCAATAGTTTTGCGTCAGGGCGCTTCTTATCTCTTAGCTCCCGTACAAAAAGCGTGGCTGCATGGCGCCGCTCAAGAAAAGGACCGGGCATATAAACTTCCAGCTCTGGGAGGAGCCCCATGATCCCGGGCGCGTTCGACTACCATCGTCCCACCAGCGTCAACGAGGCCGCCCTGCTGCTGCGGCAGTTGGGCGAGGACGCGCGGCCGCTCGCCGGCGGCCACAGTCTCATAGCGCTGATGAAGCTGCGTCTGGCCATGCCCGAGCATCTGGTCGATCTTTCGGGCGTCGACGGTCTGAAAGGCGTCCGCCGCGAGGGCGACGATCTTGTCATCGGCGCCATGACCACGCAGCATGACATCATCCATGATGCGATGCTGGCGGAATCGCTGCCTATTTTGCGCGAAACCGCGAACCAGATCGCCGACCCGCAGGTGCGCTATCGCGGCACGATCGGCGGCAATGTCGCCAATGGCGACCCGGGCAACGACATGCCCGCGGTGATGCAATGTCTCGACGCACGATTCCGCATCGCGAGTCCCGATGGCGAGCGCGAGATTTCCGCGCGGGATTTCTACCACGGAGCTTTTGACACGGAGCTTCACCGGGGCGACATCGTGACTGAAATCCGCATCAAGGCGCCGCCGCGCGGCCACGGATACGCCTATGAAAAAATGAAACGCAAGACCGGCGATTACGCCACCGCCGCCGCCGCCGTCATCCTCACGCTGGAAGGCGGAAGATGCGCGAGGGCTTCGGTCGCGTTGACCAATGTCGCGGACACGCCGCTCTGGGCCGAAGAGGCCTCAAAAATCCTGGCCGGCTCCGATCTGGGCAAGGAAACGCTCGACCGCGCCGCGGCGGCGGCGGAGGCGATCACCAATCCCGCTTCCGACCTGCATGGTCCGGCCGAATTTCGCGCCAAAATGGCGGGCGTGATGTTGCGCCGCGCGGTGATGCGGGCGCAGGCCCGCGCCAAGGCCTAAAAGGCGCGCGCCCGCGCCCGACAAATCGAGGATCACGCGCATGTCGAACCATCACATCGCCCTCGCCGTCAACGGCAAGCCGGTCGAGGCCGACGTCGAGTCGCGCCTCCTGCTCGTTCATTTCCTGCGCGAGCAGCTCAATCTCACCGGAACCCATATCGGTTGCGACACCGGCCATTGCGGCGCCTGCACCGTCGACATGAACGACATGTCGATCAAGAGCTGCATGTGTTTCGCCGTTCAGGCCGACGGCGCCCAGATCACCACCATCGAAGGCATCGCCCACGCCGACGGGACGCTTTCCGCCGTCCAGGAAGGTTTTCGGCTGATGCATGGCCTGCAATGCGGCTATTGCACGCCGGGCATGATCCTGCGCGCCGCAAGGCTTTTGATGGAAAATCCCGATCCGACCGAGGAGGAAATCCGTCAGGGCGTTTCCGGCAATTTGTGCCGCTGCACCGGCTATATGAACATCGTCAAGGCGATCCAGTATGCGGCGGCGAAACTCCATGAGACTCCATTGGTGGAGGCGGCGCAATGAGTGTCCAGACCGTTGAATCCGAGCGCGCCGCCCGCGCCGAAAAACTCGAAGGTCTCGGCTGCAAGCGCAAGCGCGTCGAGGACATTCGCTTCACCCAAGGGCGGGGCAATTATGTGGACGACCTGAAATTGCCGGCCATGGTTTTTGGTGATTTCGTCCGCTCTCCCCACGCCCACGCCAGAATTCTGCGCATCGACGCCAGCCGGGCCAAGGCTCTGCCGGGCGTTCTGGCCGTGCTGACGGCGGCGGACTTGAAGCCGCTCGGCCTGCATTACATGCCGACGCTCGCGGGCGACGTCCAGGCGGTGCTGGCCGAGGACAAGGTTCTGTTCCAGAACCAGGAAGTCGCCTTCGTCATCGCCGAGGACCGCTATGTCGCCGCCGACGCGGCGGAACTGGTCGAGGTCGATTACGAGCCCCTGGCCTGCATCGTCGATCCATTCAAGTCGCTCGATCCGGACGCGCCGGTTCTGCGCGAGGACATCAAGGACAAGATGGAGGCGGCGCACGGCCCTCGCAAACACCCGAACCATATTTTCGAATGGTCGGTCGGCGACAAGCAGGCGACCGACGAGGCCTTCGAAAAAGCCGAGGTGACGATCAAGGAGCTGATCGTCGATCACCGCACCCATCCCGCGCCGTTAGAGACCTGCCAGTGCGTCGCCTCGATGGACAAGATCAAGGGCGAACTGACCCTGTGGGGCACGTTTCAGGCGCCGCATGTCATCCGCACCGTGGTGTCGCTGATTTCCGGGCTGCCGGAACACAAGATCCACGTCATCGCGCCGGATATCGGCGGCGGCTTCGGCAACAAGGTCGGGGCCTATTCCGGCTATGTCTGTTCGGTGGTCGGCTCGATCGTCCTGGGCCGGCCGGTCAAATGGGTCGAGGACCGGATGGAGAATCTCTCCACCACCTCCTTCGCCCGCGACTATCACATGACCACCGAACTCGCCGCGACCGGGGACGGCCGGCTCACCGCGATGCGGGTGCATGTCATCGCCGATCATGGCGCCTTCGACGCCTGCGCCGCGCCGACCAAATTCCCCGCCGGCTTCTTCAATATCTGCACCGGCTCCTACGACATCCCGACCGCCTTCTGCTCGGTCGACGGCGTCTACACCAACAAGGCGACCGGCGGCGTGGCCTATCGCTGCTCGTTCCGGGTCACCGAAGCGGCTTTCGCCATCGAAAGGGCGATGGACGTGCTGGCGCAGAAACTCGCCATGGACCCGGTCGAACTGCGGATGAAGAATTTCATCAGGCCGGAGCAGTTTCCCTATCAGTCGGCCCTGGGGTGGGAATATGACAGCGGCGACTATCACACCGCCATGCGCAAGGCGGCTGCAGCCGTCGGCTATGAAAAACTGCGCGCCGAACAGAAGGAAAAGCGCGACGCTTTTCTGCGCGGCGAGACGCGGGAAATCATGGGTATCGGCGTGTCCTTCTTCACCGAAATCGTCGGCGCCGGGCCTTCTAAAAACTGCGACATTCTCGGCATAGCCATGTTCGATTCCGCCGAAATTCGCGTCCATCCCACCGGCGCGGTGATCGCCCGCATGGGGACCAAGAGCCAGGGCCAGGGCCACGAAACGACCTATGCCCAGATCATCGCCACCGAACTCGGCATTCCCGCCGACAATATCATGATCGAGGAGGGCGACACCGACACGGCGCCCTATGGGCTTGGCACTTACGGCTCGCGCTCGACGCCGACCGCCGGCGCGGCTACGGCGGTCGCCGCGCGAAAAATCAGGCAGAAGGCGCAGATGATCGCCGCCCATATGCTCGAAGTCCACGAGGGCGACCTCGAATGGGACATCGACCGCTTCCGGGTCAAAGGCCTGCCGGAAAAATTCAAGACGATGAAGGACATCGCCTGGGCGGCCTATCACGATCTGCCGCCCAACATGGAGCCGGGGCTGGAGGCGGTGAATTATTACGATCCGCCCAACATGACCTTTCCCTTTGGCGCCTATATCTGCGTGATGGACATCGACGTGGACACCGGCGTCGCCAAGGTGCGCCGCTTTTATGCGCTCGACGATTGCGGCACGCGGATCAATCCGATGATCATCGAGGGCCAGATTCACGGCGGCCTGACCGAAGCCTTCGCCTGCGCCATGGGACAGGAAATCCGCTACGACGAGCATGGCAATGTGCTCGGCGCGAGTTTCATGGATTTCTTCCTGCCGACGGCGGTCGAAACTCCGGTGTGGGAGACGGATTATACGGTGACGCCGTCGCCGCATCATCCGATCGGCGCCAAGGGGGTTGGCGAAAGCCCGCATGTCGGCGGCGCGCCCTGCTTCTCCAATGCGGTCAACGACGCTTACGCCTTCCTCAACGCCGGACATATCCAGATGCCGCACGACGCCTGGCGGCTGTGGCAGGTCGGCGAGCGGCTCGGACTGCATCATTGAGGCGCGGATGGAAGGAATGGGCGCAAATTCATGCCGATCCCGTTCGAAACCATCGCCGCGCAATTGGCGGGCGTCGGCTATATCCCGGACCGCGGGCTCGCGGCGGCCGTGTGGCTGATGCAGACTCTTTCGCGCCCGCTGCTGCTGGAAGGCGAGGCGGGCGTCGGCAAGACCGAAGTCGGCCGCGCTTTGGCGCGGACGCGCGACGCAAAGCTCATCCGCCTGCAATGCTATGAGGGCCTGGATCAGAGCGCGGCGCTTTATGAATGGAACTACCAGCGGCAGTTGCTGGCGATCAAGGCGCGCGAAGGCGCCGACGCGCAAGCCGTCGAAGAGCATGTTTTCTCGGAAAAATACCTGCTCGAACGGCCGCTGCTGGCGGCGATCCGGCAGGAAAGGCCGCCGGTGCTGCTGATCGACGAAATCGACCGCGCCGACGAGGAATTCGAGGCCTTTCTGCTCGAACTCCTGGCCGATTTCCAGGTCACCATTCCCGAACTCGGAACCATCGTCGCGACGACGATACCGCTGGTGGTGCTGACCTCCAACGGAACGCGGGAATTGTCGGACGCGCTGCGCCGCCGCTGCCTCTATCATTATGTCGATTTTCCCGACATCGACCGCGAGGCGCGCATCATCCTGTCGCATCTGCCGCGGATCGACGTGGCGCTGGCGACGCAGATCGCGCAAATGGTCGGCCTGCTGCGCAAGGAGGATCTGCGGAAAAAACCGGGCGTGGCGGAAACGCTCGACTGGGCCGCGACGCTTGCCGGCCTCGACCTGCGCCATTTGCGCGACGAACCCGAACTGGTTCATGAAACGCTGGCTTGCGTGATCAAGACCGCCGAAGACCGGTCCCGTCTCACCCGCGAAGTGTCGTCCCGCCTGCTCGGCATGGTGGCCTGAGATGAGCGCGGCGCCCAAAAGCGATCCTGGCCGGGCGGCGCGCGAAAAACTCGGCGGTTTCGCCAGGGTTTTGCGCCAGAACGGCTTCGCCATCGGGCTCGGCGAGACCCGCGACGGCCTGAAAATCCTCGCCGGCCCGTGCGGCGAGCGGCGGGCCTCGCTGCGGCCGGCCTTGCGCGCCCTGTTCTGCGGACGCCAGTCCGACTGGCGAAAATTCGACGAAATCTTCGACGCCTACTGGAGCGGGCGCGGCATGAAGAAAGCCGTCGTCGCTTCGGGCGCCGGGCGACCCGCCGGTTCCCGCCCGCGCGGCGGAAGGTCGGGCGCGCCGCAAGGCGCCGCCGGACAGGCGGAAGCCGCCGAGGGCGAAGCGGCGGCGCCGGGCCGCGGCGAGCGCCGGGGCGCGACCTCGCGCGAGACCCTGGCGCAACAGGATTTTCGTCATCTGACCGAGCCGGACCAGCTTGCCGCGGCCCATGCTCTGGCGGCGCAACTGGCGCGTTCGATGCGCGCGCGGCTGACGCGGCGGATGCGGGCGCGCCGGGCGGGACCGAAACTCGACCTGCGCCGCACCATTCACAAGAGCATCGCCCATGGCGGCGCGCCGATCGAACTCGTGTTCCGCAAGCGCCGGGACAAGCCTCCGCGCCTCGTCGTGCTGCTCGACGTGTCGGGTTCGATGAACCTCTATGCGGCCTTGTTCCTGCGCTTCATCCATGGCGTGCTGACCCATTTCCGCGAGGCCGACGGCTATGTGTTCCACACCAGGCTGGTTCCGGTTTCCGACGTTTTGCGCGAGCGCGACCCGCGGCGGGCCGTCGAGCGGCTGACGCTGATTTCGGCGGGCGTCGGCGGCGGCACGCGCATCGGCGCGAGCCTGGCCGATTTCAACCGCTGGCACGCGCGGCGCGTCATCCATGCGCGAACCTGCGTGATGATCGTCTCCGACGGCTATGACACCGGAGCGCCCGAGCTTCTGGCCGCGGAAATGGCGTCGCTGCGCCGCCGCTGCCGCCGCATCGCCTGGCTCAATCCGATGATCGGCTGGCGCGACTATGCGCCGGAGGCCGCGGGCATGCGCGCGGCGCTGCCTTACGTGGATCTGTTCGCTCCGGCGCATAATCTGGCCAGTCTGGAGGCGCTGGAGCCCTATCTGGCGAGGATCTGACATGAGCGTTCCCAAGGACATTCTCGATCTCGTCAATTCCGTGAAAGCCAGGGGCGAGGCGTTCGCGGTCGCGACCGTCGTCCGCACGGTTTCGGTGACCGCCGCCAAAGCCGGCGCCAAAGCCGTCATCCTGGCGGACGGAACCATATCCGGCGGCTGGATCGGCGGCGGCTGCGCGCGCGGCGCCGTGCTGCGCGCGGCGCGGCAGGCGCTCGCCGACGGCCAGCCGCGCCTGATCAGCGTTCAGCCGGAAAGCGCGCTGGCCGAGCGGCATATCGCCGTCGGCGAGACGCGCGACGGCGTTTTCTATGCGCGCAACATGTGTCCGAGCCAGGGCGCGATGGACATTTTCGTCGAGCCGGTGCTGCCGCGCCCATGCCTCGCCATTCTCGGCGCTTCGCCGGTCGCGGTGGCGCTCGCCGACCTTGCGCGGCGCATCGGCTTTTTCGTCACCGTCTGCGCGCCCGCCCGCGATCACGCCGCGTTCACGGAAGCCGACCGGCTGGTCGAGGGTTTCGCGCCGCCCTCCGATCTCGGCGACAATCCTTTTCTGGTGATCTCGACACAGGGATCGGGCGATCACGACGCTTTGGCCGCCGCGATCCGCCTGCGGACGCTCTATTTCGCCTTCGTCGGCTCGCGCAAGAAAATCGCCGCGCTCAAGAACGATCTCGCCGGCGAGGGCGTCGAGGCCGCCGCGCTGGAGAAAATCCGCGCGCCGGCGGGGCTCGATATCGGCGCCATCACGCCGGAGGAAATCGCTCTGTCGATCGTCGCGGAAATGGTCGAAGTCCGCCGCCGCGGCCAGCGCCGGGTGGAACGGGAGAGCGCCCGATGAACATGCATGGGACCCAGAGGATCGCCGCGCCGCGCGCGCGCGTGTTCGCCGCGCTCAACGACGCCGAGATCCTGCGCCGAAGCATTCCCGGCTGCGAAGCTTTGGAAAAGATTTCCGACACCGACATGAACGCCCGCGTCGTCGTGCGCGTCGGCCCTGTCAAGGCGAATTTTTCCGGCAAGGTGAAATTGTCGGACCTCGATCCGCCGCGCGATTACCGGATTCAAGGCGAAGGCTCGGGCGGCGCGGCAGGATTCGCTCGCGGCGGCGCGCGGGTGCGTCTTGAGGACGACGGGGCCATCGCGACGCTCCTGACCTATGACGTGGACGCCGAAATCGGCGGCAAGATCGCCCAGCTTGGCGGGCGGATGATTGACGGCGCCGCCAAAAAACTGGCCGATGAATTCTTCGGCAATTTTTCCTCGATCGTCGGCGCGCCCGCCAATGACGCCCCGGCGCCGCCGGAGCCGCGAAAGGGATGGCTCGCGCGCATGGCGTCGGCGATTTGGGCGCGGCTGCGGCCTATTTTCCGGCGGGCCAAATAATGGACGACGGCGGCGCCATTCTGCGAGAAGCCCTCTCCTGGGTGAGGAGCGGCCGAAAGGCGGCGCTGGCGACGGTTGTCTCGACCTGGGGATCGTCGCCGCGCGCGACCGGCTCCCGGCTGGCCGTCGACGAGAGCGGCCACATGATCGGCTCGGTCTCCGGCGGTTGCGTCGAGGGCGAGGTTCTCGCCAATGCCGAAGACGTCATGCGGACCGGCAGGCCAGCGTTGCTCGAATTCGGCGTCAGCGATGGCAAGGCCTGGTCGGTTGGCCTCGCCTGCGGCGGCAGGATCAGCGTTCTGGTCGAAAAGCTTCATGACGGGCCCGATGTTCAGCGGATCGCCGAAAGGTTCGATCACGGCGAAACGACGGCGGCGTTGGTCGACTTGACCAGCGGCGAACGAATCCCGATCGAAGAGGATGGGCTCGCAGATGTTCGTTTCGACGAGGCGGGCCGGCGGGCCCTCGCGACGGCCGTCGCGCGCGGCGCCGAAACCCTCGTGGAGAGCGGGCGCGAAAAATTTTATCTCGAATTCTGGCGCCCGCCCCTGCGTCTCATCGTCGTCGGCGCCGTTCATATCGCCCAAGCCCTGGCGCCGATCGCGGCCGCGGCGGGCTATTGGATCGTCGTGGTCGATCCGCGGCCGGCTTTCGCCACGCCGCAACGTTTCCCCGGCGTCGAACTCCATGCGCGATGGCCGGAAGAATTTTTTGCCGGAATCAATCTCGACTCGCGCAGCGCCTTGGTCGCGCTGACCCACGAACCGGGGATCGACGATGCGGCGCTGATCGCCGCCTTGCGCAGCCCCGCCTTCTATATCGGCGCCCTCGGCTCGCGCGGCTCCGCGGAAAAGCGCCGCGCCCGTCTGCGCGCAAAGGGCTTTTCCGAATCCGACCTGGCGCGAATCCACGGCCCCGTCGGCCTTTCCATCGGCGCCGCATCGCCCCCGGAAATCGCCATAGCGATCGCGGCGGAAATGACCGCGGTCCTGCGCCGGGAGCATCGGCCGGCTTTGGGGAGCGCGGCGGAATGAAATTCGCGACGCTCGCCATCGACGACGCCTGCGGCGGCCTGCTCGCCCATACGATCCGTCTTCCCGATCTTTTCATCCCCAAGGGTCGCAAGCTCGCGCCCGAGGATGTCGCGCGCCTGCGTGCGGCGGGCGTCGCTGAAGTCCAGGTCGCGGCGA
>JAJYCZ010000070.1 GCA_021777915.1 Pseudomonadota bacterium | reverse complement strand
TCACCTCGACGAACGCATCAGCCTCACGTCGAGGTCGCGCACCTTTTTGCGCAAGGTGTTGCGGTTCAGGCCTAAAAGCTCGGCGGCCTTGATCTGGTTGCCGCGCGTCGCGGCAAGCGCGATCGAGATCAGCGGATATTCGATCTCGCGTAGAATACGGTGATAGAGGCCGGGCGGCGGCAGCCTGTCGCCATGGACCTTGAACAGGTCGGTCAGGTGCCGTTCGACCGCCATGGCGAGCGATTCGTCGGGGTCGCGCGCCGGCGCGCCGGCCGAGGGCGCGGCGCCGCTGGGCGGGGCCAGAAAGGCGCCGGTCTCGCGCGAAATGTCGAGGCCCAGTTCGCTGACGATGATCTGCTCGGAAATCATCTCCTGCGGATAGAGCGCGGCGAGGCGGCGGACGAGATTTTCCAGCTCGCGGATATTGCCCGGCCAGCGGTAGCGCTTCATGCGCTCCAGCGCCGCCGGCTCCAGCACCTTCAGCGGCAATCCCTCGGCTGCGGCCTGGGTGAAGAAATGGCGGGCGAGATCGCCGATGTCCTCGGCGCGCTCGCGCAAGGGCGGCAGGCGCAGGGGCACGACATTGAGGCGGAAGAACAGGTCCTCGCGGAACAGGCCCTGCTGGATCAGGATGCGCAGGTCCTTGTTGGTCGCCGCGACGATGCGGACATTGGACTTGATCGGGGTGCGCCCGCCGACCGTGGTGTATTCGCCCTGCTGGAGCACGCGCAGCAGCCGTGTCTGGGCTTCCATCGGCATGTCGCCGATTTCATCCAGGAACAGCGTGCCGCCCTCGGCCTGTTCGAAACGCCCGACCGAACGCTGGCTGGCGCCGGTGAAGGCGCCCTTCTCGTGGCCGAACAATTCGCTTTCGATCAGGTCGCGCGGAATGGCCGCGACATTGATGGCGACGAAGGGCCCCTTCTTGCGCTTGCCGTAATCGTGCAGGGCGCGGGCCACCAGCTCCTTGCCGGTGCCGGATTCGCCGGTGATCATAACGGTCAGGTCGGACTGCATCAGCCGCGCCAGGGCGCGATAGATGTCCTGCATGGCGGGCGAGCGCCCGATCAGGGGCATGCCCTCGATTTCGTCCGGCTCCGGCGCGGGCGGCCGGTTTTTCGGCTCGCTCAGCGCCCGCCCGACGACGGCCAGAAGCTCCTTCAGGTCGAAGGGTTTTGGAAGATATTCATAGGCGCCGCGCTCGGAGGCCTTGATCGCGGTCATGAAGGTGTTCTGCGCGCTCATGACGATCACCGGAAGGTCCGGCCGCGCCTTTTTCACCCGCGGCAGAAGCTCGAAGGCGTTTTCGTCGGGCATGACCACATCGGTGATGACCAGATCGCCCTCGCCGGCCTGGATCCAGCGCCACAGCGTGGCGGCGGCGCCGGTGGTGCGCACTTCATATCCCGCGCGTGTCAGCGCCTGACCCACGACCGTGCGGATGGCCGCGTCATCGTCCGCCACGAGAATATTGCCGGTCGGCATTCAACAACCTCCAAGAGCTTCCAGAGTCAGGCGGCGCGGGTGGAATAAACGGGCATGAGCACCCGGAACAGCGTTTTTCGCGGATGGGATTCGCATTCGATGACGCCCCCGTGATCGCCGACGATCTTCGCCACCAATGCAAGTCCGAGGCCAGAGCCTGAAGCCTTGGTGGTGACGAAGGGATCGAACAGGTGGGACATCAGATCCTCGGGCACGCCGGGGCCGTTGTCGCGCACGCAGAACTCCAGCGGCAGGCTGACCGGCGCCGCCTTTCCGGGCGCACGAATCGAGACGCCGGGCCGGAAAGCCGTGGTCAGTTCGATCTCGCCATCGACCGAATCCTCGCCGATCGCTTCCGATGCGTTCTTGACCAGATTCAAAAAAACCTGGACCAGCTGGTCGCGATTGGCGAGCACCGGCGGCAGGGACGGATCGTAATTCTCGACGAAACGGATGCGGCGCGCGAAACCGGCTTGCGCGACGCGACGAACATGGTCGAACACTTCGTGAATGTTGACCGGGCCACGCTCGACCGGACGACCGTCGGAAAAAGCCTCCATCCGCTCGACCAGCGACACGATGCGGTCGGTCTCGTCGCAGATCAGGCGGCACAGGGCGCGGTCGTCGTCGCTCACCGCCGTATCGAGCAATTGCGCGGCGCCGCGAATGCCGGACAGCGGATTCTTGATCTCGTGGGCGAGCATGGAGCCCATGGCCGACAGCGAACGCGCCGCGCCGCGATGGGTAAGCTGGCGGTCCATCTTGTCGGCGATGGTGCGCTCCTGGAGCATGATCACCACGCCGTCCGCTAAATTGGGCAAGGGCGCGATGTGGATGTCCACATAACGCTCGGCCCCGATCCGCGGCGTGCCGAGATCGACCCGGTATTCGTTGATCGGGGCGCGGCGCTGGCGCACCATGTCGATCGCGGAAATCAGGGGCGAGCCGAAGGGCAGAAGATCGTGAAACTTGATCTTCTTCAGATTGTTCCGCGACATATCGAAGAAAAGTTCCGCCGCCGGATTGACGTCGCGGATCGAGCCGTCGCCCGCCACCGACAGCAGGGGATGCGGAAGAGCGTTGAGCAATTGCGCCGAGGGGCAGTCGCCGCCGTCCGGGCCTGCCAATTCTTCAGGCGCCTTTCCCACATACATGCCTGTTTTCCGGGCAGATTTACTGTTCATGCCGCCTCCGTATCGGGCTCGCGCGCGTAAAGCAGGTCGAGAAGGGCGAGAACCTCCTCGGCATTTTCGCATTCGACCAGGCGCCGCCGCGCCGAAGGAGCCAGCCCGCCGCCGTCCCGCGCCGCGACATCGGCATAGGCCGCGAGATGTTTACGGGCGTGGCGCAGGCCCTGGCGCTCGCCCATCAGGTCCAGCAGGGTCAAGAAATGTTCGCGCGCCGCCTCACCCCGCGCCCGCGCCGGGATTTCTGGCCGGGCGCGACCGAAGCGCAGGACATGGGCGATGTCGCCGACAAGCCAGGGCCGCCCGAGCGCGGCGCGGCCGATCATCACCGCCCGCGCCCCGGATTGGGCGAGCATTTTCCGCGCATCCTCGGCGGAACCGCAGTCGCCATTCGCGACCACCGGAATTCTGACCGCATCGCAGACCGGGCGGATCGCCGCCCAATCCGCCGAACCCTTGTAGAACTGGCTCCGGGTGCGGCCGTGGACGGTGAGCATGGCCGCGCCCTCGGCCTCGGCGCGGCGCGCGAGTTCGGGCGCGTTGAGCGAAAATTCGTCCCAGCCGAGCCGCATTTTGACGCTGACCGGAATGGCGACGGCCCCGGTCACCGCGGCGACGAGCCGCGCCGCAAGGTCGAGATCGCGCATCAGGGCCGCGCCGGCGGCGCCGCCGACCACCCTTTTTGCCGGACAGCCCATGTTGATGTCGATCAGATCGGCGCCGGCGCCCTCCACCCTGCGCGCCGTTTCGGCGAGGCTTTGCGGTTCGCGGCCGGCGATCTGCACCGCATGAGGCGAGACGCCCTCGCCCAGCGCGCGGACCGCGCTTTCGCGCCCGCCATCAGCGAAATCGTCACTCGCCACCATTTCCGAAAAAGCGAGGCCGGCGCCGAAACGGCGCGCAAGACGGCGCATGGCGAGATCCGTGATCCCAGCCATGGGCGCGAGAACGGCCGGCGCGTCGATGGCGAGAGCGCCGATGAGTAGGGGGCTCCCGTTGGCGGGTGTGCCTATTTTTTTTGCAAAAATTGTCACGCCTGCATTTTAGCCAGTTTTTCCGCCGCCGCAATGTGAAAGCCCGGACTCCGATTGAACCGACGCGCTTTCCGAGAGAATGAACCATAAAAATGGGCCGGCGCGACGCCAGCCCCTGAAAAGCTCGACCCCGAAACGGGCCGTCAATATTTCGCGACGACCGGCGCGATTTCGATTGGTCCACCGAACTTGTAGTTGAGGCCGACGCGAACGATATTCCCGTTCGCCGAGGTCCTCACGGAAGAAGCGATAGTGTATCTTGGGACGCCATTGGGGCGAAGACCGACCAGGTTGCCGGGCGCGTAGCTGCCATCACCTAGGTCGAAATAGAGATATTCCACGCGGAGCGTCCAGTTCGGGACGAAAGCGTATTCCATTCCGCCGCCGACCGTCCAGCCGACCCGGGTGTCCGACGCGGAACCATAGGACGCACCCGAGATGAGCCCGCCACCGCCGCCACCACCTGTCCCGGTGTGGTTCTGCATCATGACAAAGTTGGAGTTGACGCCGCCATAGGCGAGGCCGCCTGTCGCATAGAGCAGCAACGTCGGGGTGACCGTGTAGCCGAGACGCCCCCTGACGGTTCCCAGCCAATCCACCTGACTCGTCGCAGTAAAGGCGCTGTTGACCGGAGGAGATCCACCACCGGCCACAGAGGCCGTGTAAAACATCGTCGTCCTGTTGCCCGTCAGCCCCATAATATCGGCCTCGAGGCCGAGAACGATCGAACCCATCTGATAATTGTAGCCGACCTGACCACCGCCGACGAGGCCGCCAAACGTCTGCCCGCCCGACGCTGATCCCGCGAGAGCCGCCGATGAGAGGACATTTCCGTGGTTAGGGTTCGCCGACACCGGAGTCGACACTACGTTGATCTTGGAGTCCCCCCAAACGGGGCCAACGTTCACGCCGGCGTAAAAGCCGGTCCAGGTGAAGATCGGGGCCGGCGCGACATAGGTCGCAGCATCCTTGGATGAAGGCAGGTCCGCCGCGAAGGCCTGGCCCGCCAGCGCAGCGAGCGCGACGCCCGAAAAAAGAAATTTACGCATGATCGTATCCTCTCCTCTGAATCTCAATTTCTCGGCTTCACAAGGTAAGAAGCTTATAGAAAAAAAACGTCCCGCCGGCATCCGTAAAGCCGAAATTCAAGATGCATTTGCGCAGGATGTTGCGGATGCGCAACATCGGTCATGCCGCCCCGCCTCGCGTTTGCGAGCCGGCAGAGAAAGAATGGAATGTTTGACCTGCGCCTCGATTCGCGCGACACCTCCCGGCGCGACAAAAGGCGGGAGCCGATGGCTGAGGACAAGGGCGAGGACAAGGAAACGCGCGACGCGGTTTTTCTGGTCGTCGCGGCGGGGCGCGGCGCGCGCGCGGGGACCGGCGGGCCGAAGCAATATCGCGAACTCGCCGGCCGCCAGGTGCTGACCCGCACGCTCGAAGCCTTGCTCGCCGGCGCGCCGGACGCCCGGGCTCTTGTCGTGATCCACGCCGACGACCACGACCTTTATCAAGCCGCCGTCGCTCCGCTCTCCGACGATTTTCGCGCCCGGCTGCTTGCCCCCGCCATCGGCGGCGCGACGCGCCAGGACAGCGTCTGCAATGGATTGGAGGCCCTGGCGGCGCTCGGCGTCGCGGAAGGCGCGGCCGTGCTGATCCATGACGCCGCGCGGCCTTTCGTGCGGCCGGAACTGATCGCCCGCGCCCGCGACGCGGCGCGCGAAAAGGGCGCGGCCATTCCCGGAATCGCGGTGATCGACACGATCAAGCAGGTCGCCGAGGATTTTCGCATCGTCGACACGCCCGAGCGCGCCGCCTTGCGCGCGGCGCAGACGCCGCAGGCCTTCCGCTTCGACCTGATCCTCGCCGCTCATCGGGCGGTCCGCGCCGACGGCGGCCGCGAGCTCACCGACGACGCGGCGGTCGCCGAATGGGCCGGCGCTTGCGTCTTCGTCTTTCCCGGCGAAGCCGAAAACGTCAAACTCACCACCCCCGAGGATTTTTTCCGCGCGGAGGCGAAATTGCTGAACAATCTGCCAGATGTGCGCACCGGCCAGGGTTTCGACGTCCACGCCTTTGGCGAGGGCGACCATGTCTGGCTCGGCGGCGTGAAGGTTCCGCACGATCATGGGCTGGTCGGCCATTCCGACGCCGACGTGCTGCTCCACGCCATCACCGACGCCGTGCTCGGCGCGATCGCCGACGGCGACATCGGCGCTCATTTCCCGCCGAGCGACCCGCAATGGCGCGGCGCCTCGTCCGATCGCTTCCTGCGCCACGCCGTCGAGCGTGTCGCGGCGCGCGGCGGCAAACTCGCCCATATCGACGCCACCTTGATCGGCGAACGTCCCAAGGTCGGCCCGCACCGCGAGGCGATCCGCGCGAAAATCGCGGAAATCGCGCAATTGCCGCTCGACCGGGTCGCGGTGAAGGCGACGACAACCGAGCGGCTTGGTTTTACGGGGCGTCAGGAAGGCATCGCGGCGCTGGCCATGGCGACGGTGCGGCTGCCTTGATTTTATGGGAGGCGACATGCGGGAAGACATCATTGCGCTTGCGCAAAACGTGCTCGACGCCTGTCGCGCGCGCGGAAAAAAAATCGCGCTCGCCGAATCCTGCACCGGCGGGCTGATCGCCGCCGCCCTGACCGAAATTCCTGGCTCGTCGGACATTTTCGAGCGCGGCTTCGTCACCTACAGCAACGAGGCCAAGCAGGAGATGCTCGGCGTGTCCGGCGACCTCATTGCCACCCACGGCGCCGTTTCGGCCCAGGTCGCGGAAGCCATGGCGCTCGGCGCGCTGGACCGCTCGCGCGCCCAGATCGCCCTTTCGGTGACGGGAATCGCCGGCCCCGGCGGCGGCTCGGCGCAGAAGCCGGTCGGCCTGGTCCATTTCGGACTCGCGCGTCCGGAGCGCCCGACCCTTCTGGTCGAGAACCGCTTTTCGGGACCGGACGGCGGGACGATGTCGCGCGAAAAAATCAGGCGGCAGGCGGCGCTGACCGGACTGCGGTTGCTGCTGGAAGCCGCCGAGCCGCAACGCTACGCCTGACCGCGCCCTCAGAACTGCGGCTGGCGGTAATGGACGAGGTCGGCGGTGGGCGTGACTGAATCGGGGTCGTAATCATGCCGGGCCAGTTCGCGCGCGGTGCTGTCGCCGCCGGCGGCCGCCTTGTCGATCAGCGCCTTGCCCGCCGCGCGGTCCTGCATCACGCCATGACCGCGCAGCAGATCGAGACCGTAATTGAACTGGCCGAGCGAGGAGCCCTTGCCGGCGAGCTTCCTGTCCCATTCGGCCGCCTTGGCCGGATCGGACGGCCGGTCGTAGCCGTTCTCCTCCAGGAAGGACATCCACGGCATGGCGTTGAGATTGCCCTCGTTGGCGCAACGCTCGAAAATCCGGCGCGCCTCGTCATGCTGTCCGGTCTTGTCGAGGAAGACGCCATACATGCACATATGCGGGTCGAAATCGCCCTGGGAGGCTTTCGCCGCCCAATATTGGATCGACAGGCTCTGCGGATTGAGTTCGCCCGTCTCATCATCGGACTGGGGAGATTTGGCGGCCCCGGCCGCGAGCGCCGGCGCGCCGGCGAGACATATGGCCAGAAGGGCGAGAGCGAATTTCATCGACGACTCCGGATATCCGACCCAACGGCAAAAAAGGCCGCTCCGCGTGACGGATGCGACCGGACGGAAAAGCAACGCGCCGGCGCGGCGGGAGGAGCGCCGCGCCGGACTCGTTCGTCAGATTTCAGCGGACATATAGGAAGTGACTTCCATGCCGCAGCAGATTTCGCAAACTTCCGGAGTGGTCCAGGCCATGACTTTCTCCCGCGCGTGAACTTGTTTGTCGGATCGAAGCGTCAGCAACGCATGCTCACTAATAAACCCGGCGCGAAGCCGATGGGTCATACCCTGGCGAGAATTTTGTAAGATTTTTGTCAGGCGTCCTCGTCAAAGCGATAACCGACGCCATGAACCGTCTTGACGATGCGCGGATGGGCCGGGTCGCGCTCGATCTTGCGCCGCAGGGTCGAGACATATTGGTCGAGCGCGCGGCTGTTGGGCATATAATCGCGGCCCCAGGCGACGTCGAACAATTCGTCGCGCGACACCGCCTTGCCGGCGCGCTCGCGCAGGGCTTTCAGGATCGCCAGTTCGCGCGGCGCGAGATCGATGCTCTGACCGTCGCGCCAGGCGCGCAAGGCTTCCGCGTCGATCTCCAGATCGCCCATGCGCAGCCGCTCCGGGCCTTTGGGCGGCGCGAGGGGCGCGGCGGCCTGGGTCTGAGACTGTGGCTGGGTCTGGGCCTTCGCCCGGCGCAGGCCCGCCTTGATCCGCGCGACCAGCTCGCGGGCGGAAAAAGGCTTGGCGATATAATCGTCGGCGCCGATCTCCAATCCAACCACCCGGTCGATCTCGGCGCCCCGCGCGGAAAGCAGCAGGATCGGGGTCTGCGGATCGCGCGCGCGGACGCGCCGGCACAGGTCGAGACCATCGAGACGGGGCATCATCACGTCGAACAGGCAAAGAGCCGGCGCTTCCTCGATGAAGGCGCGCCAGGCCGCCTCGCCGTCCTCGGCGACGACGCAGTCGATCCCCTCCAGCGCCAGAAGATCCATCAGTCCGGCGCGCAGGTTGGGATCGTCCTCGGCGATCAGAATCTTCATCCCGGCTCTCCCTCGGCCAGCGCCCGGATGGTGGCGCGCGCCCTCAGGCCCGGGTCGGCGCCGCTGAGGGAAAAGCTGCCGCCATTGGCGCGGGCCAGCTCCTGGACGATGGACAGGCCCAGGCCATGCGAGGGCAAGCCATGCGAGGACTTGGCTTCGCCGCCGCCGGCCCCGGCGGCGCCATGGTCGCGCACTTCGATCATCAGCAGACCGTCGCGCCAGGAAACCCCGACGTCAATCCTCCCAGGGGCGTATTTGCGGGCGTTGTCGAGCAGGTTGATGAGGATGCGTTCGAAGGCGCTGGCGTCGAAACGCAGGAGGCCCGCCGGCGCGCAATGGGTTTCGCAAAGGCAGTTCGAAGCCGAAAGCAGCCGCTCGTAGCGGGCGACGACTCGCCGCGCGAGGTCGCAAGGGTCGGCGGCGATGCGTTTTGGGGCCGGCGCCGCGGTCCGGTCGCCGAAAATCGTCTCGCCCGCCAGCGCGTCGAGCCGGTCGATTTCCTGCGTGAGCACGGCGCAATAGCGGTCCAGTCCCGCGACATCGCCCGCCTTGCGGGAAATCAGTTCGGCATAAAGCTTGAGATTGGCGAGCGGGGTGCGCAGATCGTGCGACAGCCGCGTGGCGAGCGCGGCGCGCGCCGCGGCGTCGTTGAGCCGGGCCTTTTCCGCCTTGCGCGCCTGGAAAACCAGAAGCAGCCAGACCATGGCCAGAGGCGCGGCGAGCGCGAGCCGCTCGAAAACGCTGTGGCCCGGCGCCTTCGGGCCGACGATATCGACCGCCCAGCCGCGCAGCGCCCCGTTCATGAGAAAGCTTTCGTAGCCCTCCGGGGCGACGCCGTCCTGCCAGATCGTCTGGCCGAAAGGATCGCGCAGCCGGAAGGCCCAGCCGGGAAATTTCTGGGCGCGCTTCGCCAGCGACGCGGTCAGATCGGGAAAGATGAAACGCGCGTTGAGGGCGACGCAGCTTTCCTTGCGGGTCTCTCCCGCGCCGACGCGCACGCATTCGAAATAATATTCGCCGGCGGCGTCGGGAAACCAGCCGCTGACGAAATCGCCGTCGCGCAGCAGGCTCGCCACCCCGATCAGGGTCCGCAGCTTTTCCTCCCACATTTTCGGCGCGGCCAGCGGGTCCTCGGGCGGAAAAAGGGTCTGGTCGCCCTCGCGGATGAGGACCAGCAATTCCTGATCGTAGCCGGAGACCACCCGCCACAGGGCGCTGGGCGGGTCGAGCCCCTCCTCCGCCGCGCGGTCGACATTGGCCCGCGCGAAAGCGGCGAGCGTGGAGACCTCGCCGGCGGCTGTCACGCCCATGGTCTCCGCCACCGTCTGCGCCCGGCGCCGGGAATTCTCGCGCAGGGCGAGATAATCGGCGTCGAGCCATTGCGCGGCGAGAAGCGCGACGAAGCCGAGCGGCAAGGCATAGAGAAGAGCCTGCCGGGCGGTCGCCCCCCACGAGTCCGACCGGGACCCGGTCGCGCGCGGGGAAAATTTTTCGAGGAGGGATGTCACGTCAGGCCCGGCTTTATCGATCCGATTTTCGCGCGCGATTTGCCAATGCGCCACAAGTTACGGCAAAAAAGCAGCAGAAGGATTGCGAAATTTTGCCTGACCGCCGCGCCGAACCCGAAAATCCGCCCGCCAAAAAGTACGGTCACCGCGTCCTTGCCCTGGGCGACGCCGCGGCGACCGTTCTTTTCCGCGCGCAAATCGCGCCGGAGGTTCATGCCCGGGTCCGCGCCTTCTGCGCCGCGCTCGCCGCCGCACGGATCGAAGGGGTCGAGGAATGGGCGCCGGCTTTCGGCTCCGCCACCGTGTGGTACGACCCCGACCAAATCGCTTTTGCCGAACTGGCGGCGCGTTTGGCCGCGCTGGCTCAGGCGCCTGGCGTGGAGACGCCGGAAGGCGCGCTGTTCGAAATTCCCTTCTGCGCCGAGAGCGATTTCGCGCCCGATCTCGACGAGGTCGCGCGCCTGAAAGGCCTCGCGCCGCAGGACTGGCTGCAAAAATTCGGCGAGTTGACGCTTGAGGTTTTCATGCTTGGCTTCCAGCCCGGCTTCGCCTATCTCGGGGTGCTGCCGGAGGCGCTTTCCGTCCCGCGCCTCGCCACGCCGCGCCCAAAAATTCCCGCCGGCTCGGTCGCCATCGCCGATTCCATGTGCGCCGCCTATCCTTATCAGAGCCCCGGCGGCTGGCGCCTGATCGGCCGCACGCCCGCGCCTTTGTTTGACGTGACGAATAACGCGCGCCCCGCCCTGCTCGCGCCCGGCGACCGGGTGCGCTGGCGCGCGGTGTCCCGCGCCGAATTTTTCGCGCTGCACGGCCGCTGCGGCGCCGCCGATTTTCGGGTGAAGGAATGAGCGCGCGGCTCAAAATTCTCCGCCCCGGCATTGGCGTCACGGTTCAGGATTTCGGCCGCCCGAAATTTCGCGCCTTGGGCGTCGCGCTTTCCGGCGCGCTTGATCCGGCATTGCTTGCCGCCGCCAATGTTCTGGCCGGCGCGCCGGAGGGCGCCGCCGGGCTCGAAATCCTGCTCGCCGCGCCGGAGTTGCGCGCGAGCGAAGGCGCGGCGCGGATCGGCCTCGCCGGCGATGTTTCGGGCGCGATTCTGCGCGCCGACGGCGGGCGCGAAGACATCTCCCCGTGGCGCGGCGTTCTGCTCCGCGAGGGCGAGTCCCTGGCGCTGAAACTCGGGCGCGGCCCGGCTTATCTCGGCTTTTCCGGCGGGCTCGACCTGCCCGAAGTTCTGGGCTCCCGCGCGACTTTCTTGCGCGCGGGTTTTGGGGGCCTGGAAGGCCGCGCCCTGCGCGCCGGCGACGCGCTCGCCTGCGGCGCGGCCGAGGGCGGCGAAGTTTCCGCGCCGCCGTTCTTGCATGAGCCCGGCCCGATCCGCTTCATCCCCGGCCCGCAGGACGATCATTTCACCCCAGAGGCGCTCCAACAATTCGTCACGGCGCAATGGCGCGCCGGCGCCGACAGCGACCGCATGGGCCTGCGGCTTGCCGGCCCCCGCCTCGCCCACAACGCGAAAGGCGCCAATATCGTCTCCGACGGCGCGACCCCCGGCGCGATCCAGGTCCCGGGCGACGGCCAGCCCATTGTGCTCCGCGCCGACGCCCAGACCTCCGGCGGCTACGCCAAGATCGGCTGCGTGATTTCCGCCGACCTGCCAAGGCTGGCCCATCTCGCGCCCGGCGATGCTTTGAGTTTCACCCCGGTCGATCACGCCGAAGCCGCGGCGGCGCGGCGCCGGGCGCGCGAAAATTTCGCCCAGTGGCGCGGAAAAATCGCGCCGGCGGGACTTCTGGACGAGCGGAAATTATGGACCGAAAACCTGATCGGCGGCGCGACCTCGGGGGAGTGACAGTTTTCGCTCGGTCTTGTTATTCATTCCGGGTTCGTTTGCACCCAAATCGCGCAAGGTTCAAAGTCACGGCCTGACGTTCCCGAAAAAGACTCCGGCCCCGCATGACCGAAAAAATCAACCTCAACGCCGATCTCGGCGAAAGTTTTGGCGCCTGGCGCATGGGCGACGACGACGCCTTGTTGCGCGTCGTGCAATCGGCGAGTCTGGCCTGCGGTTTTCATGCCGGCGATCCGGTCACCATGCGGCGGACCGTGCGCGCCGCCATTGCGGCGGGCGTCAGCATCGGGGCGCATCCGTCCTATCCCGACCTGCAAGGTTTCGGGCGGCGCTCGATGAAATGTTCGGCGGACGAGGTCGAGGCTTTGGTTCTCTATCAGACCGGCGCGCTCGACGGTTTTGCAAAAGCCGAAGGCGGGCGCGTCACCCATGTCAAGCCGCATGGCGCGCTGAGCAACGATTCGTGCCGCGACCTCGCGCTCGCGGAAGCGATCGTGCGCGCGATCAAGGCCTATGACCCAAAACTGATCCTGCTCGCGCCCGCTCTTTCGCGGCTGGCCGAGGCCGGGGCGGCGGCAGGCCTGAGAGTCGCGATCGAAATTTTCGCCGACCGGACCTACGAGGACGATGGCGCGCTGACGCCGCGCTCCAAGCCTGGCGCGGCTCCGCATGACGCCGCCGCCTGTCGCGCCCAAATCGCCGCCATGCTCGCCGCCAAAGGGCTCGTGACCCGAAGCGGAAAAATCCTGCCGACGCCGATCCACAGCGTCTGCGTCCATGGCGATCGCGCGGGCGCGGTCGAGATCGCCGTGACTTTGAAGGATTTTCTGCGCGAAAATTTTGCGCTGGCGCCGCTTCCGGCCCTGTTCGCCTGAGTTGCGTTGACGAGCCGCCTTGCGTCGGCGCGCGCGGGGCGATTATGCTCGCGCGCGAATTACGAGGAAAACCAGTCCCGACAGGAGCGCCCAATGACTCCGCCTCTCCCGAGCCGCGCCGAACGCTACGCCAAGGGCAAAGCCCTGCGCAAGATCACCCCGCGTGGCGCCCATGCCAAACTGGTCGGGCCGATGGACCGCGACGCCAATGCGATCCTTGAGGCGCAGAACAAGAACCGCCTGCCGGCGCTGTTTTCCCTGCGCGCTCAACTGATGGCTTCGAATTCCTTCGCTTATCTGCGCGGCGCGGCGGCGGTGATGGCGCATGATCTGCAATGGCAGCCGATGGTCGGGGCCAAGGTGCACGCCTGCGGCGACTGCCATCTGATGAACTTCGGCGCCTTCGCCACGCCCGAAGACAATATTCTTTTCGACATCAACGACTTCGACGAAACGCTCCCCGGCGTCGATTTCACCGTGGACCTGAAGCGGCTCGCCGCCAGCATCGCGGTCGCCGCCACCGATCTGGGGCTGGCGGCGGACAAGCGCCATGCTCTGGCGGCCGCCGCCGTGCGCGCCTATCGCCGGCGCATGGAAAACCTTTCCTATTCGACGCCGCTCGAAATCTGGCACAGCCGGATCGACCTCGAGAGCGAGACGCGCAAATTCCGCAACGCCGCCCTGCGCCGCAAGATCGCGACGCTGATGGCGCGGGCGCGCGGCCAGGGTCTGGACCGCGACGACAATTTCCCCCATCTCGCCGAATCCGGCGCGCCGCTCGTCCACGACAGGGCGCCGCGCATTTTCCATTTTGCGGCGGACTCGGACGCAGGCGCGGGTTTCGACCCGAAAGCCGACCTCGCGGCCTATCGCGACATGCTGTCGCCGGCGGTGCGCAACCTGCTGGACCGCTATGCCCTGCGCGACTTCGTGTTCAAGGCGGTCGGCGTCGGCTCGGTCGGCACTTACTGCTATGTCGGCCTGTTCATGACCGGCGACGAGGAGCCTGTCTTCCTGCAGATCAAGGAGGCGAATCCTTCGGTCCTCGAAGCGCTGGACGACCGTCTCGCCTTCAAGGGCAACCAGGGCCAGCGCGTCGTCGAAGGCCAGCGCATGATGCAGGCCGCGAGCGACATATTCCTCGGCTGGACCCAAAACAGGCAATCGGGCCGCCAATATTACGTCCGCATCCTCAAGAACCGCCGCCTCGGCGCGATGAGCGAAATCGCCGAGGAAGGAGGCATCGCCGATTACGCCCGGCTGTGCGGCCGGACGCTCGCGCGCGCCCACGCCCGCTCCGGCGATCCGGCGCTGATGGCGGGCTATATGGGCGACAGCGACGCCTTTGACGAAGCCATGGGCGATTTCGCCGTGGCTTATGCGAAACAGAACGAAATCGACCACGAGGCCTGGACCCGCGTTCACAAACCCTTGGCGGGAGTAAAGAATGACAAATGACGCGATCGCCCTCGCCAACGGCCATATCGGCATCGAAATCGCCGCCTTGGGCGCCGAGCTGATCCGTCTGCGCGACAAGGGGGGCCGTGATTTCCTGTGGAGCGGCGACCCGCAATATTGGAACGGCCGCGCGCCCCTGCTCTTCCCGATGGTGGGCCGCGCCATGGGGGACCACATCAAGATCGGCGGAAAACATTATCCCCTCCCCCAGCACGGCTTCGCCCGGCGCAGCCGTTTCGAGACCGTGTCCGTCTCGCCCACGCGCGCCGTGCAGCGGCTGGTGGACAGCGAGGCGACCCGCGCCGGTTTCCCTTATCGCTTCCGTCTCGACATCGCCCATGAGTTGCGCGGCGCGACCCTGGCCATTTCCGCGACGGTGACCAATCCGGGCGACTTATCTCTGCCGGTTTCCTTCGGCTTTCATCCGGCCTTCCGCTGGCCCCTGCCCGGCGGCAACGGCCCGCATGAGATCATGTTCGAGAAGGACGAAACCGCGCCGGTTCGCCGGCTCGACGACGGCCTGATCGCGCCCCGCGACGTTCCCACGCCTGTCGCCGGACGGCGGCTGAAGCTCGATCACGGCCTGTTCGCCGAAGGCGCCTTGATCTTCGACCGTCTCGCCAGCCGGCGCCTCACCTATGGCCCGTCCGGCGGCCCGTCGCTGGCCTTCTCGTTTCCTGACCTGCCGCATCTCGCTTTATGGACCAAGCCGGACGCGCCCTTCCTTTTCATCGAGCCCTGGCAGGGTTATGCCGCTCCGTCCGGATTCGACGGCGAATACGCCGAGCGCCCCGGCGTGGTCTCGATCGCGCCCGGCGCGCAAAGGGTCTTCGCGATGGAGATCGAAGTCCGCGGCTGAGAAGAATTCAGACCCAGCCGGTCAGCTGATAGACGCCGATGACCACAAAGACCGCCATGGTCTTGATGATGGTGACGGCGAAAATATCCTTGTAGGACTGGCGGTGGGTCAGTCCGCACACCATGAGCAGCGTGATCACTGCGCCGTTGTGCGGCAGCGTGTCCATGCCCCCCGACGCCATCGCGGCGACGCGGTGGAGCACTTCCATCGGAATGCCATGGGCCTTGGCCGCCGTGATGAACTGCTCCGACATCGCAGCAAGGGCGATCGACATGCCGCCCGAGGCCGAACCGGTGATCCCCGCCAGCGAGGTGACGGTCACCGCCTCGCGCACCAGCGGATTGGGAATGCCCCCCAGCGCGTCGCGGATGACGAGAAACCCCGGCAAAGTGGCGATGACCGCGCCAAAACCATATTCCGACGCCGTATTGATCGAGGCGAGCAACGCGCCGGCCACCGCCGCCTTGCCGCCTTCCGCGAAACGCGCGCTGACCGGACGCCAGGCGAAGACCGCGACCACGGCGATGCCCATAAGCAGCGCGCCCTCGACCGCCCAGACCGCCAGCAATTTGTCGACCGCGACATGGATCGGCGCGGCCATGGCGGGGAGTTTCAGGTCGTAACTGGCCCCGTAGCCCGTCTTGATGAGCGTCGTGAACAGCTTGTTCAGGCCGAAGACAAGAACGAGGGGCAGGATCGCGAGCCAAGCCGGCGCGAGCTTTTCATGCTCCATGGGCGGCGGTTCGTTGATATGACCCTCGCCATAACCTTCGCCCGCGGCTTGCGCCCGTTTGCGCCGCCATTCGAGCCAGGCCATGCCGGCAAACAGGATGAAAACGCCGCCGATGACGCCGAGCGCCGGCGCCGCGAAAGCATTGGTCTTGAAATAAGTGGTCGGGATGATGTTCTGGATCTGCGGCGTGCCCGGCAGCGAATCCATGGTGAAGGAAAACGCCCCGAGCGCGATCGCGCCTGGAATGAGCCGTTTGGGGATGTGGCTCTGGCGGAACATTTCCGCGGCGAAGGGGTAAACCGCGAAAACGACGACAAAGAGCGATACGCCGCCATAGGTCAGGATCGCGCCGACGAGGACGATCGACAGGATCGCCTCGCGTTCGCCGACCATGCCGATGACCGCGGAGACAATCGATTTCGAAAAGCCGGATATTTCGATCATCTTTCCGAAGACAGCGCCAAGCAGGAAGACCGGGAAATAGTCTTTGACGAAGCCCACCATCCTTTCCATGTAAACGCCGCTGAAAGCGGCGGGAACGGCGGCGGGGTCGGTCAGGAAAACGGCGCCCATCGCGGCGACTGGCGCGAACAGGATCACCGAAAATCCGCGATAGGCGACGGCCATCAGGAAGCAGAGAGCGCCGAAGACGATCAGAAAACTCATGGCTGTTTCATACCGGTTGGCGGTGGCGAGGGCGACGCGTGAATTGCGCCGTTCGAGAAATGACGAATTTATATGATTTTCCGGCCGCCGCCATTCGTCGGAGATCGAAGGCGGAGAACCACAGTCCGGCGCGGGCCTTCCATCGGCGCCGGCCTAAATCCCTTTCATTGGATCACGATCTCGTGCGTGCGGCCGATCAGCCGGCCGAGTTGTTTCATCCGGACGTTGAGGCGCTCGCCCGCGAGGTCGGCGAGGTCGCGCGGCAGGGTCAGGGTCACCTTGCCCTTGCCGCATAGCAGCCTGGTGCGCGGCAGCACGCCCGGCGCGGAGGCCGAGACGTTATAGGCGACCCTCTGCGCGACGCCGAGGATGCGCGCGCGGTCCATCAGGCGCGGCGTGGCGAGGCTGCGCATCTGCGGACTGACGTCCTCGTCGACGCCGAGATGACGATAGGCCACCGCCATGCCGAGATAGGCGCGCCCGGGGTGATCGACGCCGACGAAGGGCGAATTGGCGAGCAGGTTGAGCGAAAGTTCGGCGCGATAATCGGGCGAGGTGCGCCAGCCGATATCGCCGAACAGGCAGGCGGCGTGGCGCAGGCGCTTTTCTTCCGCTGTTTCGTCGATATGGCTCGACGCCATGAAGGCGTCGCTCCAATGGATCAGCTCTTCCCCATGGCGCGGCGAGCGCGAGCGCAGCAGATTATGTTCCCGGGCGCTTTCCAGCAGCGGATCGCGCGCGCGCTTTTCCACGTCGAGTTTCTCATAGAGCAGGCCCTCGCGCAGGCCGCCGATCGACACCACCACCCGGCCCGGCTTGCCGCGCCTGATGATCTCCTCCAGCACCACGGCGGCATAGGCCAGCGTCGGACGGCGCGCCTGGGAAATGGCGCCGACCGCGACCAGGGCGTCGGTGTCCACGCGCTCGACCAGCGAGGCGAAATCGGCGGCCTCGCGCGCCGGAATGACATAGCCATGCATGACTTCGAGCGGATAATTGCGCTGGGCCATGTGCAATTTGGCGAGCGAGCGCCAGGCGCCGCCGACGATATACAGCGTGCGCCCGCGCAAGTGGTCGAGCGGCGCGCAACTCGCCATCGCCTGTTTGGCGATGCGAAGGGCGTTCTTGGGCGAGCGGCCGGAGGCGTCCATCAAAGACAGAGTGCCGAGCTTCAGAGAAATCCCCGCGCCGACGCCCCCGGCCTTCACGTCGATCAGTTCCAGCGAGCCGCCGCCGAGGTCGCCGACCACGCCATCGGCGCCGTGGCAGGTCGAGATCACGCCGAGGCCTGACAATTCGGCCTCGCGATTGCCGGAGATCAGCTCGATCGGGCGGCCGATCGCCTCGCCGGCGGCGGCGAGAAATTGCGGGCCGTTGCGCGCATCGCGCGACGCCGCGGTCGCCACCGGGCGGACTTCCTCGATCTCCATGAATTCGCACAGCTTGCGATAGCGGCGCAGGGCTTCGAGCGCCTTGTCGATTCCCTCCCGCGCCAGTTCGCCGCCGGTCGCGACGCCCTTGCCGAGGCCGCAGATCGCCTTCTCGTTGAACAAAGGCGTCGGCGCGCGCGAAAGGGCCTCATAGGCGACGAGGCGAACGGAATTCGAGCCGATGTCCACAATCGCCGTCGGGCGCGCGCCCGGCAGCCTGCCCTGTCCCTTGACCATGCCTTATCCCTGCTCGTTCCTGCTCCGTCCCGATTTTTTCTGAAGGCTTTTGGGACTGGACTCCCTCAGCGCCTTGCCGCGTCCCGAAAGCGACGGATTGGTCATGAAATATTTG
>JAJYCZ010000069.1 GCA_021777915.1 Pseudomonadota bacterium | reverse complement strand
GCCGGCGAAGGACATCACGGTCGGCGAAATCGTGCGCAAGACCGAGGACGACCTCAATCTGGTCGAATGTTTCGACGCGGTGACCAACACCTGTCCGCTGATCGGCCTCTGCGGCCTCGGCAAGACTTTCAAGCGCGCGTGCAACGCCTTTCTTCAGGTGCTGGACACCACAACGGTCGCCGATATTTCCGCCAATCGCGCCGAAGTGCTGGAGACGCTCAACCCGGCCTGGGCCGAAACCCGCCCGCGCCGGCGGGCTTGACGCCGCTACGCGGGTTTTCTAAAGAGGGCCTCCGACGTTCCGGCGTCCGGGCGATTAGCTCAGCGGGAGAGCACACCCTTCACACGGGTGGGGTCATAGGTTCGATCCCTATATCGCCCACCATCGCTCTGGTCTTCCTGCCCCGCGCAACCCATATTGAAGCGGGCCAAACAGGCTGCCGAAGTCCCGTGCATCGCAAATTCCGGACCCGTCGATGCTGCATCGCCTAAGAAATTTTCTGCTGACTCTCGCCGCTGTGCTGTTCCTGATCGAGGCGTGGCTGTGGGATTGGACCCTGGCGCTGGGCCGCGCCGCGATCCGCCTCCTGCCCTGGCGGGCGTTCAAGGACGCGGTCGCCCGGATCATCGAGAGCCTGCCGCCCTATGGCGCGCTGACCCTCTTCGTCCTGCCGGTCTTTGTCGTCGAGCCCCTCAAGGTCTTCGCGGTCGGCGCGATGGCGCATGGTCATATTTTCAAGGGTCTGCTCGGCCTCGTCGCGCTCAAGTTCGTCGGCGTGGGCGTTTTCGCCTTCATCTTCGACCTGACCCGCGACAAGGTGCTGGAGATCGGCTGGTTCGCGCGCTTCTACCGCTGGGTGCTGATGTGGCGGGACCGGGCGCACGCCTTCATCGAGCCCTACAAGGCCGCCGTGGCCGCGCGCCTCGCCTTGATCAAGGCGCGAGCCAGGGCGCTTGTGACGCAGGCGCTCGGCGAATCCGGGAAAGTCGAGGGTTTCGTCGGTTCGCTCGCGCGTCTGCGCGCCCGCATACGCGGGCGCGCAGACGCCGCCTCTCCCGATCAATAGAATTCCGCCGCCGCCGCCGGCAGTTCATCGAAATGCGAGATGATCCGATCCGGGCCATATTCGCTCACCGGGCGGTCGGTATAGCCGAAATCGACCGCGATCACCGGGATCTCGGCGGCGCGGGCGGTGGCGATGTCGGTCTTGGAATCGCCGACCATGATCGCGCGCCCGATATTGCCGCCGGCGGCCTCTATGGTCTTGAGCAGGGGCCGGGGATCGGGCTTGGCGATGCCGAAAGTGTCCTGACCGCAGATGAAGGCGAAACGGTCGGCGACGCCGAGCTTTTCGAGCAGCAGTTTCGCCGGGCGCTCGACCTTGTTGGTGCAGACCGCGAAGACGCCGCCGCGCCTTTCCAGCGAGTCGAGCGCCTCGACCACGCCGGGATAGAGCCGGCTGGCGTCGGCGATGCGGCCTTCGTAATGGACCAGAAACCGCGCATACATGTCTTCGAGACGCTCCGGGGTGACGTCCCGGCCTTGCTGGTCCAGCGCCCGGACCAGGAGCGCGCGGGCGCCGGCGCCGAGCAGCGAGCGGGCGTCCTCGATCGGCGTCGCTTCGAAGCCTTCCTCGACCATGATGTAATCCAGCGTTCCCATCAGGTCGCCGGCCGTGTCGGCGAGGGTGCCGTCGAGGTCGAACACGTAAAGCACCGGGTCCGTTTTCGCGATCATCAAGTCCTCCTGTCGTGAAAACCGATATAGGGATTTCCAGGCCCGATGTCATGCGTCTGAACATCATGAGTTTCTTCAGGATAATGTTTAGAATCCTTTATTCTGCCCCGCGGGATCTCCCGGAGCGTTTTTGCGGGCGCGGCGGTAACCCCTCGACCCGCCCAAGATGATAGATTCTTTCATGAATTCGGGTGATTCGCCCGATGCGGGCGCGCCGGGGGAGGAAGACGCCATGTTGAAACCAGCCGTTCTGGCGCTGCTCGCGACGACCGCGACGGCGCGCGCCGCCAATTACGATTTTCTCGCCGCGCCGCAGATCGACCTCAACCGGGTCTATCGGCTCGACAAGGCGAGCGGCGAGATCGGCGCCTGCCAGTTCGGCCTCAAGGACGGCGCGCCGGTGGGCGTCACCCTGTGCTATCCCGTCGGGGACGGCGCCGGGCCGCAGCCAGCGGGCGAATACGCCCTCGTCGCCACGAAACACGAGCATGAAGCCAGCGTGTTCCGCGTCAACCAGCGCACCGGCGACATGTCGATCTGCTATGTGCTGAAAGGCGCCGTGGTCTGCACGCCGCCGGCGAAATGATGGACCCGCTCACAGCGTTTGGCCTTTTCGCCGTCTCGGCCATGCTGGTCTTCTATGCGCTGGAGCCGCGCGGCCCTATCTATATTCTCGGCTTCGCCGCCTCCTGCGCGCTCGGCTCGGCCTATGGCTTTGCGCAGGGCGCCTGGCCGTTCGGCCTGGTCGAAGCCATATGGTTCCTGGTGGCGCTGCGGCGCTATCTCTTGGCGCGGAAAGGACAATCCGATGCGGCTCGCTGACCCTTCCCTCCTGAAAACCCAAAATCTTGTCGGCGGCGTGTGGCGCGGCGAGGGCGCATTGGACGTCAGGAACCCCGCCAATGGCGCGCTGCTCGGCCGCGTGCCCAATGGCGGCGCGGCGGAGGCGGCGGAAGCGGTCGAAATCGCGGCGCGGGCGCAGAAAATCTGGGCCGGCCATACCGCCAAGCAGCGCGCGGTCCTGCTGCGCAAATGGTTCGATCTGGTCATCGCGGCGCGCGAAGACCTCGCGCTCATCATGACCAGCGAGCAGGGCAAGCCGCTCGCCGAGGCGCGCGGCGAGATCGACTATGCCGCGAGCTTCATTGAATTTTTCGCCGAGGAGGCCAAGCGCGTCTATGGCGAGACCATTCCCTCGCCCTGGCCCGACGCGCGCATCGTCACCTTGCGCCAGCCGATCGGCGTGATGACCGCGATCACGCCATGGAATTTCCCCGCGGCGATGATCACCCGCAAATGCGCCCCGGCGCTCGCCGCCGGCTGCGCCTGCGTGGTCAAGCCTGCGCCCGAGACGCCGCTGACCGCTCTGGCGCTTGGCGAACTCAGCGTCCGCGCCGGCCTGCCGCCCGGGGTGCTGAACATCATGACTGGCGACGCGCCCGCCATCGGCAAGGTTTTCTGCGAACATCCGGCGGTGCGCTTCGTGGGCTTCACCGGATCGACCGAAGTGGGAAAGCTGCTGATGCGCCAAGCCGCGTCGGGCGTCAAAAAAGTCGGGCTGGAGCTGGGCGGCAATGCGCCCTTCATCGTCTTCGACGACGCCGATCTCGACGCGGCGGTCGCCGGCGCCATGCTGTCGAAATACCGCAACATGGGCCAGACCTGCGTCTGCGCCAACCGGCTCTATGTGCAGGAGGGCGTCTATGACGCCTTCGCCGAAAAGCTCACGGCGGCGGTCGAAAAGCTGAAAGTCGGCGACGGGCTGGAGGAGGGGGTGCAGCAGGGGCCGCTGATCAACGCCGATGCCCTCGCCAAGGTCGAGGCGCATATCGCGGACGCGCTGGAAAAAGGCGGGCGGGTGACGGTCGGCGGCCATCGGCACGAACTGGGCGGCACGTTCTTCCAGCCGACCGTTCTGTGCGACGTGACCCCGGACATGGCGGTCGCTCGGGAAGAAACGTTCGGCCCCGTCGCGCCTTTGTTCCGCTTCAAGGACGAGGCCGACGTCATCGCTCAGGCCAACGCCACCCAATATGGCCTCGCCGCCTATTTTTACGCCCGCGACCTGGGGCGGGTTTTCAGGGTCGCCGAGGCGCTGGAATATGGCATGGTCGGGGTCAATTCCGGGATCATATCGACCGAGGTCGCCCCGTTCGGCGGCGTCAAGGAATCCGGCGTCGGCCGCGAGGGCTCGCGGCACGGGATCGAGGAATTTTTAGAGATCAAATATGTTTTGCTTGGCGGACTGGGAAGCTGAAGCGCGCGGTTCTCGCCCCGCTTCGCGGGCTTCTCATGTCGCGAGAGCAACAGCGCCAAAGGCATCAGGCCTGGTTTCGTCGGCGCGCCGACAAAACCAGGATCGCCGTCATCGGCCGGAGGACGTCAGAAACGCTTGGCGCGCGTGCGGAAGACCTCATCCGCGACCAGTTTTTGCGCAGGGGGCATGGCCCGGTAAAGCTTGTCGAAGGTGGCCGCGAAGCGCCGCATGTTGCGCGCGTGCGTTTCGGCGGATTCGGCGTAGAGGCGAAGATTCTCGCTGGCGTCCAGCGAGGCGAGGCGACTATGCCGATGGTCGTATGCCTGGCGCATGGCTTGCGCATTCGCCTTTATCACATTCGCGAGATTGGTCCACAGCGGTTCTTCCGCCGAGGTAATCTGAAGCTGCTGGTGGAGTTTGGAGATCCGCGCCTCGGTCCGCGCGGGATCGTAACGATCCTGTTGACTCGTCTGCGCACAGGCTGCGGAGACTAAGGTCGCCGAGGCCAGGATGGTCGATAAGGTCAGAAAAACTTTGGAGGTCATCACGTCTCACATGCTTGCCGGAGGAGTTGACGACGAATGGCGAATTCCATGCAAACAGCGCTGGCGTCGCCGCGGGTGCCGCGCTATAAGAGAGATAAACTACTGTAGAGTCAAGCAAAGTTGTATGGGACAGGGCGTGGCGAAGCCTGCTCATGGGTGACGAGGAACGAAGGCTCGCCCGTGGCCCGGGCGGCCGGCCCAGTGCGAATCGGGCCTTCCGGCGGCACGGGATGAAGGCATGGGCCAGCACTCGACAGTTTGGCGGGTGCAGCGAAATCTGGCCGGCGCTTTGGAGCGCGGACCTTGATATGCGGAAGGGGAGGAGAGCGCGATGCTGAAAACGCGATTCGTCTGGGTTGTGATGGGAATGATCCTGTTCCCCCTCGCGGGCTGCAGCACCGTGGGTGAGCCGGGAGAATATATGGTCAGCGGCGAGATGGGCCCCGGCATGGGCGCCTTCTATGGCGGCGGACCCTTCATGTATGGGCCGAGTTACGGAGATTTCGGGGACTTTGGCGGCTATGGCGGCCTGGGTTACGGCATGTATATGGGCGACGACGACGACGATTGAGCGGTTGGCGGCTGATCCGGTCAAGGCGTCGCGCGCCCGGCGGCGGCCCGTCCTCGGCTCGGCGGCATTGGCGCGCCTTCGGTGACCTGGCGAGCCCGGCCTGCGCTGTGGAGCCGAGGCGTTCGTCGAGATCAAATATGTGTTACCTGGAGGCTTGAGCAGTTAACGCCTGCCCTCCCTGAGTGGCATGCGGTTTGGCCTTGCGCTATCGTCGCCGTTTCTCGTCCGGCCACGGAGCGCCATGCGATGACCTCTCGACTTTCCCCGGAACGGCTTCTCGGCCTGGGCATGGGTTTCTGGGGTGCCAAGACGCTGCTGTCGGCGGTTGAACTCGGCGTCTTCACCCGGCTTGCCGAGAGCCGCGCCGGCCTGGCGCAACTGGCCCGCGACCTTGGGCTGCACGAGCGCGGCGCGCGGGATTTTCTCGACGCGCTGGTCGCCCTGAAACTGCTCGAACGCGAGGGCGGCGTCTATGGCAATGCGCCGGACGCCGATTTCTTTCTCGACCGCGCCAAGCCGAGCTATGTCGGCGGCCTGCTGGAAATGGCCAATGCGCGGCTTTATCCCAGTTGGGGCAGATTGACTCAGGCTCTGCGGACGGGGCGCCCCGAGAACGAGAACCCCGACGAGGCCGATTTTTTCGGCGCTCTTTATTCCGATCCGGACCGGCTGCGCGGCTTTCTCGCCGCCATGAGCGGCGTCAGCGCGGGACCAGCCGCCGCGCTCGCCGAGAAAATTCCCTGGCGGGATTACGCGAGCTTCGTGGATGTCGGCGCGGCGCAAGGCATGGTTCCGGCCACGATCGCGCGCGCGCATCCCCACCTCGCCGGCGCCAGCTTCGACCTCCCGGCGGTGGGCCCGATTTTCGAGGAATTCGTTGCGCGGCAAGGCTTGTCGGACCGGCTGCGGTTCATTCCGGGCGATTTTTTCAAGGACGAGCTTCCGTCCGCCGATGTGATCATCATGGGCCACATTCTTCACGACTGGAACATGGACGAGAAGCGCATCCTGCTCGCCAAGGCGCAACAGGCGCTGCCCGAGGGCGGGCTGCTGGTCGTCCATGAGGCGCTGATCGACGACGAACGCCGCGAGAATGCGTTCGGGCTGCTGATGAGCCTCAATATGCTGATCGAGACGCCGGGCGGTTTCGATTACACCGGCGCCGATTGCCAGCTTTGGATGCGCGAGGCGGGCTTTGCCGAAACGCGGGTCGAGCATCTGCTCGGTCCCGATTCGATGGTGATCGGCGTGAAGTGACGGCGCGGCGGCGGGCCGGAAGGCCCGCGGGGACGGGACGGGCTGCCGGGGACGCCGTCGCCGGGGAAACCCGCGGGCGAAAATCGCCTTTCCCAGGCTGCCGGCCGCCCCTCGCATTGCCCCTTGGCCGTGGGCTATAATTTCTTCCGCGAATCAAACTCCTCGTGCAACACGCCTCGTCACGCGCATGGGTCGAGGAAGTTCGCGCCTTGATTGCGCGGGCCAAGAATTTATGAGCTTCGCGAGCGCGCCTCGCACAATCTGGAGACGCCATCGTGAGCCTGACGATTGTTCCGACCTTCGACCATTCGGTGACGAGTTCCGCCGAGGCCAAGGTTTACGAGGCGGCTGTCGATACCGCGATCAATTTTTTTGAACAGCATTTCACCAATGTGAATAATGTTACTGTGAATCTGACCTTTAGCTTCAGATCAAATTCGTATATGAATGGAGCGGTCGGCGAAAATTTGTCACAATACTCGTCCTATACTTATGGGCAGGTTTATGGCGCGATCCAGACGGTGGACGGAGCCCCATCGGCGACCGCCACGCAGCGGGAAGCGGCCACGTCTCTGAGCCAGTTCGGCTCCGCCGATCCGACCGGGGGCGGGAACTTCTGGCTGACGACGGCCGACGCGCGCGCGCTTGGCCTGGTGGCGCCAGCGTCCTCGGCGACGTCGCCCGACGCGACCGTCATGCTCAACAGCGGCGACCTCTATAGCTGGTCGCAGTCCGGCGGCATCGCCGCCGGCACTTTTGACGCGGTCGGAACCTTCGAACACGAAATTTCCGAAACCCTCGGCCGCACCGCTTTTCTTGGCCAGAACATTTTCGGCGACGGCGCCGATTACAACATCCTCGACCTTTTCCATTATGGCGCCGCCGGGCAATTGGCGGAGCCGTTCAATTCGACTGCGTTTAATTCTTATACCGCTGGCGGCTCCGCTTATTTCTCCCTCGACGGCGGCTTAACCCATGGCCTGACCTTTTCATCCTGGTCCGAAGTCAGCGCCGGCAACGATGTCGCCGACTGGAGTTCGAACGTCAGCAACGATTCGTTTGGCTACGCCACCCTCGGCATGGTGGACGCCGTCTCGCCGACCGACATGCAGGTTCTCAATGTCCTTGGTTACGCCGAGACCTCGAGCGCCTGCTATTGCGCCGGGACGCGGATCGCCACGGCGCAGGGCGAAGTCGCGGTCGAGGATCTGCGGATCGGCGATCTGGTTCTCACGGCCTCGGGCGCGCTCCGGCCGCTCAAATGGATCGGAACCCGCGCCTATTCGGCCCGCTTCGCCCGCAACAATCCCGATCTTCTCCCCATCCGCTTCAAGGCGGGTTCTCTGGCGGAAAACGCCCCGGCGCGCGATCTGCTGGTTTCGCCGAAACACGCCATGTTCCTCGACAGCGTGCTGATTCCGGCGGAGCGTCTCGTCAACGGCGCGACCATCGTCAAGGAGTCTCCCGGCGAGGATATCCACTACTATCATCTCGAACTGGACAGCCACGACGTCCTGATCGCGGAGGGCGCCTTTTCGGAAAGCTTTGTCGACGACGACAGCCGCGGCATGTTCCAGAACGCCCATGAATTCCGAAAACTCTATCCCGACGAAAAGTCCAGGGAGGCGGTCTATTGCGCGCCGCGCGTCGAGGACGGTTTTGCGCTCGACCGCGTCCGCCGCCGCCTCGCCGAGCGGGCGGGCCTTGCTTTTCCCGCCGCCACCGATTTCGGCGCGCTGCTGGGGGCGATCGAGGCCTGCGACCGCGAGGGCGTTTCGGGCTGGGCGCTCAGCACGGCTTTCCGCAACGCCCCGGTCTGCCTCGATGTGATCGTCGACGGCGCGTTCATCGACCACGCCTATGCTGAGGCCGCGCGGAAAAAAGGCGGCTGGCGTTTTGATCTGCGCTTTCCCGCCGTCCTCGATCCCTCGCGCCCGCACGAGATCGAGCTGCGCCGCTCGGCGGACGGCGCGCGGCTGGGAAGGCTTGTGCTGTCCGAGGCCCAGGCGGCGTCGCGCGCCGGTTGAAGCGGCGCGGCCCGGGCTGCTCAAACGACCTTCGTCCGCACCTCGCCGACGCCTTCGATTTTACCAAGGAGAACGTCGCCGCGCTCCAGCGGGCCGACGCCGGATGGCGTGCCGGTAAAAATAAGGTCGCCGGGCGCCAGCGCCACATAGGCCGAGAGCGCGGCGATGATTTCGGGGACCGACCAGATCAGGTCGGCGAGGTCGCCCTCCTGCGTGACCACGCCATTCACTTTCAGGGAAATGCGCCCCGCTTTCGGATGTCCGGTTTTTTCCGCGGGGCGGATGAGGCCGAGCGGGGCGGAATTGTCAAAGCCCTTGCTCATGTCCCACGGTTTTCCGGTCTTGCGCGCCTCCGCCTGAAGGTCGCGGCGGGTCAGGTCGAGGCCGGCGGCATAGCCATGGACATGATTTTCCGCCCGCGCGGCGGGAATGTTCGCGCCGCCTTTGTCAATCGCGACGACCAGTTCGATTTCGTGATGGAGGTTTTGCGTCAGGCTTGGGAAGGGCGTGTCAGCGCCGCCCGTCACCAGCGCATCGGCCGGTTTCGAGAAGAAAAAGGGCGGCTCGCGGCTGGGGTCGCCCCCCATTTCGCGGGCATGGGCGGCGTAATTCTGGCCGACGCAGAAAATGCGGCGCACGGGAAAAAATCCGCCGCCTTCGACCGGCGCGGCCGGCCGCGGCGCCGGATTGAAAACATAATCGCCCATCATCCTGCTCCGCGAATCCGGTTTTTCCGGCCGGGGCGTAACCACAGTCTCGCGCAACCCTGGCTCTTCAACGTCGAGAGGTCACGCTAGCATGGCGCGCGCCGGCCGTCCTTGTGAGCATGCAAAAGTCTGTCCGCGCGTAACTTCATGACAGCGTCGCCGAAACCAGACAGATATTCGATCCCGCTGTTCCCCGGTCCGCGCAAAAAGGAGCGCACATGCGCCTGATCCGATTGATTTTCGCGCCCCGTTATCTCGCCCTGCTGCTGAGCGCCCTGTTTTTCGTCTGGATTCTGTTCGCCATCACGGTCCATCCGCAGCGCGGCGATTTTCTGGCGATTCCGCTGGTGATTTCCGGCGGCCTGACGACCCTGGGCCTGGGCGACCTGATCCAGAAGCGCCATTCGGTGCTGCGCAATTATCCGATCCTCGCGCATCTGCGTTTCCTGATCGAGGAAATCCGTCCCGAGATCCGGCAATATCTGTTCGAAAGCGAAACCGACGGCGCGCCATACAGCCGCGACCGCCGCGCGCTGGTCTATCAGCGCGCCAAGATGCAGCTCGACAAGCGGCCCTTCGGCACCCAGCTCGCGGTTTATTCCGACGGTTTCGAATGGATGCTGCATTCGCTCGTCCCCCGGCCGCAGGCCAAGGCCCCCTTTCGCGTCGAGATCGGCGGGCCCGAGTGCAAGCAGCCTTATTCCGCCTCGGTTCTGAACATTTCCGCGATGAGTTTCGGCGCCTTGAGCGCCAACGCCATTCGCGCCCTCAATGGCGGGGCGCGGCTCGGGGATTTCGCCCATGACACCGGCGAGGGCGGCTTTTCGCCCTACCACGCGGAAAAGGGCGGCGACATCATCTGGGAGATCGGGTCAGGCTATTTTGGCTGCCGCGCGCCAGACGGCGCCTTCAGCCCGGACCCTTTCGCGGCGACGGTGCGGAATCCGCGGATCAGGATGGTCGAGATCAAGCTCAGCCAGGGCGCCAAGCCCGGCCACGGCGGGGTGCTGCCAGCCGCCAAGGTCACGCCGGAAATTTCCGCCATTCGCGGTGTGCCCATGGGCCAGGATTGCGTCTCGCCCGCCGCGCACAGCGCCTTTTCGACGCCGCTGGAAATGATGGCCTTCATCGGGACCTTGCGCGACTTGTCGGGCGGCAAGCCGGTGGGGATCAAATTGTGTCTGGGCCAACCGATCGAGTTTCTCAACCTTTGCAAAGCCATGCTGGAGTGCGGAACCGGACCGGATTTCATCGTGGTGGACGGCAAGGAGGGCGGCACCGGCGCCGCTCCGCTCGAATTCATGAATCACATGGGCATGCCGATGCGCGACGGGCTGAGCTTCGTCCATAACGCGCTGGTCGGCGCAGGCCTGCGTCACAGGGTCAAGATCGGCTGCTCGGGCAAGATTCTTTCCGCCTTCGACATGGCGCGGGCGATGGCGCTCGGCGCCGATTGGTGCAACAGCGCGCGCGGCTTCATGTTCGCGCTGGGCTGCGTCCAGTCGCTGTCCTGCCATACCGACACATGTCCGACGGGAGTGGCGACCCAGGACCCCTGGCGCGGTCGCGCCATCCATGTGCCGGACAAGATCGAGCGCGTCGCCAATTTCCACCGCGCGACCCTGCATGTCCTCGCCGAACTCACGGCGGCGGCGGGGCTCGACCATCCTAACCAGTTCACGCTCGATCACTTCCGCAGGCGGATGGCGGAACGCGGGGTGGCGAATTTCGCTGATCTCTACCCCGCGCTCGGCGAGGGCGAATTGCTGGACGGCGCGCGCGACGCGCGGCTGGCGGCTTTATGGGACAAGGCGAGGGCCGACCGCTTCTCTGCCTCGGCCGGAGTCGGCGTTCTTTGACCTGAGCGGGCGCGAAACTAACGGTCAGGTCTTTTTGCGGACGGCGGCGGCGACGCGGGGATCGAACTCCGGTTCGCGCCGGATCGGCTGGGGGCGGGTCGGGGTGCCCACATGGATCAGGACCCGGTTGACCCGGCGCGTCGCGACCTTCTTGAAAAGGCTTGCGACGAGCAGAAACACCGGGGCGCCGGCTGCCGCGACGATCAGCCCGAGGCTGAACCGCATCTCCTCCGAAACGTCTCTCAACAGGGGGAGGCGCGGCAGGGCGAAATGAAGGACGACGCAAATCCCCGCCGCGCCGACGAGGCCGTTCAGCACAGTGCCGAAACCGTGCTCTTTCATCGCCATATTGCTGAAATAGCCGAAGAAGACGGCGAAGGCGAGCAGGGCGGCGCCGAACACGTCCACCGCTTCGTCGTCCATGTCGGCAAGGCCGATCCACTCGATGATCGTGTCGAGAAATGAGTGCGTGGAGCCCGACATGTAACCGCCCGCCAGGGCGGGAACGGCCGCGAACAGGAAGATGGCCAGACTCGCTGGCGCCGGCGCCAGGCGCGGCCGCGCATTGTCCAGGAAACTTTTCAGCATGCTCGCCTCTGCCGCCGATTGACCGACCTTTCGGCGGGAGAAGCTTATTTGCGTTTCATTGCGACTTGGTAAAGCCGCCGGTTCGCGCGCCTCACATGTTCGGATAGTTCGGCCCGCCGCCGCCTTCCGGCGGGGTCCAGGTGATGTTCTGCGCCGGGTCCTTGATGTCGCAGGTTTTGCAATGCACGCAGTTCTGCGCGTTGATGACGAAACGCGGCTCCGTTTTCGCGGCCTCGTCGCCATAAACCACTTCATAGACGCCGGCCGGGCAGTAGAGCCGCGCCGGTTCGCCATAGACCGGCAGGTTCCTGGCGACGGGAATCGCGGGGTCCGACAGTTTCAGGTGGCAGGGCTGGTCTTCCTCGTGATTGGTGTTGGAGAGAAAGACCGAGGACAGCTTGTCGAAGGAAATCACCCCGTCGGGCTTGGGATAGACGATCGGCTCGACCGAGCCGAGCGGCAGCAGGGTCGCGTGATCCGGCTTGCCGTGCTTCAGCGTGCCGAACGGGCTGACGCCGAACAATGTGTTGAGCCACATGTCCAGGCCGCCGAGCGAGATGCCGAGGTAGGTTCCCAGCTTCGACCACAAGGGTTTGACATTGCGCACCTTCTTGAGGTCGGCGCCGATCGGTCCCGCGCGCCATCCGTTCTCGTAACGGCTGAGTTCGTCATGGGCGCGCCCGGCGGCAAGCGCTTCCGCCGTCGCTTCCGCCGCCTCGATGCCCGACAGAACGGCGTTATGCGAGCCTTTGATCCGCGGCACGTTCATGAAACCGGCGCCGCAGCCGATGAGCGCGCCGCCGGGGAAGACGAGCTTGGGCACGGACTGCCAGCCGCCCTCGGTCAAAGCGCGGGCGCCGTAGGCGAGGCGCTTGCCGCCGTCAAAAGTCTCGCGCACCATCGGATGGGTCTTGAAGCGCTGGAACTCGTCGAAAGGCGAGAGCGTAGGGTTCGAATAATTGAGATGAAGGACGAAGCCGACGAGGACCTGATTGTCCTCGATATGATAGAGAAAGGAGCCCCCGCCCGTGCCCGAGGACAGGGGCCAGCCGAAGGAATGCTGCACCAGGCCGGGCTTGTGCTTCGCCGGATCGACGCGCCACAGCTCCTTGATCCCGATGCCGTATTTTTGCGGCTCGCGCCCCCTGTCGAGGCCGAAGCTCGCGATGATCGTCTTGGTCAGCGAGCCGCGCGCGCCTTCCGCGAACAAGGTGTATTTGCCGCGCAATTCCATGCCGCGGGTGAAGGACTCCTTCGGCTTGCCGTCGCGCCCGACGCCCATGTCGCCCGTGGCCACGCCGCGCACTTCGCCCTTGTCGCCGTAAAGCACTTCGGTCGCCGCGAAGCCGGGGTAGATTTCGACTCCGAGTTCTTCGGCCCTGGCGGCGAGAAAGCGGCAGACATTGCCGAGCGAGCCAACGAAAAAGCCATGATTGTTCATCAGCGGCGGCAGGGCGAAATTGGGTAGGCGGACGCCGCCCGAGGGGCCGAGGAGGTAAAATCGGTCTTCCGTCACCTGGACCTTCAGCGGGCGGGATGGGTCCTCGCGCCAGCCGGGCAGCAGCTTGTCGAGGCCGGCCGGATCGATCACCGCGCCGGACAGGATATGGGCGCCGATCTCGGACCCCTTTTCGACGATGACGACCGAAAGCTCCGGATTGATCTGCTTGAGCCGGATGGCCGCCGCGAGGCCCGACGGCCCGCCGCCGACGACCACCACGTCATAATCCATCGCCTCGCGCGGCTCCAATTCCCTGTCGCTCATCTGCGTCTCCCGAAACGGGGCCGGACCCATTCGATCCGGCAGAATCTCACAACCTCTTCATAGCGCGGGAATCGGCGCTGTCCACCGAGGCGAAGGGCCAATGCCAATGTAGTTTATATATAAACTATTGCCGCCGCAAGCCGACCCGGCTACAAACCGCCATGATTGACGCGGACGCCATGGATCGGGAGGCTCTGGCCGCGCTCTTGCGCTGGTACGCGGCCATGGGCGTGGATCGCGCGCTTGCCGACGAGCCGATCGATCGCTTCGCCCAATCGGCGCGCAAGGCCGCGCCGGTTGACCCGCCCGCGCCGACGGCCCGATCCTCGCCTCCGCCCGCGTCGCGCCAACCACCGCCGCGCGCGCCGGCCGCCGTCCTTTCGCAGGACGCCGCGGCGGCGGGCGCCCGCGAACAGGCGGCGCGCGCGAAAGATCTCGAAGAATTGCGTGAAAAACTCGCCGCCTTCGACGGCTGCGCCCTGAAGAATTCCGCGACCCAACTGGTTTTCGCCGATGGCGCGCCGGGTGCGAAAATCATGATCGTCGGCGAGGGGCCGGGGGCCGACGAGGACCGGATCGGACGACCATTCGTCGGCCGCGCCGGGCAATTGCTCGACAGGATGCTGGCGGCGATCGGCCTCGACCGTTCAAAGGTCTATATCGCCAATGTCGTGCCCTGGCGCCCGCCCGGCAATCGTACGCCGACGCCGCAGGAGCTGGCGCTCTGCCTGCCCTTCGTGCGCCGCCAGATCGAGCTGGTCGCGCCGGATTTTCTCGTCCTGCTCGGCGCCTCGGCGGCGCAGACCCTGCTCGACGAGAAGGAGGGCATCATGCGGCTGCGCGGCCACTGGCGCGATTATCATTGCGGCGACAGGACCATCCGCGCCCTGCCGATGCTGCACCCCGCCTATCTGCTGCGCGCGCCGCTGAAAAAGGCCCAGGCCTGGCGCGATCTGCGCACGCTCAGACATGCGCTCGACCAGAAATACGGACGCGATTCGGCTGGCGTTTCCTGATGGCCGCGCATTTCGAACTGGAAGCCGAACTGATCGCGCAAGGATTGGGGCCGGTCGCCGGGATCGACGAGGTCGGGCGCGGCCCGCTCGCCGGGCCGGTCTGCGTGGCGGCGGTGCTACTCGATCCCGCCGACCTTCCCGACGGTCTCGACGATTCGAAAAAACTTTCCGCGCGCCGGCGCGAGACCTTGTTCGAGGAAATCTGCGCGCGCGCCTTGGCGGTCTCCGTCACGCTCGGTCCCGCGGCGGAAATCGACGCGCTCAACATCAGGGGCGCGACGCTTGTCTGCATGAGCCGCGCGGCGCGCGGACTGGCCCTGGCGCCCGGTTTCGCCCTGGTGGACGGGCGCGACCTGCCCGGATTGCCCTGTCCCGGCCGCGCGGTGATCGGGGGCGACGCCATCAGCCTGTCGATCGCCGCCGCCTCGATCGTCGCCAAGATCACCCGCGACCGGCTGATGGCGCGGCTCGACGATTTTCATCCCGGCTATGGATTCAAGGCCCATGCCGGCTATCCGACCGCGGCCCATCGCGCGGCGCTGAAATCCTTGGGGCCCTGCCGTGAACACCGCCGCTCCTACGCCCCGGTGCGCGAGGTTCTGGACCGCGACGGCGGGTGAAGGCCGGTTAATTTTCTGTTGTAGCCGCCGCCTAAGTTCAAGACATTATTAAGCTTTCCGTACGGAAAAGAGACAGCGTCCCCCGCTGATCCTAAACGCGGCTTTTACTCCGTTAAGCTTAACTGGCGCTCGTCAGTCAGTTGCGTTGCGGTGTTGAGTTCATGCGTATCCATCGCGCCGGGGCGGCCGGCCAAAAAGTCCAGAACCTTGTTTCGCGTACTGGACTTCAGGCCAGCCGACGCCCCGTCGCGGTCCCCGCGCCAGGCTCGATGGAGGCGCCGCTCGACCGGATCGTCGAAGGCGATTGCGTCGCGGCCATGCTCGGCCTGCCCGAAGCCAGCGTCGATCTGATCTTCGCCGATCCGCCCTATAATCTTCAGCTCGAAGGCGGCCTGACCCGCCCGGACCAGAGCGAAGTGGACGCGGTGGACGACGACTGGGACAAATTCGCCTCTTTTGCCGATTACGACCGTTTCACTCAGCGTTGGCTCGCCGCCGCGCGCCGGGCGATGAAAGACGACGCGACCATTTTCGTGATCGGCTCCTACCATAATATTTTCCGCGTCGGCGCAATCATGCAGGATCTCGGCTTCTGGATCCTCAACGACATCGTCTGGCGCAAGGCCAATCCGATGCCGAACTTTCGCGGCCGGCGTTTTACCAACGCCCATGAGACCTTGATCTGGGCCTCGAAAAGCGCGCGCACGAAAAGCTATACCTTCAATTACGAAGCGCTCAAGGCCGGCAACGAGGACCGCCAGATGCGTTCGGACTGGTTTTTTCCGATCTGCACCGGCGCCGAGCGCCTGAAGGACGAGGCAGGCCGGAAAACTCATCCGACGCAAAAGCCGGAAGCCTTGCTCGGCCGCATCGTCATGGCGGCGTCAAAGCCCGGCGACGTGGTGCTCGACCCGTTCTTCGGCTCCGGCACCACCGGCGCGGTGGCCAAAAAGCTCGGACGCCGCTTCATCGGCTGCGAGCGCGATCCAGATTATATCGCCGCCGCGAAAGCCCGCATCGCCGCCGTCGAACCCGTGCCCGAAAGCGCCTTTGCGACGCCATTGGCCAAAAGGCAGGAAAAACGCGTCGCCTTCGCCAGCCTGGTCGAGGCGGGCCTGATCGCGCCCGGCGCCGAACTTTTTGACGAAAAGCGCCGCTGGCGGGCGATCGTGCGCGCCGACGGGGCCATCGCGCTCGGCGACATCGTCGGCTCGATCCACAAGATCGGCGCTTTGGCGCAAGGCCTGCCCGCCTGCAACGGCTGGACCTTTTGGCGCGCGAACCATGAGGGCGAGGAGATCAGCATCGACGAATTGCGCGCCGAATTCCGCGCGCGGGCCGGCGAGGCCGAGGAATGATGAGCGGGCCGGAGTCGATTTGATTTTTTCAACTGCGCGACGGCGGCCGTTGGCCTGATGCGGCGGATCAGCGTCGCCTTGTGGAACGAATCCAGCCCGGCGCGGTCCATCCACAGCTTGCATCAGAACGCGATTCCCGTGTCAAAATCGGGCCGATCACGAACGCCCCCCACGGAAACAGCATCCCAACGGGGGAGGAATTACTGATGGATCTGGTTTCTGGCGCGAGGGTCCGCCACCGCTGAAAATCAAGCCCTCGCGAACGGCGGATTTGACAGTTCCGCCGCGCGAATTCATCTTCCCCAACGCTTGGAAACCTGCATCCGAGCGCCATTCGTCAAGAGGGTCGATGTTCCCGAGGCTGATTGCCGACGCCAAGTCGAACCGTGGGCGCCGGCCCTCGTTCGCAAGACGTTCAGCCCATCGGCCCCGTGGGAAAGCGGCGGGACCCGCATGCGTTCATCGCGCCTTGGCCGAGCGGCGGCGCCGATGAAAATCGACTGCCCTTACGAAATCGTCGATGTCTTTTCGGGCGAACCCTTTGCCGGCAATCCGCTTGCTGTCGTCAGAACGGACTCGCCGCTTTCCCTCGATCTGATGCAGAAGATCGCGCGCGAGATGAACCTGTCGGAGACGACATTTTACGCGCCGCGGAAAAACGGCGATGGCGCGTGGCGCGCGAGAATATTCACTCCCTCCAAGGAATTGGCTTTCGCCGGACATCCGATCCTGGGCGCGGCCTGGGTCATCCGGCAAAACGAAGAGAACGGGGCCGACGCCATTCGTCTCGCACTCGATGTGGGGCTCATCGACGTTTCCTTCGAAACGGGCGCCGAGCAGGGTGAAGTCGCGTGGTTTCGCGCGCCGCCAATGGCGTTTGGCGCGATTCGCGACCGCGAACAGGTCGCCATGGCGCTGGGGCTGACGCCACAGGATATGGATCAGGATTTTCCGCCACGCGAAGTTACCGGCGGCGTCACACTCATCCTCGCGCCGGTCAGGACGGTTGAAGCCGTGCGGCGCGCGCGCCTCGATTTGACCCGGTTCGGGCCATTGGCCGCGGCGGGGGCGCCGCCCATGGTCTATGTCTTCTGCCGCACCGCCCATGAAGCAGCCAGCCAAAGCCTCCGCGCGCGATTTTTCTTCGAGTCCTTCGGGGTCCGCGAGGACCCGGCCTCCGGCAACGCCGCCGCGTTCCTCGGCGCCTTTCTCCTGAACTACAATTATTTCGGCCACGCGCCGGTGATGGCCCGGATCGAGCAGGGGCACGACATGGGGCGCCCGTCGCTCGTCTTGTTGCGCGCCGCCAGGAATGACTCCGGATTCGACGTCCGGGTCGGCGGACAGGTTGTCCTCACGGCGCGCGGGCGTCTGGTCTGAAAGGCAGAGCCGCCTTTCCCGTGAGGCTCGCTCCGCCTGCGCCATGCCGGCAAACGGCTCCTCTCCGTGGAAGGTCCGCCTGGCGCGCGCCGGGTGGGACGCCCATTTGCCAATGGCTTGCGCGTCAGGCCGCTCCTGGCTCCGCTCCGCCGCAAAAAGGCCACGTTTCACGATGTTTCGCCATGCAACATGCTGAAACGGGAATGAGGTCGAAACAGCGCGCTCGTCGTCGGCGGCGGCCTTGGAATATGCCGGCGCAATCGTTGCGGCATGCAAGTTGCTATACGCGAGAAGACCAAGGCTCCAAAGCCCATCGAGAAGGAACGCCCCGTGCGCACAGAACGGAAAAATCATTCGGCGCCGTCCGTGCGGAAGGCGACATTGCTCGCCGCGACGGCCTTTGCCTTTGCCGCCAATCTTTCCGCGGCGCGGGCCGGCGACGCGCCCAGCCCGGGGTATTCCGCCCCCGAACCCGTGGTTTCGCTCGCGCCGCAGGCGCCGGCGCCGC
>JAJYCZ010000243.1 GCA_021777915.1 Pseudomonadota bacterium | reverse complement strand
CGCGCGCGGTCGGCGACGCCATGCCTTTGCTGGAAAAGGCCGGGCGGGTTGAGGTCGCCTGCGTGACCTCGGACGCCGACGACATCCGCGGCGCGGAGCTCGCGCGGCTTCTGAGCCGTCATGGCGCTAAGGTCAGCGTGACCAATCTGCCCTTCATCGGCGCCGATGCCGGCCGAAGCCTGATGCAACACCTCGGCTCCATGCCGGTCAGCCTTTTGGTGATGGGCGCCTTCGCCCATTCCCGCCTGCTGGAGCTGGTGGTCGGCGGCACGACCAGCCTGATGCTGAACGACGCAAGGGTTCCGGTGTTCTATTCATTCTGACTTGTCGCGCCGCAGAAGGCCGCGCCGCCGGAGCCATCCGGCGGCGCCGCGGGACTTGCGCCTGATCCAGTCGCTCGCCCTTTCCGCGGCGGGAAAATCGAGAGCCAGCACCGACAGCCCCACCGGAATCATCCAGAAGCCGACGAGGGGCAGGATGCCGAAGATCCCGCCGACGATCAGCGTGGCGCCGAGAGGAACGCGCAGCCAGCGCCAATGCGGATCGCGCAGTTTTTCGAGCCAGGGCGGACGAGGGCGCTCGGTCATGGCGCCAGATTAGCCGCCGGCGAGGCTTTTGTCGCTTCGCGCTGGCGCCGGGGCCTTTTCGCGATAGATCCACCCCCGCCGCGTCAGCCATTTTTCAATTTCGACGATGGCAAAGGTCACGCTTGCAAGGCCGAGGCAGGTTGCGAGCTCGAAGGCTGACAGGGGCGATGTCCGGAAAATCGCGTTCAGGCTCGGCAGATAGATCACGCCCAGCTGCAGGACGAAAGTCAGGAGGACGGCGCCGAGCAAGGGCCCGTTGGTGGTGAGGCCGAGCCGGAACAGGGACTCGCGGTCGGAGCGGATCGCGAGGACATGGGCCATTTGCGACATGGACAGGACGGTCAGAACCATTGTCTGCGGATCGCCGTGGTCGAATCGGATCGAGACGCCTTGCGCCAGAAGGGTGATCGCGGCGATCGCCAGCCCGACCCAAAGGACATGCCAGCCCATGCCGCGCGCGAAAATGCTTTCGCCGGCCGGGCGCGGCGGGCGCCGCATCACATTCCCTTCCGCGGGCTCCGCAGCGAGCGCGATGCCCGGCAAGCTGTCGGTGACGAGGTTGATCCAGAGAATCTGGATCGGCAGCAATGGAATCGGCAGGCCGAAAAACGGAGCGAGGAAGATGGTCCAGATCTCGGCCCCGTTGCCTGTCAGGATATATCGGACGAATTTGCGGATATTGTCGAAGATGCGGCGGCCTTCGGCGATCGCGCCGACGATGGTCGCGAAATTGTCGTCGAGCAGCACGAGGGCAGCGGCCTCGCGCGCGACATCCGTGCCCGACTTGCCCATGGCGACGCCGATATCGGCGCGCAGCAGCGCCGGCGCATCGTTGACGCCGTCGCCGGTCATGGCGACAAAATCGCCGCGGGCCTGGATGGCGGCGACGATCCGGATCTTCTGCTCGGGATCGACGCGCGCGAAGACGCGGATCCGGTCGATCCGCGCGGCGAGTTCGGCGTCGGACAGGCCGCGCAGCTCCGCGCCGGTCATGACTTCGTCGCCGGCGTCGAACATGCCGAGCGCCGCTGCGATGGCGCGGCCGGTGACGGGGTGGTCGCCGGTGATCATCACCGGCGTAACGCCCGCCGCGCGGCATTCCTCCAATGCGGCTTTCGCTTCGGGACGGGGCGGATCGTGAAGCCCGACGAGACCGAGGAAGCTCAGGTCCCGCTCGATCCCTTCGGCGTCGGCGTCCCCGGTGAGCGCCGGCCAGCGGCGGGCCGCGACGGCGAGAACCCGCAATCCGTCCGCCGCCATGTCCTCGGCGATCGCGAGCAGGCGATCGCATTCGGATTCCTCCATGGCGCAGAGCGGAAGGACAGTTTCCGGCGCGCCTTTTGTATAGGCGACGAAGAGATCGCCATCGCGGTGGAAGGTCGTCATGCGCCTTCGTTCGGAATCGAAGGGCAGCTCCCCGACCCTTGCCGCTTCGCGCTCGAGCTTCGCCTTGCCGCGTCCCTTTTCGGCGGCGAGGCGCCAGAGCGCAACCTCCATCGGGTCGCCCACGCCGCTGTCTCCTTCGCCGCCGTCGGCGTCGTTGCAAAGCGCGATGGCCTCGATGAGCCGTCCGTCGGCAGGGCGGGCGGCGTTGAGGTCGACGGCCGGCGCGCGGCGACCGGCGGTCAGGGCTTCCACGACGCGCATCTGGTTGAGGGTCAGTGTGCCCGTCTTGTCAGAGCAGATGAAGCTGACGGACCCCAGGGTCTCGATGGCGGGAAGCCGGCGCGCCAGCGCGTTGTTCGCGGCCATGGCCCGCGCGCCGAGCGCCAGCATCACGGTCACGACGGCGGGAAGGGCCTCCGGGATCGCCGCGACCGCGAGGCTTACGGCGGTCAGCAGCATCAGCAGCGGGGCTTCGCCACGCAGCACGCCGACGGCGAAGACAAGCCCGCAGATCGCCAGAACGCCGATCGCGAGCTGGCGGCCGAATCGGGCGAGACGGCGCTGGAGCGGCGTCTGCCCCGGGGGGATGCTCTCCATGACGCCGGCGATCCGGCCGAGTTCGGTCTCCATGCCGGTGGCGACGACGATTCCGCGGCCCCGGCCATAGGTCGCGGTCGCGCCCTTGAACGCCATATTGACGCGATCGCCGAGCGCGAGCGCCGGATCGGCGAGCTTTTCGACCCGCTTTTCGACCGGCGTCGACTCGCCGGTCAACGCCGCTTCCGAAAATTTGAGGCTCGGCGCCTCGATCAGCCGCATGTCGGCGGGCGCGGCGGCGCCGGCCTCGAGCAGGACGATATCGCCGCGCACGACTTCGGCGGCGGGAATCACATGACGACCGCCGTCGCGCAGAACGACGGCCTTGAGCGCGGCGAGTCGCTTCAGCTCGGCGATGGCGCGCTCGGCGCGGAAATCCTCGACCAGTCCGATGACGCCGTTCACGGCGACAATGGCGAGAATGACCACCGCGTCGCTCGTCTCGCCGATCAGGCCGGAAACGACGGCCGCGGCGACCAGGACGAGGATCATGAAATCCCGGAATTGGTCGGCGAGCATGGCGAGCAGGCTGCGGCGGGCCTTTTCGCGGATTTCGTTGCGGCCGTCGCGCGCCAGCCGGCGAGCCGCCTCATCGCGGGCGAGGCCGTTGTCGAGGTCCGTTTCGAGTTCCGCCGCGGCCCGCGCGGCGTCGAGCATATGCCAGACGGGTGCGGGGCTAGCCGGGCAGGCGGTCTTTTTCTCCATCATTCCCACCACGACGCCTATTGCGCGCACATGAATTTGGCTGGTCGCCGCTCCGCGCGACGCCAACCCGCCGAACGCGAAGTCTGCGCGCCGAAGCGTAGCCGACGTTCCGTTATATTTTCATCTTGCCGCCTGGGCCCGACGGGAACAAGTCGGCGCCTCACGACGCAGGAGATGCGCGGTCTGACGCGACGCCGTGGCCGCGCGCGAGAGCGCGATTGGCGTCGGCGCCGGGCATCCGCGTGATCGCGGCTTCGACAGGACGCGAGGTTCTCGATTGCGGCGCCTGGAATTTGTTGTGAATGCCGGCGGCGCGCCGGTTTGTGGCGCGTTCCATAAATGCTATCCCAGCCGCCCTGGTTTCGCTTGAAGCCCTTCGCGAGGACTTATGGGGCGCGGCATTGAACTTGGCGTGGCGGCTCTTGGCGCGCCGGCGACGATCGATCTGGAGGAGCTTCTGGCCACGCGCCTGCTGGTGCAGGGCAATTCCGGCTCGGGCAAGTCGCATCTTTTGCGCCGGCTGCTGGAGCAGAGCGCCGGC
>JAJYCZ010000068.1 GCA_021777915.1 Pseudomonadota bacterium | reverse complement strand
TTTCCGGCGGCTTGCGGCCTTGACCTTTGAAGCCCGGTCGCTTATAGACCCGCCTCCATGAACCGTCCCGCGCGGAACACGTTTCCCGCGGCCGTGTGCTGTTTTCGAAAAGCGCAAGCTTCGTCGGCGGCCAAGGATGAGACGGCGGTCTCACGAATTCCGGCCGCGAGGCCTCAAGATTCCGGCGCGAGCCGGCGTCGCCTGTTCCGGCGGCGATCAGGAGTTGAAAGGTAACGACCATGTCCCGCCGTTGCGAATTGACCGGCAAGGCCGTCCAGAGCGGCAATCTCGTCAGCCACTCGAACCGCAAGACCCGGACCCGGTTTTTGCCGAATCTGGTCAATGTCTCGCTGATTTCGGACTCGCTCCAGCGTTCGGTGCGCCTGCGCGTCGCCGCCGCCGCCCTGCGTTCGGTCGAACATCGCGGCGGCCTCGACGCCTTCCTGCTCAAGGCCCGCGACGCCGAACTGTCGATCGACGCCCTCAAGCTGAAGCGCGAGATCGTCAAGAAGGCCGCGGAAGCCCAGGCGACCGCCTGAGCCGCTTGAACGGATCAAACAAAAAGGCGGGCCGTCGAGCCCGCCTTTTTCTTTGCCGGAATGTCGCGTCGCAGGCCCGATATGCGATAAACTGGCGGCGCCACCCGGAGCATCCCGCGGCGATGACGATTAAAAGGGCTGCGGGCTTTCCGCGAAATGGAAATCGAGGATAAGCCATGGCGATTTTGGTCTGCGGCCTCGTTTTCTTCTTCGGCGCGCATCTGACGCCGACCTTTCCCCAATTTCGCGCGCGTCTGGTCGAGCGCCTTGGCCTTGGCCCCTACAAGCTTGCCTTCGCCGCCGTCTCGCTCGCCGGCCTGGTTCTGATCGTGTTGGGGGTTTCGGCGTTTCGCGGCGCGCCGGGCGACGCCCGGTTATGGTCGCCGCCGCCGTGGACGCGGCATCTGGCGTTCGCCCTGATGCTGCCGGCCTTCGTGCTGATTGCGAGCGCCTATATTCCCTCGCGCATCCGCGACAGGGCCGGCCATCCCATGCTGGCCGCGATCATCATCTGGGCGGTCGCGCATCTGCTCGCCAATGGCGACCTGCTGGCCCTGCTGCTGTTCGGCGCCTTTCTGGCCTTCGCGCTCACTGACCGGATGTCGGTCGCGCGCCGCGCCGTCGCGCCCCATTTGCCGGCGCAAGGATCTGGAGGCGACGCGGCGGCGGTCGTCGCCGGCGTGGTCCTGTGGGCGGCGACCCTGTTCTGGCTGCACGGACTCGCCGGCGTTCCGCTGCGCTAACCTGTTGCGCGGGGGCCGTTTCAGAGCACGTCGACCGGCGCGCCGACCGGAACGCGGTTGTAGAGGTCGATCACGTCCTCGTTCATCATCCGGATGCAGCCGGAGGAGACATTCTGGCCGATGGTCCAGGGCTGGTTGGTGCCGTGGATGCGATACATCGACGAGCCGAGATAGAGCGCGCGGGCGCCGAGCGGGTTTTCCGGGCCGCCCTCCATATGGCGGGGCAGATCGGGCAGACGCTTGAGCATTTCGGGCGGCGGCGTCCAGCCCGGCCATTCCGCCTTGCGGGTGATGGCCTTGCGTCCAGCCCAGGTGAATCCGGGGCGCCCGACGCCGATGCCATAGCGCAGCGCCCGGCCCGGCGCGGTGACGAGATAGAGAAAATGATGCGGCGTGTCGATGACGATCGAGCCGGCCTTGCGGGTGGTGGGATAATCCACCTCGCGGCGGATGAATTCCGGCGAGACTTCGCGGTTCATCGGCGGCGCGGCGAGCGAGGCCTGCAGATCATGGCCGGACGCGTGGTTGGTCCGCACGGCGGCAGGCGGCGCAAAAGCCCCGGCGCGGGGCTGCGACGCCATCTGCCCGCCAGTCATGACAAATTCGAGGAAGCCGCCGCCAAGGTTTTCGGCATAGGCCGGCGCCGGCGGCGCAACGCAGAAAACGAGGCCGCAAGCGGCCGCGCTGACAAGAAGACGCGTTTTCACGACAATCGCTCCCGCGCTTGTTTGGAGCGCAAATTATAATACTTGGCTTTTTAATAAAAACATTTACCTGTTTTTGTGGTTAGCCGAGTCGTAATGGTAAAAGAACCTTGAAGACACCGCCCTTGCGGCTGAGGCGGCCAATCACCGGCTGGGCTTTTTCGATCAGGGCCGTGCGCAATCCGGCGACATCGAAGGCCGCGACGATCAGGACATAAAATGAGCCGGCGAAAAACATCTGGGTCAGCATCAAGGCGAGGCCGGGACGCAAGCCGCGCATCGGGCCGGCGAGCGCCGCCATGCCGGCGCAGCCGATCAGCGTCAGGGCGAGGTCGCGCAGGCGCGGCCATTTCGGGGCGTTGAAACTGGCGAAGACCAGCAGCGTGACCAGGCCGACGCCGAATGCCAGGCTTTGCGCGATGGCGAGGCTGGAGGCGTCGCTTCCCCGCGGAAGGATGAAGATGAACAAGGGATCGGCGACGCAGGCGGCGAGCGCCGCGGCGATCAAGGGCAAGGTTTTGCGCGCGAGCTGGAAGATGGCGTTGATCGAGAATTGCGCCAGGCCGAAGCAGAACAGGCCGGGCAGCATCAGGCTCAGGAAATGGGCGAAGGAGCCGCGAAACGCCCGCGGGACGATGAGAACCTCGATCGAGGGCAGGACGATCCAGATGCCGACGCAGGCGGGCGCGAGCACGGCGAAGACAATGGCGATATTGCGCGCGATCTGGTCGCGGGCGGTTTCCTTGCCATGCACGTCATGGGCGCGCACGGCGATCTGGAACAGGAGCACGTCGAGCGCCGAGCCGATCGCCATCACCGCGCGCTGCCCGAGATCGTAGGACAGAGCGAAGCGGCCGGTCTCGGCGAACCCGAAAAACCGAGCGGCGAGATCGCGGTTGGCGAGCGGGATGAGCTGATAAAGCACGATGGCCGCGACGATCGGCGCGGCATAGCCGGCGTAATGGCGCACGAGCTTGGGGTCGGCCTGCTTCGGGCCGACGCCGCTGTCGGTCAGCCGCGCGCGCCACAGGAAGAGCGAGGCGAGCAAAGTGGTCATGCCGGCGATCAGCGCGGCCTTGGCCGAGCCGGTCGCCCAGGCGGCGCCGGTCGTCACCACCAGCGCCAGCAGGTTCTTGGTTACGATCACGCGGAGGTAGAGACGGTCGTCGAACCGGGCGCGCACCAGAGCGGTCTGATAGTCGAACAGGCCATTGGCGATCGCGGCGACGCAAGCCAAAGCGAAGAGGTCGCGCGGCAGGGAGAAAACCGGGCCGAGAAAAGCGAGCGCCAGCGCGACGGGAGCATAGAGCAGCATCGCCCGGACAAAGACGGAGTCGAGCGTGGCGCGGATGTTCGGGGCCTCGCCGCGAGTCCTCTCGGAATAGAAGCGGACGGCGCTGAGGCGAATCCATTCGAAGGCCAAAGTCTGGCCGAAGGTCATCACCGCGACCGAGAGCGCGAATTTGCCATATTCCGCCGGCCCGAGGAATTTGGCGACAACCAGCCCGACGATCAGATTGAAGATCGTATTGATGAGAAACGTCAGGACGACGCTCATCCTTCTATCCTCGTTCGTCGCCGCAGAACCTGGCTTGTCCATTCGAATTTGGCGGCATTGGCCAATAGCGCCTTCAGTTCGGGTAGCGCTCGCGCAGCAGTTTGTAAACCCATTCCCTTTCGACCTCCGAGGCGTTGGGCAGCAGATCGACGCGCTCCGCCTTCCGGTCAATGGTCAGACGATTGCCGTCGGCGGTTTCCCGCAAGGCAAGGCTGCGCAGTTCAGCCGATGAAAAATTCCAGCGGCGGCGTTTCAGCGCGGACCATGGGTTTCGCGACATGTTTCGTTCGAATTTCGGCGCCGCGCGGCCGGAATCATAGGTCAGCCCGCCTGGATTCAATATGAGTTCAGCCGGAACGGGGGAACGCAAGGCGGTGACAAAAATCCAGCTCACAAAGGCTCCGGCGACGGTCCATCCCCCAAGCCAGACGTAATGGAAGGCAGCCGCCTTGCCGGCGAGAATCTGGCTCAACACGCTGGAAAATCCGAGGAACCAGCCACAAAGCCAAAAGCCGAGGAACAAGGTCAAGCCGATCTCGGACAGGCCTCGCGCCGGTTGGGGCGCGATCAACGCGGGCGCGCCGTCCCGGGTCGTGACTTCAATGCGCGATCCGCCTGGCGGGATAATCTGCATGGCGCCGTCTCAAGAAGCAAAAATCAAAACAGAGTTAAGCGCGAAAAGCCGCGCCCGCCCCCTTATGCCTCGACGCGCGTAAACATTTCGTGCGACTGGCCTCCGACCCGGGGAGGGCGACCGAAGGAAACGAAAATCTTGACACGGGTCGGGCGCGCACCTATCTAGCGCCCAGCCTGCTGGCACTCGCCTTTAACGAGTGCCAGCAGGCGGTTCCTTTCTCGCCCCGGCCCATCAGGGCCGCGCCGGCTCCAACATTAGGATTGTCCCATGACCTTCCGTCCCCTCCATGACCGTGTCGTCGTCAAGCGTGTTGACAGCGAAGAAAAGACCAAGGGCGGCATCATCATCCCCGACACCGCCAAGGAAAAGCCGCAGGAAGGCGAAATCGTCGCCGTCGGCCCCGGGGCGCGCGACGAATCCGGCAAGCTGGTCCCGCTCGACGTCAAGGCCGGCGATCGCGTGCTGTTTGGCAAGTGGTCCGGCACCGAAGTCAAGATCGATGGCCAGGACCTGCTGATCATGAAGGAATCCGACATTCTCGGCATCGTCGGCTGATCCGGTCCCACCGAAACTTTTTCCATTCAGGAGCTAAGACATGGCTGCCAAAGAAGTCCGTTTCTCCACCGACGCGCGCGACCGCCTGCTGCGCGGCGTCGAAGTCCTCGCCAACGCTGTCAAGGTCACCTTGGGCCCGAAGGGCCGGAACGTCGTGATCGAAAAGTCCTTCGGCGCTCCCCGCATCACCAAGGACGGCGTCACCGTCGCCAAGGAGATCGAACTTTCCGACAAGTTCGAGAATCTCGGCGCCCAGATGGTCCGCGAAGTCGCCTCCAAGCAGAATGACATCGCCGGCGACGGCACCACCACCGCCACGGTTCTCGCCGCGGCCATCGTCAAGGAAGGCGCCAAGGCGGTCGCCGCCGGCCTCAACCCGATGGATCTGAAGCGCGGCGTCGATCTCGCCGTCGACGCCATCGTCGCCGACCTCAAGAAGAACTCGAAAAAAGTCACCTCGAACGACGAAATCGCCCAGGTCGGCACCATTTCGGCCAATGGCGACACGTTCATCGGCTCGGAAATCGCCAAGGCGATGCAGAAGGTCGGCAATGAGGGCGTGATCACGGTGGAAGAGGCCAAGAGCCTCGAAACCGAGACCGACATCGTCGAAGGCATGCAGTTCGACCGCGGCTATCTCTCCCCCTATTTCATCACCAACGCCGAGAAGATGATCGCGGAGCTGGATGAGCCCTATATCCTGATCCACGAGAAGAAGCTTTCGACCCTGCAGCCGCTGCTGCCGGTTCTCGAAGCCGTCGTCCAGACCGGCAAGCCGCTGCTGATCGTCGCCGAGGACGTCGAAGGCGAAGCCCTCGCCACTCTCGTCGTCAACAAGCTGCGCGGCGGCCTCAAGATCGCCGCCGTCAAGGCGCCGGGCTTCGGCGACCGCCGCAAGGCCATGCTGGAGGACATCGCCATCCTGACCGCCGGCACGGTGGTTTCGGAAGACGTCGGCATCAAGCTCGAGAACGTGTCGCTCCCCATGCTGGGCCGCGCCAAGAAGGTGCGCCTCGACAAGGAAAACACCACCATCGTCGACGGCGCCGGCGAGAAGAAGGACATCGAGGCTCGCATCGCCCAGATCAAGGCGCAGGTCGAGGAAACCACCTCGGACTATGACCGCGAGAAGCTCCAGGAGCGCCTGGCCAAGCTCGCGGGCGGCGTCGCGATCATCCGCGTCGGCGGCGCGACCGAGGTCGAAGTGAAGGAAAAGAAGGATCGCGTCGAAGACGCCCTCAACGCGACCCGCGCGGCCGTGGAAGAAGGCGTGCTGCCCGGCGGCGGCGTGGCCCTGTTGCGATCGATCAAGGCGCTCGACGGCGTGACCGTCGCCAACAGCGACCAGAAGACCGGCGTCGACATCGTCCGCAAGGCCATCCAGTCGCCGGCCCGCCAGATCGTCGACAACGCCGGCGCCGATGGCGCGGTCGTGGTTGGCAAGCTGATGGAATCAGCCGACTACGCCTTCGGGTTCGACGCGCAGTCGGGCCAGTATGTCGACATGGTCAAGTCCGGCATCATCGACCCGACCAAGGTGGTGCGCACCGCCATCCAGGACGCCGCTTCGATCGCCGGCCTGCTGATCACCACGGAAGCCATCATCGTCGAGGCGCCCAAGAAGGACGCCGGTCCCGCCATGCCTCCGGGCGGCGGCATGGGCGGCATGGACTTCTGATCCAGCGCCAAAAAAACCGATTGCGAAGGCCGCCTCCGGGCGGCCTTTTTTTTGTGCTTGAACTTTGTCGTGCGGGGAACATGACCATCGCCACTTTCGCGCAATGCACGGAGGTCATAACGGTCATCATATTGCTCGATTTGCATTTCACGGGTTGCAGGCGAGGTTGCGCGGCCCGGGCCGGAGGGGGTTATGGACGTAGCGGGCAACAAGATGAAGCCGGCCGGGAAGGCGGCGCTGACGCAGGCCGGCGAGACGGCGCCGGGGAAGGCCGACACGGGCAAGACCACGACCCGCGTCGAATTGCTCGACGCGGTTTACAAGGCCTGCCCGTCGCTGTCGCGGGCGCAGGCGCGCGAATTGTTCGAGATGACGCTGGAGGAGATCGTCACCGCCCTGCTGCGCGACGATCCGGTCAAGCTCCGCGCTTTCGGCGCGTTCAACGTCCGCGCCAAGCGCGAGCGCGTCGGACGCAATCCGCGCAATGGCGTGGCGGCGACGATCAACGCCCGAAAGGTGCTGACTTTCAAGGCCTCGCCGACCTTGGTCGCGCGCGTCAATGGCTGGGCGGCGCCGGCCGGCGACGAGGACTGAGCCTCTTTTCGCTTCAGAAGCTTCCGACCAGGGCCGAAATTCTGCTCATCGGCGAAGGCGACGCGGCGAGGACCGGCGCGGCCTGCGGCTTCGCCTTGACCTGCGCCTCGGCGACCAGCAGCGGATTGTTCCTGGCCGCCAGCTTGCGCGATTTCGCGCCGGGGCCGTTGCGGGGCTCGTCCATCCGGATCTCGACGGGCGGCGCCAGCGCATCGGGGCGGCTGACTTCGGCGATTCCATTTGCGAAAGCCGGATTCTGGGCGCCGTCCTTGTAAACCAGTCGGACCGGGCGCTCGCCCCTGGCGACGATTTCCGCCACTTGGGCCTTTTCCGCCCGCTCCTGCGCCGCGACCCTTTGTTCGACCTGCGCGTCATATTTCAGGGACGGACAGGGCGCGCTGGCGTCGAGCGGCGCGCCCGCCGGCGCCTGGGCTCCGAACATGTAATGGCCATTGCAGACGGCGTAGGAGACGTCGCGTTTGGTCACCTCGAAATGGTCGTCGCCCTTTTTCAGCTCCTTCCAGAACGGCATGTTGGGATCGAGCCGATATCTGGCGAGATTCCGTGCATCCAGGTGGAAGGGATAGGACTGCATCTGGATCGCGCGCTGGCCGCCGGCGAAGGATTCGCGCGCGATCGCGTAAATGTCGGCGATCTGCGCGTCGGTCATGGCGAAACAGCCAGCCGACGAGCAGATGCCATGGACCATGACCGAGCCGCCGGTCGCGCCATGGGCGCGGTCATAGGCGTTGGGATAGCCGACATTGAAGGAGAGATAATAATGGGAGTCGGGATTCATCATCGCCGGATTGATGGCATAGAACCCTTCCGGCGACTGGCGGTCGCCCTCGCGCCGCTTGGGGCCGAGCTGGCCGGACCAGCGGCAGATCGGGAAGGTCTTCAGCAGGACGTAGGATCCGTCCGGCCGCATTTTCCATACTTCGAGCTCGGATTCCTTCTTGAACCCGCGAATCAGCATGGGCGAGGACGGCGCGACCCCCTTCGTCTCCATCAGGGCCAGCATCTGCCGCGACAGCGGCTGGGAGGCGCGGCTGACATGGCTGTCGCCGCAACCGGAAACGGCGGCGGCCAGACCCAGGGCCGCGGCCGCGAAAACCGGGCGGCGTGGCGCATTGCCGAGATTGAAAAGGGCGTTCATCTTGATGTTCCGTCGATCCGCGGCGCGGCGCCCGGCTTCGTCCGGTGAAGCGCAAACGCGAGCGCCGTTATTTGAAGGCAACTTATCCACCAAGTTTTTACCTTCCATTAACGCGCGGCGATGAAACACCCTCAAGGTTAAGGAATTCCTGCAAAAGATTCAACGCCGGGTCCCCCGGCGGATTGTCACGCCTTCCGGCCGATGCCGAGGAACTTTTCCTCGCGCAGCGACCGGACCTTTTCCGGCGAAAGGCCGCCGAAAACTGTCAGCGCCCTCTCCATCGCGTCGCCGACCGCGCGAACGGCGGCCGAAGGATCGCGGTGGGCGCCGCCGACAGGCTCCGGCACGATGCCATCGATAATGCCGAATTTGAGCAAATCCTGGGCGGTGATCTTCATGCTGGTCGCGGCGTCCTGGGCGCGCTGGGAATCGCGCCACAGGATCGAGGCCGAGGCCTCGGGCGAAGCGACGGTGTAAATCGCGTGCTCCATCATCAGCACGACATTGCAGGCGGCGATGCCCAGCGCGCCGCCGGAGCCGCCCTCGCCGATCACCACGGCGACATTGGGAACGCCGAGTACGAGCGCGGCCTCGGTGGCGCGGGCGATGGCTTCGGCCTGGCCGCGTTCCTCGGCCTCGACGCCGGGAAAGGCGCCGGCGGTGTCCACGAAGGAGAGAACCGGCAGGCCGAAGCGGTCGGCCAGCTCCATGATCCGCACCGCCATGCGATAGCCCTCGGGCTTGACCATGCCGAAATTATGCTTGATCCGCGTCTCGGTGTCGGAGCCCTTCTCCTGGCCGAGCAAAGCGACGGCCTGGCCGCGGAAACGGCCAAGCCCCGCGATCATGGCCTCGTCGTCGGCGAAGCTGCGGTCGCCGGCGAGCGGGGTGAAATCCTCGATCAGTTCGCGGATGAAATCGAGGCAGTGGGGGCGTTGCGGGTGGCGCGCGACCTGGGTCTTCTGCCAGGGGGTCAGGCTGGAGTAGAGATCGGCGAGCGCCTTGGCGGCCTTGGCCTCGAGTTTGGTCAGCTCCTCGCCGATCGGCGGGGATTCCTCGCGCTCGGAGAGCGCCCTGAGGTCCTCGACCTTGGCTTCCAGTTCGGCGACAGGCTTTTCAAAATCGAGATAGGCGGCCATGGTCCGGTTCTTTCGGCGCGCGCGCGCGCCCGCACGCCCGCCGCCCGGAATGGGCGCGGGCGGGCGGAAACTGGACATTTGCCGAAGCGAAGTCAAGCCGGCGATCAAAGCAGCGCACGAAAAAATGGAGGCCGGTTTTCCGCAAAAACACTGCGAAAACAAAAGAATCTGGAGCCGAAGGCGATTCGGCCGAATCGCCTTCGGCTCCAGGAACTCAGAAATTCAGCGCCTTCACCCGCTTGACCCCGGGCAGGGCGCGGATGTGGTCAAAAACCTTTTCCGGAACCTCGCCGTCAATGCCGACCAGCGCAACCGCCGAACCGCCTTCGGCGTCGCGGCCGAGCGCGAAAGTCGCTATATTGACGCCCGCCTCGCCGAGCAGCGTGGCGAACCGGCCGATGAAGCCCGGCTTGTCCTCGTTGGAGACATAGATCATCGAGGGGGAGAATTCCGCCTCGGCGCGAATGCCCGCGATTTCGACGATGCGCGGCTTGCCGTCGTTGAACACCGCCCCGGCTGCCGCGAGCGGCCCCGCCTCGGTCTCGACATGGAGCGAAATCAGCGAATCGTAATCGCCTTCCGCCGCCCGCGTCACCTCGTCGATGACCATGCCGCGCTCCTTGGCGACCGTGGGCGCCGAAACCACATTCACATCGCTGAGCATCGGACGCAGGAAGCCGGCCAGCGCCGAAGCGGTCAGGGCCTTGGTCTTGAGTTCGCCGACATGGCCCTCATAAGTTATGGTCAGCTTGCGCACCCCGGCCTCGGTCAACTGGCCTGCAAAGGAGCCGAGCTTTTCCGCCAGCGCGATGAAGGGTTTCAGGCGCGGCGCTTCTTCGGCCGTAATGGAGGGGAAGTTCACGGCGTTGGAGATCGCGCCGCGGATCAGATAGTCCGACATCTGTTCGGCGACCTGCAGGGCGACATTTTCCTGCGCCTCGTTGGTCGCGGCCCCGAGATGCGGGGTGCAGACCACATTGGGGTGGCCAAACAAGGAATTGTTGACGGCAGGCTCCTCGGCGAACACGTCGAAGGCCGCCCCCGCGACATGGCCCGAGTCCAGCGCCGCCCGCAGCGCGACCTCGTCGACCAGTCCGCCGCGCGCGCAATTGACGATCCGCACGCCCTTCTTGGCCTTGGCGATATTTTCCGCCGAGAGGATGTTCCTGGTCTGGGCGGTCAGCGGCGTATGCAAAGTGATGAAATCGGCGCGGGCGAGCATTTCGTCGAGATCGACCTTTTCGACCCCGAGCGTCATGGCGCGTTCGGGCGACAGGAAGGGGTCGAAGGCGATGACCCGCATTTTCAGGCCCAGGGCGCGGTCGGCGGTGATTGAGCCGATATTGCCGCAGCCGATGATTCCGAGCGTCTTGCCGGTGATTTCGACGCCCATGAAGCGGTTCTTTTCCCATTTGCCTGCTTGCGTCGAGGCGTCGGCGGCGGGAATCTGGCGGGCCAGCGCGAACATCATGGCGATGGCGTGTTCGGCGGTGGTGATGGAATTGCCGAAGGGCGTGTTCATGACGATCACGCCGCGCGCGGTGGCGGCGGGAATGTCGACATTGTCCACGCCGATGCCGGCGCGGCCGATCACCCGCAGGTTTTTGGCGTTTTCCAGGATCTTGGCCGTGACCTTGGTCGCCGAGCGGATGGCGAGCCCATCATAATCGCCGATGATCGCGGCGAGTTTTTCCTTGTCCTTGCCCAGCGCCGGCTGGAAGTCGACCTCCACGCCGCGCTCCTTGAAAATCGCGACGGCGGCGGGCGAAAGAGCGTCGGAAATCAGTACACGAGGCGCCATATTTTCCTCCTCAAGGAAGGACGCGGGGCGCGCCCGCCGTCCTGTGGCCTTGCTTTGAAATTTTGCCGGGATCAGTCTCCTCTCCCCGCGAGCGGGGGAGAGAGTTAGGGGCTGTAGGGAGCGCTTACGCCGCCGCGAGTTCCGCCTTGGCGGTCGCGAAAGCCCAGTCGAGCCAATGGGTCAGCGCGGCCACGTCGGCTGATTCGACGGTCGCGCCGCACCAGATGCGCAGGCCGGCGGGGGCGTCGCGATAGGCGCCGAGGTCGTAGCCGGCCTTTTCCTTTTCCACCAGAGCCACGAGTTTTTTCGCAAAAGCTGCTTGCGCGTCGGCGGGCAAAGCGGCAATGGCGGGATCGGTGACTTTCAGGCAGACCGAGGTGTTGGAGCGGATGGCCTCGTCCTTGGCGAGGAAGCCGGCCCAGGCGCTTTTCGCGACCCAATCCGCCAGAACTTTGGCGTTGGCGTCGGCGCGGCCGATCATGGCGTCGAGCCCGCCGATGTTTTTGGCCCACATCAGGGCGTCGATGTAATCCTCGACGCAGAGCATGGACGGGGTGTTGATGGTCTCGCCCTGGAAAATGCCCTCCATCAGCTTGCCGCCCTTGGTCATGCGGAAGATTTTGGGCAGCGGCCACGGCGGCGAATAAGTCTCCAGCCGCTCCACCGCGCGTGGCGAAAGAATCAGCACGCCATGCGCGCCCTCGCCGCCCAGCGCCTTCTGCCAGGAGAAGGTCACCACGTCGAGCTTCGGCCAGTCAAGTTTCTGGGCGAAAGCGGCGGAGGTGGCGTCGGCGATGGTCAGGCCCTTGCGATCCGCAGCGATCCAGTCGCCATTGGGCACGCGCACGCCGGAGGTGGTGCCGTTCCAGGTGAAGATCACGTCATGGTCGAAATCGACCGCGGCCAGATCGGGGATTTCGCCATAACCCGCCTTGAGGACGCGCGTGTCCTTCAGCTTGAGCTGCTTGACGATGTCGGTGACCCAGCCTTCGCCAAAGCTTTCCCAGGCCAGCGCCTCCACCGGCCGGGCGCCGAGCATCGACCACATCGCCATTTCGACGGCGCCGGTGTCGGAGGCAGGCACGATGCCGATGCGATAATCGGCGGGAACCTGCAGAACTTCGCGGGTGAGGTCGATGGCGAGCTTGAGCTTGGTCTTGCCGATCTTGGCCCGGTGCGACCGCCCGAGCGGCGCGTCTTTCAGACCTTCGAACGACCATCCGGGGCGCTTGGCGCAGGGGCCGGACGAGAAATTGGGGTTTTTCGGCAGAGCTTCAGGCTTTTGCATCGGACCATCCTCACAGATGGGCGTCCCGCGTTGGGGCGGGATGTCCCGGAAAGGCGATTACGCCTGAGTCTTGGCGCGGTCAAGCGCGACGAATCGACGCCGGTCCGGCTGTTTGCCGTATGGGGCGCCGCTCGCCCGAATTCCCGGTTAGACTGTGGTCGCCGTCCACAACGCCGTGAGCCGAAAAATGACCGATCCGCGAAGGCTGGAAATGACCGTGCTGATGACGCCGGACATGGCGAATTTTTCCGGCAAGGTGCATGGCGGCGCCTTGCTCAATCTGCTCGACCGGGTCGCCTTTTCCTGCGCGTCGCGCTTTTCCGGGCGCTACGCGGTCACGCTCTCGGTCGATCAGGTCACCTTCCAGCAGCCGATCCATGTCGGCGAACTGGTGACTTTTCGCGCCAGCGTCAATCATGTCGGCCGCAGCTCGATGGAGATCGGCATCCGCGTCGAGGCGGAGGACATTCGCAGCAGAACCCGCCGCCACACCAATTCCTGCTATTTCACCATGGTCTCGGTGGACGACGACGGCCGCCCGGTCGCCGCTCCCGAACTCAAGGTCGAGACGCCACTCGAAATCAAGCGTAACCGCGCCGCCGAATTGCGCCGGTCGCTGCGCCGCGAAATCGTGGAGCAACTGGAAAAGACCACCGTTCACGACGAAACGGGTTGACGTTCAAGCCTCTTCGCCCTTGGCGAGGGCCGCCGCCGCCGCGCCGGCGGCCCGGCCCAGCGCAAAACAGGCAGTGAGAAGATAGCCGCCCGTGGGCGCCTCCCAGTCGAGCATCTCGCCGGCGACGAACAGGCCGGGAAAATTTTTCGCCATCAGCTTTTCGTCGAGGGTGTCCCACAACACGCCGCCAGCCGTCGAAATGGCGCGCTCCAGTCCCGCTACGCCCTTGACCGCCAAGGGCAGGGCCTTGATCCGCGCCGCGAGTTGGTTGGGCTCCGCCGGTGGTGGGCCGCCCTCGCGCAACAGGGCTATGGCGACCGGCCCGAGATGGGCCGTCTTGCGCAGGAAATTGGAAAAACTCTGTTTTTCGCGCGGCTTGGCGAGCTTTCGCGCGAGATCGGCCTGAGACGCGTCGGGCCGAAGATCGACGAAGACTTCCGCGCCGAGCCTGTCGCGAAAAGCGCCGGAAAGCGCATAGACCGCGCCGCCCTCAAGCCCCCGCCTTGTGACCACGCATTCCCCCCGCGAAATTTTTTCGCCGAAGCGTAGTGCGATGTTTTTCAGCGGCTGGCCCTCGAATTTGTCGCGGAAATGCGGCGACCAGTCGACCAGAAACCCGCTGTTCGCCGGCCGCAGCGGGCTGGAGGGCAGGCCGGCTTCGGCCAGCGGCGCGACCCAGCTTCCATCGGCGCCGAGGCGCGGCCAGGAGGCGCCGCCGAGCGCCAGGACGAAAACATCGGCCTCGACCCGCTTGGGTCCTTCGGGCGTCTCGAACACAGCGGCGCGCCCCTCAAAGCCGCGGAAATCATGGCGCGAACGGAGTTTTACGCCCAAAACGTCGAGCCGCCGCAGCCAGGCGCGCAGCAGCGGCGAGGCCTTGAAACTTTTAGGAAAGACCCGGCCGCTCGAACCGACGAATGTTTCTTCTCCCAGACCCGCGCACCAGTCGCGCACGTCCCGCGGCCCGAAGGCTTCAAGAAAAGGTTTTATGCGTTCGCCCTCGCCGCCGTAGCGGGAGAGGAAGCGGGAAAAGTCTTCTGCATGGGTTAGATTCAGGCCGCCGCGCCCGGCCATCAGCAATTTGCGCGCCGGGCTCGCCGTGCGTTCAAACAAGGTCACGTCGACTCCGGCCTGGGCCAGAACTTCGGCGGCGCTCAAGCCGGCGGGGCCGGCGCCGATCACGGCGGCTGTTTTTGTCATGTCCAGGCTTTACAAGTTTGGAGTGAAACGCGCTATTGCGCTCATGACAACAAAAATCCAGATCGCGGTCGAAGACGAAGGCGCCGGGCAGCGGCTCGACCATTATCTTGCCGCCCGGCCCGAGCTTGTCGCGGAAAGCCTGTCGCGCACCCGCATCAAAAGCCTGATCGAAAGCGGGTCGGTCTGGCTCGACGAGGCGCCCGCGCTGGCGCCGAAGACGAAATTGCGCGCCGGCCAGATCGTCGAAGTCGACGTGCCGGAACCCGCGCCCGCCGAGCCCAAGGCGGAAAATATTCCGCTCGACGTTCGTTTCGAGGATGAATTTCTGGTCGTTTTGAACAAGCCGGCGGGGCTGGTCGTCCATCCCGGCGCCGGGCACGAGACCGGCACCCTGGTCAACGCCCTGATCGGCCATTGCGGCGAGTCGCTCTCCGGCATCGGCGGAGTGAAACGGCCCGGCATCGTCCATCGGCTGGACAAGGACACCTCAGGGCTTCTGGTGGTCGCCAAGACCGACGCCGCCCATCAGGGTCTTTCCAGACTTTTTGCCGATCACGGCCGCAGCCTGCCTTTGACCCGCGAATATCTGGCGATCTGCTGGGGCGCGCCCGATCGTCCGAGCGGGACGATCGACGCGCCGCTCGGGCGCCACGCGATCCAGCGCGAGAAAATGGCGGTCGTGGGGCAAGCGCGCGGCCGGGAGGCGATCACCCATTGGCGCGTGCTGGAAAAATTCGGCGCCGACCGCGACGGCAGGCCGGTCGCGAGCCTGATCGCCTGCGAACTCGAGACCGGGCGCACCCACCAGATTCGCGTCCATCTCGCCTCGATCGGCCATCCCTTGCTCGGCGACGAGGTTTATGGCGCGGGCTTCAAGACCAAGGCGAATCTTCTGAGCTTCAGGGCGCAACAGGCGCTGGTCGCGCTCGGGCGCCAGGCCCTCCACGCCCGCGCGCTCGGCTTCGAACATCCCGTGACCCGCGAAGAACTCATGTTCGAGAGCGAACCGCCGGAGGATTTCCAGAACCTTCTCGAAGCCCTGCGCGCCGGGTGACGGGGCGGCTATGCCGCAGCCGCCACCGCTTCGCAAACGTCGTTGACGACCTGCTCGACCAAAGCGCGGTCGTCGCCTTCCGCCATCACGCGGATGACCGGCTCGGTCCCGGAGGGGCGGATCACCAGCCGGCCGCTGTTTCCGAGTTTTTCCTTGGCCGACTGGATCGCCTTGGAAACATTGGCGGCGTCCAGCGGCTTGCCGCCCTTGAAGCGCACGTTCTTCAGGATCTGCGGCAGCGGGTCGAAGGCGTGGCAGACTTCCGAGACCGGGCGGCTGCGCCGCTTCACCACCGCCAGGATCTGCATGGCGGTGATCAGCCCGTCGCCGGTGGTGGAATAATCCGACAGAATCATGTGGCCGGATTGTTCGCCGCCGATATTGTAGCCATGCTCGCGCATATGTTCGAGCACATAGCGGTCGCCGACCGGGGTGCGGGCGAGCGACAGGCCGATCGATTGCAGGTAGCGCTCAAGTCCCAGATTGGACATGACGGTGGCGACGATGCCGGGTTGCGACAGGCGCCCGTCGGCGTTCCAGTCCTCGGCGACCACCGCCATGAGCTGGTCGCCGTCCACCAGGTGGCCGTGCTCGTCCACGATCAGCACGCGGTCGGCGTCGCCGTCGAGGGCGATCCCGATATCCGCGCGCAGTTCCCGGACCTTTCGCGACAAAGCGTCGGGCGCGGTCGAGCCGACATCGCGGTTGATGTTCATGCCGTCCGGCTCGACGCCGAGCGAAAAGACTTCCGCGCCCAGCTCCCAGAGCGCTTCGGGGGCCACCTTGTAGCCGGCGCCGTTGGCGCAATCGATCACGACGCGCATGCCCTCGAAGGACATGCTGCGCGGCAGTGTGTGCTTGGCGAATTCGACATAGCGGGCGCGCACGTCGTCGACGCGCCGCGCCCGGCCGAAACTGGCGGGCTTGGCAAGTTTCGCGGACATGTCGGAATCGATCAGGACCTCGATTTGCCGCTCGATCTCGTCGGAGAGCTTGAAACCCTGCGGGCCGAACAATTTGATGCCATTGTCTTCGAAAGGATTGTGCGAGGCCGAGATCATCACGCCGAGATCGGCGCGCATCGAGCGGGTGAGCATCGCGACCGCGGGGGTTGGCATCGGGCCGAGGACCATGACGTCCACGCCGACCGAAGTGAACCCGGCGACCAGCGCATTTTCGATCATATAGCCGGAAAGCCGCGTGTCCTTGCCGATGACCACGCGGTGGCGATAGTCGCCGTTGCGGAACACCAGGCCCGCCGCCTGGCCGACTTTCAAAGCCAGTTCCGGAGTGATGATCTTGTTGGCGAGACCGCGAATGCCGTCGGTGCCAAAATATTTGCGGCTCATGGCCAGGGCATCTCCGTTCGAGGCGGCGCGAGGCGTGAAAATCCGATCGAATATAATCGAACTCTTCCGGAATGGCGTTCACAAAAGATGTACAGGTTTAACAGGACCCGGTACCTCTTTTTGGCAAGGGAAAGGCCCGCGGGCTTTTCACCCGCGGGCCGGGAGGACTTTGCGGCTGGAAGGCCTGTTTATGACTGCGGGGCCGGCGCCAGGCCCGGATCGCTGTCCGGGCCGGTCCAGTTGGACTTGCCGGCGGCCGGCACGGCCGAGCGCCGGGGCGCCGCGGGCGTCGTGTCGTCCGGGTTTTCGCGCTTGGGCTCGATCCCGTTGATCAGGCCCACGATCTCGTCGCCGGTGAGGGTCTCATATTCGATCAGGCCCTTGGCGAGCTTTTCGAGGTCGTCGCGCTTGTCGGTGATGATCCGGCGCGCTTCGGCCTGTCCGGCCTCGACCAGGCGACGCACTTCGCTGTCGATTTTTTGCGACGTCGCCTCAGAAATGTTCTGCTGGCGGCCCATCGAATAGCCCAGGAAAACTTCTTCCTGGTTCTCGCCATACATCACCGTGCCGAGCTCGTCCGAAAAGCCCCAGCGGGTCACCATGGCGCGGGCGAGCTTGGTCGCCGCCTCGATGTCGCTCTGCGCGCCCGAGGTCACCTTGTCCTTGCCGAAAATGATCTCCTCGGAGACGCGGCCGCCCATCAGCACGGCGAGGCGCGAGGTCATCTGCTCGTAGCTCATCGACAATTTGTCGCGCTCGGGCAATTGCATGACCATGCCGAGCGCGCGGCCGCGCGGGATGATCGTCGCCTTGTGGACCGGATCGGTCGCCGGAACATTGAGCGCGACAATGGCGTGGCCGCCCTCGTGATAGGCGGTCAGGCGCTTTTCTTCCTCGGTCATGACCATGGTGCGGCGCTCCGCGCCCATCATGATCTTGTCCTTGGCGTCCTCGAATTCGTCCTTGGTGACGACGCGCTTGCCGCGCCGCGCCGCGAGCAGGGCCGCCTCGTTGACGAGATTCATCAGATCGGCGCCGGAGAAGCCCGGCGTGCCGCGCGCGACGATCTTGAGATCGACATCCGGCGACAACGGCACCTTGCGCGCGTGAACCTTGAGGATTTTCTCGCGGCCGATCACGTCCGGATTGGGCACCACGATCTGGCGGTCGAAACGGCCGGGGCGCAGCAGGGCGGGGTCGAGCACGTCGGGGCGGTTGGTTGCGGCGATGAGGATGATGCCCTCGTTGGCCTCGAATCCGTCCATCTCCACCAGCAGTTGGTTCAGGGTCTGCTCGCGCTCGTCATTGCCGCCGCCAAGCCCCGCGCCGCGATGGCGGCCGACCGCGTCGATCTCGTCGATGAAGATGATGCAGGGCGCGTTCTTCTTGGCCTGTTCGAACATGTCGCGCACGCGGCTGGCGCCGACGCCGACGAACATTTCGACGAAATCCGATCCGGAAATCGTGAAGAACGGCACGTTGGCCTCGCCGGCGATGGCGCGGGCGAGCAGGGTCTTGCCGGTGCCGGGCGGGCCGACCAGCAGCACGCCGCGCGGAATGCGACCGCCCAGGCGCTGGAATTTCTGCGGATCCTTCAGGAACTCCACGATTTCCTGAAGGTCTTCCTTGGCTTCGTCCACGCCGGCGACATCCTCGAAGGTCACCCGGCCGTGGGC
>JAJYCZ010000067.1 GCA_021777915.1 Pseudomonadota bacterium | reverse complement strand
TTTCGATCGTTGCGACCGTCGCGGCGGCGGCGTCCTGCTCGGCTGAGCCGGCGGGCCTGATCCGCACCAAATTGCGCGCCGCCGCCAGAACCTGCGCCCAGATCGCTTCCGTCAGGCCCCGCGGCGGTTTTGCCGCGACAGTCCGTTCGGCGGGCGCGGCCGATTCCACCATTCTGGGGGCCAAAGCGGCGAATTCTTTCGCCAGATCCCCGACGCTGGGAGCGGACAGGCCGGCGCGCAGCCGCGCCAGCTGTTCGGAATCGGCGCCGAATTTCTGAAGCGCCGCGATTTGCGCCGAATAGTCATCGCCCAGGCGCATGGCGCTCAACAGGCTCTGCGCCACGGCCAACCGCGCCGCCGCTTGGCCGGAATTGTCGGCCGGCGCCGGAGGCGGGGCGGCGCGCGCCTCGCTCCTGAGCGCGTCAAGCTGACTTTCGACAGTCTGAAGCCGTTGCGAAAGGGTTTCGATCGCCGCATCGGCGGCGGCGAGTTTGCCGGTCATGGCGGCGAGCGCTTCGGCGGTCTGCGGGCTGGCGGCTGGCGCGCTCGCTGGACCTGTCTCGGGGGAAGCGGCGGCGGGCTTCGCGGGCTCGGCGGGGGCGGGCGCGGAAGCCGGGGTCCCAATTTCGGCTGGTTTCGCGGGCTCGGGCGCCGCGGGAGCCGCCGCCGCTTCTTGAGGCCTGGCCGCAGGCGCGGATTCGGCGGCGGGCTTGCTTTCCGAAGTCGCGCTTTTCGCCGGCGCGGCGGCTTGGTCCGGGGCTCTCGGCGTCGGCTCCGCGGCCGACTTGTTCTCGGACGGCGCGTTTTCACTCGCCGGCTTCGCCGCGACTGGCGCGCCTTCCCTGGCCGGTTGCGGGGGCGTGGCGGCCGTCGCCGGCCTTTCGGCCTCGGCCGTCTTGCTCGATTCGGCCGCTGCGGGAGGAGCGGCGGTTCGGGACGACGCCGTCGGCGCGGGCTCGGCGCGCGCCGGTTTGCTTTCGGAGGCCGTGTTTTCGACGGAGGTTTTCGGCGCGGCGCTGGTTTCGGGGCCGGGGACCGGGCTTTCGGCTTCCGCCTTTTGTTCCGGCGCCGGAGGTTCCGGGGCCGCCATGTCGGTTTCGGCGGTTTCGGGCGCGGCGAAATAAGCATTCCACAGGTAATAGCCGCCGCCGCCCGCCAGGGCCAAGGCGATCAGATAGGCGACCACTTTCACGGCGCCGCCCCGTCGCTTCGGTTTTTCCGCCGCCGGTTCGGACGCGGCGGCGGAGCCATGCCCTTCGGCATCCTCGTGCGGCTCCGGGTCGGCCTCAAGCTCCGAATCTTCTAAATCGTCGTCATGCTCCTCCGGCTCGTCGAGCTCGTGAGGCGCCTCGCTGGCCGAGCCTTTCGGCGCTTTCGCCTCCGCCGCTTTGACGGAGTTCGTCTGAGCGCTGGCTTCGGTTTCCCCCGTTGCGGTCTTTTCGCCGTTCTGGTCGTTCATCCCACGCCTCTGTCGTTCGCCAGACATATTGCTAGCGCGCGCGCCGTGGAAAGAAAACCCGCAATCGGTGAAAGAGCCCTCAGGCGCCTGCGATGGCGTCGGCGATGGCGACTGTTCGCCGCGCCATATCCGCATGCAGGCGCTCGACCATTCTGCCGTCGATCTGCAAGGCGCCTTTCGCGGCGTTTTCCGGCAGGTCGAAGACTTCGATGATCCCGCGGGCGAAGGCGACTTCCGCCTCCGACGGCGCGAATACCTCGTTGCAGATCGCGACCTGGTTGGGATGGATCAGGGTCTTGCCGTCCATGCCGAGATCGCGGCCCTGCTCGCATTCGGCGCGAAAGCCCGCCTCGTCGGAGAAATTGTTGTAGACGCCGTCGACAATGTCGACGCCGTAGGCCCGCGCGGCGGCGACGCAGATCGACAGATAGGCCAGCATCGAGGGCCGCCCCGGCGTCAGGCGGGCGCGCGTCTCCTTGGCGATGTCATTCGTCCCCATGACCAGCGCGGCGAGCCGGGAATCAGGATCGATCGCGGTGCGGACGATGTAGTCGGCGTTGAGAATGGCGACCGGGGTCTCCATCATCGCCCAGATCCGTGTGTGGTCGGGCGCGTCCGCGTCGCGCAAAGCCTTGGCGGCGATCATGATGTCGCCCGGCGCGGAGACCTTGGGCAACAGGATGGCGTCGGGGCCGGCCTTGGCGGCGGCGGCGAAATCGTCCTTGCCCCAGGGCGTCATCGGGCCATTGACGCGAATCACGACTTCGCGGCGGCCAAAACCGCCCGCCTTGACGGCCGCCGTCACCTGGTTGCGGGCCAGTTCCTTGGCGTCGGGCGCGACGGCGTCCTCCAGATCGAGGATCAGGGCGTCGGCGGCGATCGTCCTGGCCTTTTCCAGCGCGCGCGCGTTCGATCCGGGCATGTAGAGAACGCTGCGGCGCGGACGAAGGCTGGTCATGTCGGCTCCCTAACGGAATTTTCGCAGCGCACCATAATGTTTCCGGAAAAGCCACGCCATTGGCCTTTCGACGCTTTTGAACCCGCTCTTGACCGCCATCTTCGACGAAGGCAAGCATTGCCCTCCATGCCGCAATGCGGCAAAAGTCGGTGAAGCGGGCGCCGTCGCGCCCCGATGGGGAATCCATGGACGAAGTCAAATTTCCCAGACGCCTCGCCGAAGGCTACGAGAGCTTCCTGAGCGCACGCTTTCCGGATGAGCGCGAGCGGTACCAGGAACTGGCGCGACAGGGGCAGAGCCCGGAAATCCTGCTGATCGGCTGTTGCGACTCCCGCGTTTCGCCGGAACTGATCTTCGACGCGGGGCCGGGCGAAATGTTCGTGCTCCGCAATGTCGCCAATCTCGTGCCGCCCTATCAGCCCAATGACGACTATCACGGCACGTCGGCGGCGATCGAATTCGCGGTCATGGGGCTGAAGGTCAAGCATGTCGTGGTCATGGGCCACGCCCAGTGCGGCGGCGTGAAGGCCTTCGCCGAAATGCGGCGCGATCCCTATATGCGGCCGCTGGCGCCCGGCGATTTCATCGGCCGCTGGATCAAGCTGCTCGGCCCGGCGGCGGAAAAGATCGGCGATCCGACCGAGCCCCTGAATTCATGGTCCGAGCGTCTGGCCTGGGAATCGATCCGCCAGAGCCTGGCGAACCTGCGCAGCTTTCCTTATATCGCGACCCTCGAAGGCCGCGGCTGGCTGACATTGCACGGCGCCTACTTTGGCGTCGCTGGCGGCGAATTGATGGTGCTCGACGAAAAGGATGGCGCCTTCCGCCAGGTTTCCGCCGAGGCGCACAAAAAGGCGTTCGGCCAGACCCCGAGATTTTGATCGCCGGCCCCCTGAAATGAAAACGCCGGGTCCCCCCGGCGTTTCGTGTTTCAGGCGGCCTTTTTCTTCGGCGCGAGCAGCTTGCGGTTGATCAGCGCCTCCGCGATCTGCACCGCGTTCAGCGCCGCGCCCTTGCGCAGATTGTCGGAGACGCACCAGAAGGCCAGCCCATTCTCGACGGTGGCGTCCTCGCGGATGCGCGAAATATAGGTGGCGTCCTCGCCCGCCGCCTCATGCGGGGTGATGTAGCCGCCGGGCTCGCGCTTGTCGATCACCAGCACGCCGGGGGCCTCGCGCAGGATTTTCCGCGCTTCGTCCGCCGTCACTGGCTTCTCGAACTCCACATTTACCGATTCCGAGTGCGAGATGAACACCGGCACGCGCACACAGGTCGCGGTCAGCTTGATCTTGGGGTCGAGAATCTTTTTCGTCTCGGCCATCATCTTCCACTCTTCCTTGGTGAAGCCGTCCTCCATGAAGACGTCGATCTGGGGAATGAGATTGAAGGCGATGCGCTTGGGGAATTTCTTGTTCTCGACCTGATCGGAGACGAAAACCGCGCGGGTCTGGGCGAAAAGCTCGTCCATCGCCTCCTTGCCGGCGCCGGAAACCGACTGATAGGTCGAAACCACGACCCTCTTGATGCCGAAGCGGTCGTGCAAGGGCTTGAGCGCCACGACGAGCTGCGCCGTCGAGCAATTGGGATTGGCGATGATGTTCTTCTTGCCGAAACCTTTGAGCGCGTCGGCATTGACCTCCGGCACCACCAGCGGCACGTCGGAATCGTAGCGCCAGGCCGAGGAATTATCGATCACCACGCAATTCTTGGCGGCGATCTTCGGCCCCCATTCCTTGGAGATCGAGCCGCCGGCCGACATCAAGGCGATGTCGCAGTCGGAAAAGTCGAACGTGTCGAGATGTTTGCATTTGAGCGTCTTGTCGCCATAGGAGACTTCCGTGCCGATCGAACGCGACGAGGCCAGCGCGACGACTTCATCCGCCGGGAACCGGCGTTCGGCCAGAATATCCAGCATTTCGCGGCCCACATTGCCCGTGGCGCCGACGACAGCGACCTTGTAACCCATGCTTGTCTCCACGTTTTGCGCGCGTTCCCTACAGCAAGCGGAGGCCGAGAGCAATGCGCCTTCCGCGCCGCGCGGCGCGAAAGATTTTCAGGTGTTCGCCTCAAGACGGGCGTTTTCCCGGCTTTGTCGGGCCGCGACCACGATCTCGTCGATCTGCGGGGTCCAGCCGCAGGCGGCCAAGAGCGCTTTCATATGGTCGGGCGCGCAGGCCTCGGCCTCGATCGCGGGCTTGTTCCTGTATAGCGGAATCCGGATCGCCCTGGCGTGGAGTTGGAGCTGCTCGTCCGGACCGCAGCCGGCGCCGTAGATCGGGTCGCCGTGAATCGGAAAATCGCGCGCCGCGCAATGGACCCGCAACTGGTGGGTTCGCCCGGTCAAGGGCGAAAGCTCCAGCCAGGAAAGCGGAGCGCCTTGCGGATCATGGCCGTGTCCAAGCACGCGCCAGCGCGTTTGCGCCGGCAGGCCGTTCGGATCGACCTTCATCCACCAGCCGCGCGTGGCGTCGAGCCGGCCGAGCGGCAGGTCGATCAGGCCTTCTTCGGCCTCCGGGCCGCCCCGGACCACGGCCCAATAGGTCTTTTCGATCCGGCCCTGTTTGAAAAGCTGCATCAGCTTTTCCAGCGCCTTGCGATGGCGCCCCAGCACGAGACAGCCCGAAGTGTCCTTGTCCAGCCGGTGCGCGAGCGCCGGGGCGCGCGGCAGGCCGAAACGCAGGTGAACAAAACTCTGTTCGAAATTCTCGCCGCCCTTCGGGCCGCGATGGACCGGCAGGCCCGCCGGCTTGTCGAGCACCAGCATCATCCCGTCGCGGTAAAGCAGCCGCGCATAAATCTCTTCCGGCGTCATGCGGGACAGGCTATCGAGAGGGGAAGAAGATTTTGCGCTGCGGACGTCATGGCCGCTTATCGCAAAATCGGACGGACTTGAGAAGGGCGCGGGCCCTCATCGCAGCGAGACGGAGGCGCATGAGCGCGGAATCGAAAGACAAGGCCGGGTTTTTGGGACGCCTGTTCAAGATGCGGCATGCGGAAGAGGCGTTCTGGGAGCCGAAGCCCGAGGCCGCCGAGGAGGCCAAGCCCGAGTCCGCGCCGGAGCGTGACGCGGAAATCGCGCCCGAACCGGCGCCGGCGTCCGAGCCCGTTCCGGAACCCGCCCCGGCGGAAAAATCGAGCTGGTGGGCGCGGCTGAGGCATGGCCTGGCGCGGTCCTCCTCCTCGATCGCCCAGGGCGTCGCCGATATTTTCACCAAGAAAAAGCTTTCCGCCGACATGCTGGAGGACCTGGAAGACGTGCTGGTGCGCGCCGACCTCGGCGTCGGCGCCGCGACCCGGATCGCGGCTTTGGTCGGCAAGGGCCGCTATGACAAGCAGATCGCGCCGGAGGACGTGCGCGCCATACTCGCCGACGAGGTCGAGCGCGTGCTGGCGCCGGTCGCCCGGCCGCTGGACATCGACGTCGCCAAAAAGCCCTTCGTCATTCTGGTGGTCGGCGTCAACGGCTCGGGCAAGACCACGACCATCGGCAAGCTCGCCGCGAAATTTTCCGCCGAGGGCAAAAAGCTCATGCTCGCCGCCGGCGACACGTTTCGCGCCGCCGCGATCGAACAGCTCAAGATCTGGGGCGGCCGGATGAATGTCCCGGTGATCGCCCGCGAACCCGGCGCCGACGCCGCGGGCCTTGCCTTCGACGCGATCAAGACCGCGCGGGAACAGAACGCCGACGTCCTGCTGATGGATACGGCGGGGCGCCTGCAAAACCGTACGGAACTGATGGCCGAGCTGGAAAAGATCGTACGGGTGATGAAAAAGGTCGATGCGGAAGCCCCGCACGCCGTCCTTCTGGTGCTCGACGCGACGGTCGGCCAGAACGCCTTGAGCCAGGTCGAGATTTTCGGCCGGACGGCGGGCGTGACCGGCCTGGTCATGACCAAGCTCGACGGCACGGCGCGCGGCGGCATTCTGGTCGCCATCGCCGAAAAATTCCAGCTTCCCGTCCATTTCATCGGCGTCGGCGAACAGGCCGACGATCTGGAGCCTTTCACCGCCCGCGATTTCGCCCGCGCCATCGCCGGTTTCGAGGAGGAAAACGCTTGAGCCCCCCGACATCCGCCGAACAGCCCAGGAAGAAACTCGATCCGACGCTGAAACTGGTGCTGGAAATCGGGCCTCTGGTCCTGTTTTTCCTCGCCAATTCCAGGCCGGCCCTGTTCCACGGGCTTGTCGGGCCGTTGCTGCCGGCGGCGATCACGCCGGAAAAGACCGCGATCCTCACCGCGACCGCCGTTCTGATGATCGCGGTGCTCGCCGCGCTGCTGGTCTCGTGGCTTCTGACCCGCCACCTGCCGATCATGCCGGTGGTCACCGCCATCGCGGTCATGGTCTTCGGCGCCCTGACCTTCGTCCTTCAGGACAAGAGTTTCATCCAGATCAAGCTGACCGTGATCGATTGCCTGTTCGGCGCCGCCTTGCTCGGCGGGCTCGCCTTCGGCAAACTCCTGCTGCCGGTGGTCTTCGACAGCGTGATGCATCTCGACGAGGCGGGCTGGCGCAAGCTGACGATCCGCTGGGGCCTGTTCTTCTTTGCTCTCGCCGGGCTGAATGAAATCCTGCGCCACGCGCTCAGCTGGGACAATTGGGTGAAATTCAAAGCCTTTGGCGTCCTGCTGCTGACGGTGATCTTCGCTTTGTCCCAGACGCCGCTGATCTTGAAGCACGAGATCAAGCCGGAGGCGGATACCGAGCATTTCTGACGTGGACAAAGGCGCGCTTTTTTTGCTCACGCCGACGCCCTTCGGCGGGCGAACTCCTCGGCACTGGCTATGATGTTGCAAAGAAAATGCCGCCAAGCTTGATCCTGGCGGCATTTCCAATTGATGGCGCCCCCCGTGGGGCGCGCCCGAAAATCACGCCGCGGCCAGCTGCCGCAACACATACTGCAGGATGCCGCCGTTCTTGTAATACTCGACTTCATCCGCCGTCTGGATGCGGCTGTTGAGCTTGATCTTCTTCACCTTGCCGTCGGCGAAGGTGATCTCGGCTTCGAGCTTCTGCCGCGGCTCCAGATTGGTCAGGCCCTTGATGCTCACGGTTTCGTCGCCCTTGAGGCCGAGAGACTTCCACGTCGTTCCCTCCTCGAAGGTGACGGGCAGGATGCCCATGCCGACGAGATTGGAGCGATGGATGCGCTCGAAGCTTTCGGCGATCACCGCGCGTACGCCCAGAAGGTTCGTGCCCTTGGCGGCCCAATCGCGCGACGACCCGTTGCCGTATTCGACCCCGGCGAAGACCACCAGCGGAACCTTGGCCTTTTCATATTTCATCGCGGCGTCATAGATCGGCATGACTTCGCCGCCGGGGAAATATTTCGTGTCGCCGCCTTCCGGGGCGTTGCCGCTCGCATCAGCAAGCATGAAGTTCTTGATGCGGATATTGGCGAATGTGCCGCGCATCATCACTTCGTGGTTGCCGCGCCGCGTGCCGTACTGGTTGAAGTCTTCCGGCTTCACCTTGTTGGCGGTGAGATATTTGCCGGCGGGCGAGGCCGCCTTGATTGAACCGGCCGGGGAAATATGGTCGGTGGTGATCTTGTCGCCGAAAAGGGCAAGGACGCGGGCGCCCTCGATGTCCTTCACCGGCTTGGGCGTCATGGTCATGCCCTTGAAATAGGGCGGGTTCTGGATGTAGGTCGATTTGTTGTCCCAGGCATAGGTCTGGCTGTGCGGCGCCTTGACCTTGCGCCAGTTGGCGTCGCCTTTGAACACATCGGCATATTTCGCCTTGAAAATCGCCTTGGTGACATTCTTGCGGATGAAGTCCGCGATTTCCTTGGACGATGGCCAGATGTCGCGCAGGAAGACCGGCGCGCCCTTCTTGTCGTGGCCGATCGGCTCCTTGGTCAGATCCTTCTGGACCGAGCCGGCGAGCGCATAGGCGACGACCAGCGGCGGCGAAGCGAGGTAATTGGCCTGGACGTCGGGCGAGACGCGCCCTTCGAAATTGCGGTTGCCCGAAAGCACCGCCGCCGCGACCACGCCATGGTCGTGGATCGACTTGGAGATTTTTTCCGGCAGCGGGCCGGAATTGCCGATGCAGGTGGTGCAGCCGAAGCCGACGAGGTTGAAGCCGAGCTTGTCGAGCGATTTCTGCAGGCCGGAATTGGAAAGATATTCGGCGACCACCTGCGACCCTGGCGCGAGCGAGGTTTTCACCCAGGGCGCGACAGTCAGGCCCTTGGCGACGGCATTGCGCGCCAGCAGGCCCGCGCCCATCAGCACGCTGGGGTTGGACGTATTGGTGCAGGAGGTGATGGCGGCGATCACCACGTCGCCATGGCCGATGTCGAACGTCTCGCCCTCGACCTTGTAGCGTTCCGCGATCGCGGCGATTTTCTTGTATTCGCTCTCCATCGCGGCGGAAAATCCGGCGGCGACGCCGTCGAGCGCCACGCGGCCCTCGGGGCGCTTCGGACCGGCGAGCGAGGGCGTGACGGTGGAAAGATCGAGCTCGATCGTGTCGGTGAAAACGGGTTCAGCAGCCGCGCGGGTGCGGAAAAGGCCCTGGGCGCGGGCGTATTTCTCGACCAGTGCGACGCGGGTCGGCTTGCGGCCGGTGTTTTTCAGAAAATCGATGGTCTCGCCATCGACCGGGAAGAAGCCGCAGGTCGCGCCATATTCCGGGCCCATATTGGCGATGGTGGCGCGGTCGGGCAGGGTCAGGGCGTCGAGGCCGGGGCCGAAGAATTCGACGAATTTGCCGACCACGCCCTTCTTGCGCAGCATCTGGGTGACGGTCAGCACCAGATCGGTGGCGGTGACGCCCTCTTTCAGCTTGCCGAAGAGTTTGAAGCCGACGACTTCGGGCAGCAGCATGGATTGCGGCTGGCCGAGCATGGCGGCCTCCGCCTCGATGCCGCCGACGCCCCAGCCCAGCACCGCGAGGCCGTTGACCATGGTGGTGTGCGAGTCGGTGCCGACCAGCGTGTCGGGATAGGCCACCTCGACATTGACCGCCTTGCCGCGCGCCGGCTGGTGTTTCTCCTTGCGGGTCCACACGGTCTGGGCGAGATATTCGATATTCACCTGGTGGCAGATGCCCGTGCCCGGAGGAACGACCGAGAAATTGGAAAAGCCGCCCTGGCCCCATTTCAGGAAGGTGTAGCGCTCGCCGTTGCGCGCGTATTCATGCTCGACATTGATCTTCAGGGCGTTTTTGGCTCCGAAGGCGTCAACGATCACCGAATGGTCGATGACCAGATCGACCGGAACCAGCGGGTTGATCTTTTCCGGATCGCCGCCGAGCTTCTCGATGCCGTCGCGCATTGCCGCGAGATCGACCACCGCCGGAACGCCGGTGAAATCCTGCATCAGCACGCGCGCCGGGCGGAAGGCGATTTCCTTTTCCACCTTGCCTTTGTTCGTGAGCCATTCGGAAACGCCGAGAATGTCGTCCTTGGTGACCGAGCGGCCATCCTCGTTGCGCAGCAGGTTCTCCAGCAGCACCTTCATCGAATAGGGGAGTCTCGAAACGCCTGCGAGCCCGTTCCTTTCAGCCGCCTTGAGCGAGAAATAATGATAGGTCTTGGCCCCGACCTTGAGGGTTTTGCGGCATTTGAAGCTGTCGAGTGAGGTCATCGCAGGCAGATCCCGATGAAAGATGTGACGGGGCGAGGAAAGCGGATGAGAGGCTTATAGATAAATCGGCGATCACAGGCTACACAAACAAAAGTCAGAGACCGGGCGCGCACGAATGGACCGCCGCGTTGGCCGTCAGACCATCAGGCCCCGTGGAGAGCCCTTTGCCGCAAACCGAAGTCCGCCCGCCAAAAACTCAAATCTTGCAAGGGATTTCCGCCAAAGCGCTGCGCGTCGATCGCGGCGGCCGGGCGATCGTTCGCGGCGTCGATTTCGAGATGCGCGCGGGCGAGGCCCTGCTCGTGCTTGGCCGCAACGGCGCCGGCAAATCGACTCTTCTGCGCGCGCTCGCGGGTTTTCTGTCCCTGCGCGAAGGCGAAGTCAGACTGAATGGCGGCGCGGCGGAGGCGACGCTCGCCGAACAGGCGCATTATGTCGGCCATGCCGACGGGTTGAAGGCGGCGCTGACCGCTTTGGACAATCTCGAATTCTGGGCGCGGATGCTGAAAGGCGCGGCGGGGGCGGGGCTGTCGCCCGAAGGCGCGCTGGAAAAGGTTGGGCTGGCGCGGGTAGGCGATTTCCCGGTCGCTTATCTCTCCGCCGGCCAGAAACGCCGCGTCGCCCTGGCGCGACTCTTCGTCGCGCCCCGCCCGATCTGGCTGCTCGACGAGCCGGCGACCGCGCTCGATGTCGGGTCGCAGGCGAAATTCGCCGAAGCCATGGCGGCGCATCGCGCCGGCGGCGGTTTCATCCTCGCCGCGACCCATGCGCCGCTTGGCCTTGTCGACGCCAAGGAATTGCGTCTTGACGCGGTTCGGCCGCGCGAAGCGGGGGACGCCGCGTGAGTTCGCCTCTTGCGGCCCTGTTCGGGCGGGAATTGCGCATCGCCCGCAGCGTCGGCGGCGGCGGCGCGATGGGCGTGGTCTTTTTTCTCATCCTGGTGAGCCTCACGCCTTTCGCCATCGGGCCGGACCTTAATTTGTTGTCGCGGATCGGGCCGGCGATCCTGTGGATCGCGGCGCTGCTCTCGACCCTGCTCGGACTCGACCGCCTGTTCCAGGCCGACGCCGACGACGGCTCGCTCGATCTTTTCATCATGTCCTCGACGCCGCTCGAACTGGTGGTGCTGACCAAATGCGCGGCCCATTGGACCCTGACCGCCTTGCCGCTGATCGCCGCCGCGCCGCTGCTCGGGCTGACGCTTGGCATGGAGCCGGCGGCCTTGGCCGGCGTCGCCGCCTCGCTGCTGGCCGGAACCCCCGCGCTGACCCTGCTCGGCGCCATCGGCGCCGGCCTGACGGCGGGTCTTAGGCGCGGCGGCCTGCTGATGGCGGTGCTGATCTTGCCGCTCACCACGCCCATACTCATTTTCGGCGTCGCCAGCGCCTCGGCGGCGAGCGGCGGGACCGTGCCGTTTCATACGCCCTTCCTGATTCTGTGCGGCCTGTCGCTGATGGCGGTCGCCGGCGCGCCTTTCGCCGCCGCCGCCGCCCTGCGGGCGCGGGAGGCCTAATTTCGCCGTCTTTTCGTCGCTCCTGCCGGAGATGGAATTGCAATTCCAAGCGCCCCGGCCTAATCAGGCGGCGCGCGCCCGGGGAGGACGGGTCAGGCTCATGCTCAAATACGCCAATCCGACGAATTTTCTCGCGCTCGCGGCGCGCCTCATCCCGTGGCTCGCGGGGGCGGCCGCGCTCGCGCTCGCGGTCGGCCTCTATCTGACCTTTTTCGTGGCGCCCGACGACTATCAGCAGGGCGCCTCGGTCAAGATCATGTATCTGCACGTGCCGGCGGCCTGGCTCGGCATGATGTGCTACATGGTCATGACCTCCGCCGCGCTCGGCACCCTGGTGTGGCGCCATCCGCTCGCCGACGCCGCGCAAAAGGCCGCCGCCCCGCTCGGCGCCGCCTTTACTCTGGTCTGCCTGGTCACCGGTTCGCTGTGGGGCAAGCCGATGTGGGGGACATGGTGGGTGTGGGACGCGCGCCTGACCTCGGTGCTGGTGCTGTTCCTGATCTATCTCGGCCTGATCGGCCTGTGGCAGACCATCGAGGAGCCGGCCCAGGCCGCGCGCGCCGCCGCGATCCTGACGCTGGTCGGCGTCGTCAACATTCCGATCATCAAATTCTCGGTCGATTGGTGGAACACGCTGCACCAATCGGCCTCGGTCTTCCGTCTCGGCGGCCCGGCGATCGCGCCCTCGATGCTATGGCCGTTGCTCATCATGGCGCTGGGTTTCACTCTTTTGTTCTTCACCCTGCACCTGATGGCGATCCGCAATGAAATCCTGAGCCGGCGCCTGCGCCGCCTGAGCATCACCGCCGCCGCCGCCGAAGATCCGGAAGTCGCCGGGGAGGTTTTCTCGTGAAGGATTACACCTTCTACATCGCCTCGGCCTATGGCTTCGCCGCGCTGGTCGTCGTCGCGGCGATCGCCAAGATCACGCTGGATTACCGCGCGCTGCGGCGAAAGCTCGCGCGCTTCGACAACAAGGAACAGAATCGATGAGCGTGGCGGATGAAACGCCCAGGAGCGGATGGGTCCGGGCCCTGCCCCTGCTGATTTTCGTCGGCATGTCCTTGTTTCTCGGCTGGCGGCTCTATCTCGGCCGCGATCCTTCGCTGGTGCCCTCGGCCCTGATCGGCAAGGACGCGCCGGCCCTGAATCTTCCCGCCATTCCGGGAACCGGCAGGCTCGGCCTGTCCGACGCCGATCTGCGCAAGGGGGGCGTGACCGTCGTCAATTATTTCGCCTCCTGGTGCGCGCCCTGCCGGGTCGAACATCCGATCTTGCGCGAATTGGCGGAGAACGAGGCGCTCAAGGCGATGGGCGTGCGGCTGGTCGGCGTCAATTACAAGGACGACCCGTCCAACGCCGCCAGATTCCTCTCCGAAGAGGGCGACCCCTATGCGGCGATCGGCTTGGACGCCAGCGGCCGGGCCGGAATCGACTGGGGCCTGACCGGCGTGCCCGAAACCTTCATCCTGCGCGGCGACGGCAAGATCGCCTATAAATTCATCGGGCCGCTCACGGAGGAGAGCCTGAACGCCACCCTCCTGCCGCAAATCTCCAAAGCCATGCGCTGATCCCTGCTCCCCTCGCCAAGATTCAGCCAATGTCCCATTCCGCCGCCGCCAAACCTTTGACCGCCCGCGCTTGCGGTCCCTTGCGCGGTCGCGCCCGGCCGCCGGGCGACAAGAGCGTCTCCCACCGCGCCTTTCTGCTCGGTCTGTTGAGCGTCGGCGAAACGCTGGTGTCCGGCCTGCTCGAAGGCGAGGACGTGCTCAACACCGGCCGCGCCTGCGTCCAGCTTGGCGCCAAGGTCGAGCGGGTTGGCGAGGGCCGTTGGCGCATCCACGGCATGGGCCTTGGCTCGCTGCTGGCGCCGCGCGAAAAGCTCGATTTCGGCAATGCCGGCACCGGCTCGCGGCTGATGATGGGCGTGGTTGGCGGTCACGGAATCACCGCCCGATTCGACGGCGACGCCTCTTTGCGCAAGCGCCCGATGCGCCGCATTCTCGATCCGCTGGTTCTGATGGGCGCCGAAGTTCTGGAGCAGGCGGAGGGCGGACGCTGCCCGATCCTGCTGAAAGGAACGCCCGAGCCGGCGCCGATCGAATATCGCACGCCGGTCGCCTCGGCGCAGATCAAATCGGCGGTCCTGCTCGCCGGCCTCAACGCCCTGGGGCGGACCACAATCATCGAGAACGAGGCGAGCCGCGATCACACCGAAAAAATGCTGGCTTTTTTCGGCGCTTCGGTCACCTCAGAGCCTTTCGGCGAACATGGCCGCAAGATCGCGCTGGAAGGGCGCCCCGAACTCGCGCCGCGCCCGATCGTGGTCCCCGTCGATCCGTCGTCCGCTGCTTTTCTCATTGCGGCGGCCTTGCTGGTGAAGGGCTCGGACATCGTCGTGGAAGGGGTGATGATGAACCCGCTTCGTTCGGGCTTTCTCGCCACCTTGCTCGAAATGGGCGCGCGGATCGACATTACAGATCGGCGCGAGGAAGGCGGCGAGGAGGTCGCCGACCTGCGGGTTCGTCACAGCGAATTGACGGGGGTGGACGCGCCCGCCGCGCGCGCGCCGGCGATGATCGACGAATATCTGATCCTCGCCGTGGTCGCAGCCTTCGCAAAAGGCGTGACCCGCATGAACGGCCTCCAGGAATTGCGGGTCAAGGAGTCGGACCGGCTTGCCGCGGCAGCGGCGGGCCTGAGCGCCAATGGCGTCAAGGCGACGGTCGAAGGCGACGACCTCGTCGTCGAAGGGGGCGCCGGCGCCTGTCCGGGCGGCGGACTGGTCGAAACCCATCTCGACCATCGCCTCGCCATGAGCTTTCTGGTGATGGGCCTCGCCTCGGACAGACCGGTGACCGTGGACGATGAAACCATGATCGCCACCTCTTTCCCGACCTTCCGGCCGCTCATGGCCAGCCTCGGCGCGGAATTTTCGTGATGATCATCGCCATCGACGGGCCGGCGGCGTCGGGCAAGGGCACGATCGCCCGCCGTCTCGCCGCGCATTTCGGCCTGCCGCATCTCGACACCGGCCTGCTCTATCGCGCCACCGCGCGCGTCCTGCTCGACGAGGGCTCGAAACTGGACGATGTCGACAAGGCGGTGAGCGCCGCGCGCGGCCTCGCCTTGCTCGAGTTCGACGAGGAGCGGCTGCGCGGCCGGGACATGGGCGAGGCGGCTTCGGTGGTCGCCGCGATCCCGGAGGTGCGCGCGGCCCTGATCGACATACAGCGCGCCTTCGCGGCGCGCCCGCAAGGCGCGGTGCTCGACGGCCGCGATATTGGCACGGTGATCGCGCCGGAGGCGCAGGCCAAGATTTTCGTCACCGCCAGCCCTGAAACCCGCGCCCAGCGTCGGGCGCTGGAGCTGCGTGGGCGCGGCGAGAAGGTCGATTACGGGTCGATCCTGGACGACATCAGGAAGCGTGACCAGCGGGACAGCGAACGGACCGACGCGCCGCTCAAGCCGGCGGAAGACGCCAGGCTGCTCGACACCACGGACCTGAACATCGAGGCCGCCTTCGCCGCCGCTCTGGCCATGGTCGAGGCCGCGGCGGGCTGACTTCCTTCGCCCCCGCCCGGAAAGCCGGCGATTCGCCGGATTTTTCGAGCATCGTCCGCGAGGGCGTCCCCTCGCCCTTGCAGGGCGCCGATCCTCCGTGACGCGGCTCACGGCTCGGCGGGCCTGGCGCGATCAGACTCGCCGGCCCTTGCGCGATCAGACTCGCCGGCCCTTGCGCACAGTCAGAGCATCGATGAGCCGCAGGACTTCGTCAGCCAGGCGGCCGCCGGACCCGTTCCATCGAGGCACGCCGGCGCCTTCGACGGTCGGATTTGGCGAGGGGGGCGGGTGGCTCCAAAAACGCCGAACATTCAAATTCCCCGCGTTCCTCCATTGACCACGATTCGGACCATGATTCGGGTGTGATCCTCCGGCTTGCATAAAGGTTCGAGCTTGCCCGGAACCGCCGCCGGCAGTGATTCCGGCGATGCGCGGCGCAATTGGGTTGCAAAAGAGCGCGCTTTTTGACGAATATTGGTTGTCGGCGTAGATTCAGCTTTCTTTTGCGCCCGGCACAGGATCATCCATGTCGCAAATCCGTCGGATTTTGATCGTCGATGATGACCCTCTTCTACGTGTGTCCCTTGCCGAACAATTAGCCGTTCACGACGATTTCGTCGCCGTCGAGGCCGCGAATGCGGCAGAGGCGATGGAAGCCGTCCGCAAAGGACCGATCGACCTCGTCATCATGGACGTCGGCCTGCCCGACGCCGACGGGCGCGACGCCGTCAAGAAGTTGCGCGCCGCGGGTTTCAACAAGCCTGTCATCATGTTGACCGCGCACGATTCGGAACACGACATCGTCTCGGGCTTCGACTCCGGCGCCAATGACTACGTCAACAAGCCCTTTCGGTTTGCGGTTCTGCTGGCCAGGATTCGCGCCCATCTGCGCCAATATGAACTGAGCGAGGATGCGACATTTCAGATCGGCGCCTATACGTTCATTCCCAACGCCAAAATGCTTCAATCGGAAAGCGGCGTAAAGCTCAGGTTGACTGAAAAAGAGACTGCGATCCTGCAATACCTTAACCGCGCCAAGGGAGAGGTGGTTTCCCGCGACGATCTGCTCCGGGATGTGTGGGGTTATAACGCGAATGTCACGACGCACACCCTGGAAACCCACATCTATCGACTGAGGCAGAAGATTGAAAGCGATCCCGCAAACGCCACGTTGCTTTTGACCGACGCCGGGGGCTATCGTCTCGCGACATGACCCTTTGGTTTGCATCGCGAAAACTGGACCATCATGTCTCTTTTAAGCCTGATCGACGCGCTGAAGCGCCTGCCCCTTCTGGCGGATTTCGAGGTCGAAGCCTTGCGGCTGCTGGCCTTTGCCGCCCCGCAAGTCGAATTTCCGCGAGAGGCGTTGCTGTTTCGGCGCGGAGACCGTCTCGACGCCGGCTATTACATTCTGTCGGGAACGGTCCGGCTTTCGGTCGGCGGCGCCGATGGAAAGGACAAGGTGGTTGGGCCCGGCGCGCTGATCGCGTCGCGCGGTTTGTTGAGCGATTCGGAAGCAGGGTTCCACGCCGTTGCTTTGGAGAAGGTTGTGGCGATGAAGTTGCCGCATGTCCTGTTCCATCGCGTCCTGAATGAATTTCCGGCCAGCGCCGCGGCGCTGAAGAAATCGCTGATTCGCGATATCGACGCATTCGGCAGGGACATTGCGAAAAAACGGGAAAAGCTCCTGGCGATCCGGTAGCGCGGCCGCTTCTTACAATTTCAAGACGAGACTGACGGGGACGTGGTCGGAGGGGCGCTCCCAGCCGCGCGCCTCGCGAAGGATCTCGATCGTGTGGAGACAGGGCTCCAGAGGCGGCGACGCCCAGATATGATCGAGTCGCCGCCCCTTGTCGGCGGCCGACCAGTCGGGAGAGCGGTAACTCCACCACGTATAGAGTTTCTGCTCGGCCGGCGTGAATCGCCGCAGGGCGTCGATCCATTTTCCGCGCGCGATGATCGCCTTCAATTTATCGGTCTCGATCGGCGTATGGCTGACGACCTTCAGCAGAGCCCGGTGATTCCAGACATCGTGTTCGAGAGGAGCGATGTTCAGGTCCCCGACGATCAGAGACCTGTTCTTGGAAAAGCTGTCCTGGGAGATCCACTCATCGAGTTCGTCGAGAAAAGCAAGCTTGTGCGCGAATTTGGGGTTTGTTTGCGGGTCCGGTTCGTCCCCGCCCGCGGGGACGTAAAAATTATTGACGCGGATTGGCTTGCCGCCAACCGAAACCGTCGCCGAAATATGTCGGGCGTCGCCGATATTGCAAAAATTTCTCCGTTCCACCTCATGAAGCGGCAAACGCGAGGCGATCGCGACGCCGTGGTATCCCTTCTGTCCATTGATCGCGAGATGTTCATAGCCAAGCTTGCGGAAATCGGAGCCCGGAAATTCGCTGTCCCGGCATTTGGTCTCCTGGAGGCAGAGAACGTCCGGTTGATGCGTCTGAAGAAACGCGGCGACCTGGGGAAAGCGCAGGCGAACGGAATTGATGTTCCAGGTGGTGATCTTCAATGGCAAAGGTGTGACCGGGGTTGGAAGAACTGGGCGTCAGAGCGGGGCTAAACCGATCCGGCCGGGCGAATCAAGCGGGTTGAGGCGAAAGGTGGGTTAATTGAGGGAGGGCCAGAGGCTGGTCGGTGGGATCCGGAAGAGTTTGAGATCCGGGACGGTGGCGAGGTCAATATTGTGGAGACTCACCAGGGTGTCATAACCTTGAGGATCGGTGACCTGCCATTTCTGCAAAGTAAAATCCTTGCGATCGAAATCCAGCTTGATCGTCGATGTGCCGCCAAAGGTCGATTTGTCTTCGATCGTGATGATCACCGATTTATCGGTCGAGGAGACATTGGTCACTTTGACGTCTTTTGCCAGGTTGATTTTGTCCTGCAGCAGGAATTTCAACGGGGTCTGGCTGATGAAATAGAGCTGCTGAGATTTCAGCTTGCGATCGCGTATGGCCACGGAGACGCCATCGGCTATGATTTCCATGGTCGCGGGCATGGCGTATTCAAAGCGCAACCGGCCCGGTTTCACGACATATAATTTGCCTTCCGAGCGCCGGCCGTCCGCGCCGATCTGGACGAAATCCGCGGTCATCACCCGCGCGGTGTTGAAATAATCGTTGGCCATCTGGATGGCGAGTTGCGGTTCGAGCGGGGCGCTTTGTGCAGCGACCACATCGGGCGCTGTTTTGGTGGGCTTGTCGCCTGGCTTGGGGTGCTTTTGCGCCAGGGCGCCGTCGATTGAAGCGAGGGAGAGCGCGCCAATCAGGAAAGCCATGAAACCCCGCGTCATCGGCGTCTTCTTGCGGGGTTGGAATTGGCGTGACATTGCAGCTCCCTACAGGGCGTCCAGGCGCGGGACAGAAATTATTCGGCGCCCGTGGACTGCGTGGCGCCCTATTAGACCGAACATATGGCGCGATTGCGGAATGTCACTCCCCGTCGAAGGCCCCCCGGTCGATTCCGCCGCCGACCAGGATCTGGCGTTTGCCTGCGTGGTTGGCGGGGCCGACGACGCCTTCCTTTTCCATGCGCTCGACGAGGCTCGCCGCCTTGTTG
>JAJYCZ010000066.1 GCA_021777915.1 Pseudomonadota bacterium | reverse complement strand
CCACGTCGTGGACGCGATCAAGAACGGCGGGGTCCAGCTGGTGTTCAACACCACCGAAGGCGCGCAGGCGCTGGCGGATTCGCGTTCGCTGCGCCGCGCCGCTCTGTTGCACAAGGCGCCCTATTACACCACCCTCGCCGGGGCTCGGGCGGCGGCGCAGGGCGTTCGCGCCTTCCTCGCGGGAGATCTCGAAGTGCGGGCGCTACAGGATTATTTCGCCTGAAGCGCCCGCCTTTCGGTTTATTTTCCGGCCGCGAGGACGAGGGCCAGCGCGGCGAGGGCGGGCAGGGCCTGCACATAGAAAATGCGGCGGCTGACAGTCGCCGCGCAATGCGAGCCCGCGACGATCGCGCAGACGAGGAAAAAGATCTTCAGTTCGAAGCCATGCGACGCGGCGACGAGCGACCACATCAGCCCCATGGCCAGAAAGCCATTGTAAAGGCCCTGATTGGCCGCCAGTTTGGCGGAGGCGTTGGCGAAATCCTGCGTCATGTCGTAATTGGTGACGCCAAGCGGCGTCCGCCACAGGAACATGCCGAGGACCAGACACCAGATTTGTCCAGCCGCGCTCAAGGCGACCAAATAATTTGCGATGGCGGCCATAATTTCCCTCCAAAACTGCCGGCATTCTTGTTGGCGCCGGCTTGAACCGGAGTTTGTTCCCGTTTTGATTCCTTGACAAGATGCGCGGCGCGCGGCCGACGCAGATTTGTTCAGAATCATCCGACCCGGCTCCCGCGCGATGACAACGCGCGGAAGGGACGGTTGACCTGCGCCCGCCGCTGTTCCATCATGAGCGGGCTGAAAAGCCGCATGCGACGCGCCCTAGACGGGCGCGTCTCGCGTTTTGTCCAGACGCCGCGCCGAAGGCCGGCCGGCGCCGCCGAAAGCTCCGCCGCGCGCGGCGGGGCGAGCCACAGGATTTGAAAGAGTCGCAGGATGGAAAAGCTGCCCATGACCGTCGCAGGATATGCGGCCCTCGAAGCAGAGCTTAAGCGCCGCCAGCGGGAGGACCGCCCGCGCATCATTCAGGCCATTGCGGAAGCGCGGTCCCATGGCGATCTGTCGGAGAACGCCGAATATCACGCGGCCAAGGAATCGCAATCGCACAACGAGGGCCGGATCGCCGAACTGGAGGACAAGCTCTCCCGGGCGGATGTGATCGACGTCGGCAAGCTTTCCGGCAATACGGTCAAATTCGGCGCCACCGTGACCCTGATCGACGAGGACACCGAGGCGGAGAAGCGCTACCAGATCGTCGGCGACATGGAGGCGGACGTCAAATCCGGCAAGGTTTCGATTTCTTCGCCGATCTCCCGCGCCCTGATCGGCAAGAAGGTCGGCGATTCAGTCGAGGTCAACACCCCCGGCGGCGGCAAGAGCTACGAGATCATGAAGATCGACTTCATCTGACGGTCTTCACCCGACCCGGCCCAGCCCGGCCGCGCGACATCCTTGCTGAACTTTTTTTTTATTGCCACGGCATAGCCCGCGGCGAGATAATGCCCCAGCGCCGAAGCAAGACCCGGGCTGCTGAGAGCCGGGGCCTGTGAATTTCCCGGAAGTTTGGGAACTTCTCGCGCCTTGTGGAAGGAAGGATTTTCCCATGACCATGCGTTCCGTTCTTTTCGCCGCCTCCATGGCGGCGCTCGCCTTTTCCGCCCAGGCCGCATCCGCGGACTCGGTCAAGGTCGGCTCGCTGAACTGTCAGGTCGCCGGCGGTCCCGGAATGGTCATCGCCTCGAATCGCGCATTGGACTGCGTGTTCACCGCGGATAGCGGCTATACGGAACGTTATGCCGGGTCGATCACCAAGATCGGCGTCGATCTCGGCGTGACCGCGAAGGGCGTTCTGGCCTGGGCGGTTTTCGCCCCGACCGCCGGCGCGCCCGCCGGCGCGCTTGCCGGCTCTTACGGCGGCGCGACCGGTTCGGTGACCGTTGGCGTCGGCCTGGGCGCCAATGTTCTCGTGGGCGGCAACGCCAGCACGATCGCGCTCCAGCCGGTGTCGATCAACGCCCAGACGGGCCTGGACGTGGCCGGGGGCGTGGCCGGCATGACGCTGGATTACGTGCCGCCGCCGCCGCGCCGTCACCACCATCGCCATCATCATCATCATCACTAAGTGACGTGCGCCGGCCGCGCTCTGAGCGGCCGGCTCCGCCCGCAGGCTTTTTCCACAGGCTTGGCGACAGGTTCGAGGCGCATATTGCCGGAGATGTTCGACCTCTCCCAGGAGGATCTCCGATGCGCTTGCCTGTCCGTCCGGCCTTTGTCGCTTTTGCCGTTCTCGCCTCGGCGGCGCCGTCTGTGGCGCAGCAATATTACGGAGCGCCCGCCAACTCCGCCCCGAGTTATTCGCCGCAGGCCAACATTCCGCCAGCTAATGTTCCGCCAGCCATCGCTCCGCCGGCGCCGCAATTCAATCAACCGGTTTACCAGTCTCCCAATTATTATCCGCAGACCTATTATCCAAGCCAATATTACCCGCAGACTTATTACGGGAATTGAGTGGCCGACGCCGTTTTGCTCAACTATCCATTTTGAGCGCGGCGATGAAGGCTTCCTGCGGGATTTCGACCTTGACGAGTTGCGGCATCCGCTTCTTGCCTTGCTTCTGCTTCTGCTTCTGCTTCTGCTTTTGCTGAAGCTTTCTTTGTGGATGTCGTCGCCGCCATCTGGCCGTCACATCCCGGCGCAGGGCGCGGATTTCACGGGTCATGGGCCTGGCGAGCCCATCGGTCATTTTCAGTCGCCAAAGACGCCTTTTTCCAACTGACGGCAAGTTTCGAGCGGCGCCCCCGTCGAGGAGGAAGGCCTTGTCGTCTTCGCCCGGCGGAAGGAAGACGCCGCGCGTCGTGTCGCAGTCATTGCCGAAAGCGATTCCCTCGCCTTCGAGTTTCAGGACGAGCCCGTCGCCCGACGCCGGCTTTTCGATGAAGGCCGCGCCGCCGTCGCAATCGACCGCGCACATGGCGCGTTCTCCGCCCGAGCAGTCGCCGGCGGTCGTCATCAGCTTCCTGTCGCCGCGCCGGCGCACGGAGAGCGCGAAATTGAAGGCGATATGGTCCGGTTTCTCGCGTAGGTTATTGCCGTGCGCGTCATAGCCGACAACGCGCAGCAGGAGGGTCATTTCCCTCACTTTCTGATGGGGATGTCCGCGCAGATGCGCTGCGTCGTAGACGCGTCGGAAGCAGAGCTTCGCTCCCGGCGTGGGCGCGATGATTGCCGCGACGGCGGCCGTCTCGGGACTTTTGGCGGACGCGGCGGTCGCCGTGAGGCCGGCCGCCAGGGCCGAGACGAAAATTCCGGCAAACGCCGCCGCCATGATATGGCCTCCCCGCCGCGCCGATAGGCTCAATCTTACCGATGGAGGGTTCCGGCGCAATCCGCGGAAAGCCGAATCAGCTATCCATTTTGAGCGCGGCGATAAAAGCTTCCTGCGGGATTTCGACCTTGCCGAACTGCCGCATGCGCTTCTTGCCTTCCTTCTGCTTTTCCAGAAGTTTTCTCTTGCGGGTGACGTCGCCGCCGTAACATTTGGCGGTCACGTCCTTGCGCAAGGCGCGGATGGTCTCGCGGGCGATGATCTTGGCGCCGATGGCGGCCTGGATCGGAATCTGGAACATGTGCTGCGGGATCAGTTCGCGCAGTTTTTCGCACATGGCGCGGCCGCGCGATTCCGCGCGGGTGCGATGCACCAGCATCGACAGCGCGTCGACAGGCTCGGCGTTGACCAGGATCGACATCTTGACCAGGTCGCCGGCGCGATAGTCGATGATCGCATAGTCGAACGAGGCGTAGCCCTTGGAAATCGATTTCAGGCGGTCGTAGAAATCGAACACCACCTCGTTGAGCGGCAGTTCATAGACGACCATGGCGCGCTTGCCGACATAGTTCATGTCCACCTGCACGCCGCGCCGGTCCTGGCACAGTTTCAGCACCGCGCCCAAAAATTCGTCCGGCGTCAGGATGGTCGCCTTGATCCACGGCTCCTGGATTTCGGCGATCTTGACCACATCCGGCATGTCGGCGGGATTGTGCAGTTCGATCGTCTCGCCCGAGGTCAGCACGATCTTGTAAATGACCGACGGCGCGGTGGCGATCAGATCGAGATTGAACTCGCGCTCCAGCCGCTCCTGGATGATCTCCAGATGGAGCAGGCCGAGAAAGCCGCAGCGGAAGCCGAAGCCGAGCGCGGCGGAGCTTTCCATTTCAAACGAGAAACTGGCGTCGTTGAGCCTGAGCTTGCCCATCGCGGCGCGAAGATCCTCGAAATCGGCGGCGTCCACCGGGAACAGGCCGCAGAACACGACCGGCTGGGCCGGCTTGAAACCGGGCAGAGCCTGGGCGCAGGGTTTTTTGTCGTCGGTGATGGTGTCGCCGACGCGGGTGTCGGCGACCTGCTTGATCTGGGCGGTGATGAAGCCGACCTCGCCGGGCCCGAGTTTCTGCACATCCAGCATCTTGGGGCGGAACACGCCGATGCGGTCCACATCGTAATGGGCGCCCGTGCCCATCATCTGGATTTTCTGGCCCTTTTTCAGAGCGCCGTCGAAGATTCGGACCAGCACGACCACGCCGAGATAGGCGTCGTACCAGCTGTCGACCAGCAGCGCCTTCAGCGGCGCATTTTCGTCGCCGGTCGGCGGCGGCAGTTTCTCGACGATGGCTTCGAGGACCCGATCGATATTCAGGCCGGTCTTGGCCGAAATCGGCACCGCCTCCGAGGCGTCGAGGCCGATCACTTCCTCGATCTGGGCCCTGATCCGGTCGGGTTCGGCGGCGGGCAGGTCGATCTTGTTGAGCACCGGCACGATTTCGTGGCCGGCGTCGAGCGCGTGATAGACATTGGCCAGCGTCTGCGCCTCGACGCCCTGCGAGGCGTCCACCACCAGCAGCGAGCCTTCGCAGGCGGCGAGCGACCGCGACACCTCATAGGCGAAATCGACGTGGCCGGGCGTGTCCATCAGGTTGAGGATATAGGTCTTGCCGTCCCGCGCCTGATATTCGAGGCGCACCGTCTGCGCCTTGATGGTGATGCCGCGCTCGCGCTCGATATCCATCGAGTCCAGCACCTGCTCGACCATTTCGCGCTCGGCCAGGGCCCCGGTCTGCTGGATCAGCCGGTCGGCGAGCGTCGATTTGCCATGGTCGATATGGGCGACGATGGAGAAATTGCGAATGTTTTCGATTTTGTGCGCGGTCATGCGCGGCAGATAGCAGGCGGAGAGGGTGAAAGGAAGAGAGCGCGGGCGCGCGCCGGCCATTTTTCGCGCGCCTTGCTTCCGGCGCCTCGGCCAAATCTGTTAGACAGGACGGCGGCTAAAGGATCGTTCCGCCATGAGTGAAAACGCACATTTGACCAATGCGCCGGAACTGACCGTCTCGGAGCTTTCCGGGGCGCTCAAGCGCGCGATCGAGGACCAGTTCGGCCATGTGCGGCTGCGCGGCGAGATTTCCAATTATCGCGGGCCGCATTCCTCCGGCCATTGCTACTTCTCGCTGAAAGATTCGTCCGCCCGCATCGACGCGGTGATCTGGAAGGGGACTTTTCTGCGATTGCGCGCCAAGCCGCAGGAGGGGCTGGAGGTGATCGCCACCGGACGGATCACCACTTTTCCCGGCAAATCCTCCTATCAGATCGTCATCGAGCAATTGGAGCCGGCCGGCCTTGGCGCGCTGATGGCGCTGCTGGAGGAGCGCCGCAAGAAGCTTGCGGCGGAAGGCCTGTTCGACGAGGCGCGCAAAAAGAAGCTGCCTTTCCTGCCCGGCGTCATCGGCATCGTCACCTCGCCTACCGGGGCGGTGATCCGCGACATTCTGCATCGGTTGAGCGACCGCTTCCCCCGCCGCGTCCTGGTCTGGCCGGTGCGGGTTCAGGGCGAGACTTCGGCGGGCGAAGTCGCGGCGGCCATTCGCGGCTTCAATGCGGTCGCGGCGGGAGGCGCGATACCGCGCCCAGATCTGCTGATCGTGGCGCGCGGCGGCGGCTCGCTGGAGGATCTGTGGAGCTTCAATGAGGAGGAAGTTCTCCGCGCCGCCGCCGAGTCCGAAATTCCGCTGATTTCGGCGATCGGCCATGAGACCGACTGGACCCTGCTCGATCTCGTCGCCGATCTGCGCGCGCCGACGCCGACCGGCGCCGCCGAAAAAGCCGTGCCGGTGCGCGCCGAGCTTTTGGGCGATCTCGCCGACCGCGCCCGCCGCCTCGACGCCGCCGCCCTGCGGCTGCTGGACCGCCGCCGCGCCGACCTGCGCGCTCTGGCGCGCGCCTTGCCGGGGGCCGAAAGCCTTCTCGCAATTCCGCGGCAGAAGCTCGACCGTTCCGGCGACCGATTGCGCGCCAGCCTCGCCGCCGGGCTTTCGCGCCGCCAGCTCGCGCTGGCCAACGCCTCCCGTCTGCTGGCGCGCCATGCGCCCCATGCCGAAATGCAGCGCGCGGCCGGGCGCTTGAACAATCTCGCCTTTCGCCTCGGCGCGGCGCGCGCCGCCCTGATCGGGAAAAGAGCCGAGCGGCTGGCGACGCTCGCCGCGCGCTTTTCCGCCGCCCGCCTCGCCCATCAGGCGCTGTTGCGCAACGATTTACGCGCGAGGGAGGAGAAACGGCAGGCTTTGGCGGCGCGGCTCGACGCGGCAGGGCGCGCTTTCCTGGCGCGGCGGCGCGAGGCGCTCGGCCATGTCGAAAAAATGCTGGCGGCGGTTGGCTATGAGGCGGTGCTGCGGCGCGGCTTCGCTTTGGCGCGCGACGCCGCCGGCGCTCCCATCCGCTCCGTCGCCCAGGCGCCAGACGGCGCGCGTCTCACCCTGCAATTCGCCGATGGCCGGATCGCCGCGACCGCCGGCCCGCCGCTGGACGCGGCGCCATCCGGACAACGCGCCGCCAGGCCGCGGAAGGCAAAACCCGGCGGGCAGGGCAGCCTGTTCTGACTTACTGGAAAGGGATGACTTCCGGCTTGAGGCCGCGAATGAGGCGGTTGACGAGATAGCGTCTGGCGCGGCCGATATCGAGGAAAATCCGGAAAGTTTCGCGTTTCAGCTTGAACCACAGCCGGGGCAGGCCGGCCGCGGGGCCGGGACGGTCGGTCCGGGCGATGGCGCTGGCGAATTGCTGGCCCGGCGCGTGATGTTCCTCGTAACGCGAATCCTGGACCGTGACGGCGGGGGTGAGCTGATAGACGTTCAGCTTCTCGCCGATCGGGTTCTCGGGGAACAGGATGTAATCGACCGGCTTGGTCGGCTTCTCGCTCAGGCGCAAAAAAGTCTCGGCGCCCTGGCGGCTGAGAATATAGGCCGCCGAACTTTCGTGCCGGGTGAAAAGCCGCGCCAGCGTGCGCCCCGTGGGCGCCGGCCGGGGCGCGCCGACCATGACCACATTATAGAAACTGTCGAGTTTGACCGCATGGGCGTCGGAAGGAATCCAGCCTTCATCGGCGACGAACGCTTGAAAGTCGGGCGAGAAATGAAGGTCGTCCTCCAGGAAGCAGGCGAAGGGATCGGGCGTGGCGAGGAATTTGCGCCAGGCCACGCGGTGGCTGTCGATACAGGCGATCTGGAAACGGTTCAGGCCTTGTTTCGTCGGCGGGTTCAACTTGCCGTCCACGGCCGCGACGCGCTCGAAATCGAGACCCTGCAGCTTCTGCTCGGTATAGGCGCGGCGCTCGGGCGCGCGGTCGAGATTGATGAAATAGACCTTCAATTTCCGCGCGCCTCCGTTTCGACGAGCTTCGACTCCAGCCCGTTTTCGGCGAGGATCGTCCACATTTCGACGCTCGCATCAATTCCACTCGCGGAGAGGTAGCGATAAAGCGCCCCGCCTTCGAGGTCGATGGCGCGCAGGTGCCGCGCCGCGACCTTGTCCACCACCGCGATATTCGGCCCCAGTTTTTCTGCGATGGTCGCGCCGATCAGGACATCGACGCCGAAACCGCTGATCCCCCGCCGAAAGCAGTCGGCGCTCGCCGCCAGGGCGCGGCGCGAAAAGGCGGGCATCATGATCTCGACGTAATTGATTCTCCTGAATCCGGGCGATCCCGCTTGCTGGAACAGGATCGGGAACGAGCCATCGGAACCTTTGGCGAGGGCGGGCTGGGCGAGATCGAGGCCATTTTCGCTCATGAGGCCGAAAAAATCGGCGATTTGCGCCGCCGAGAGGTCGATGTCGTCGTCGAGAAACAGCACGTGGTCGTAAGCGGCGAAAAGCCCGGGCCGCGCCTCCATCAATGTGGCGATGGCGGTGGTCTTGGTGCCGTTCTGGACGAAGACATGTTCCGCCTCGCGCGGCGGTTCTTTCGGCTCGCGATAATAATTGAGCATCAGGTCGTAGCGGCGCTCCGCCGCGTGAAGGCGGGCGGGATGGCCGCCGTCGGTCTGGACGAAAACCAGCCAGGGCCTTTGCGCCGGGGACTCTTTCAGGGCCCGCAGGCGGATCGCGGCGCGAAAGGCGGCCTGGTGCGCCCGAAGGTCGGCCCGGTTCAGGACGCAGGAGGCGCGGCCGTCGCCGCGCCGGCGATGAAAGACTTTCATCAGCGTGCGGGCCAGCCTCTTGTTGCGGCTGCGATAGGCGTTGGCGATGAAGGCGAGCGAAATTTCTGGCGACGGGTCGAGCAGGCCGGCGATCCCGCGCTCCGTCATGAACGCCCAGGGCGAGGCGGCGGCTTTTGCCTCCGGATGGCGGGCGACGAACCAGGCCTCGTCGAATTCGGCGCAGGCCGGCGCGCCGCGCGGCCCGCGCAGAAAGGCGGCGAAGGGGCTGCCGCCGCGTGGGCGCCGCGCCGCGAAAAAGGCGGGGTCGAAGAAGGGCGTCGGACGGTTTCCCTGGCGCTCTCCGGCCAGCAGGTAATGGAGCAGGGCGATGGGCGCGAGCGCGCGCGACCCCAGATGCAGCCAGGCGTAATCGGCGGCGCGAAAGGCGCCGGATGTCAGGATGGTCCGGTAATCGGCGAGGAATTGCAGAATTCGGGTCTCCGGCTCGACGCGGGCCTGCGCGCGGGCCGCCCATTTAAACGCGGACTGAAAAAAGCGAAAGGCCGAGCCGAGCCACACGCGCAGCGTCGGCTCGGCCCGGCCCCCAAACGATCGTTCCAGCGTCAGCCCTTCTTGAGGACTTTTGCGACGTGGTTCGGACGCAGGCGATAGACGTCGGGCATGCCCGAGCCCAACAGCGGCCGCAGATAGAGGCGGAAGGCGTCGGTGACGTCGGTGCCGCAGGAGGTGATGAATTCATCTTCCATCACGCGGGTCTTGCCGGCGACCGATTCGAGCGCCGCGAGCTCGTAATCGACCGAATAATAGCCGGTGCGCTTGATCGCGACCGAGCCGCTGCGGCCGCTCCACATCGCAAATTGCACCGCCTTCTCGCCGACTTCGCGCGCCTCGCGCTGATCGACATCGGAGACGCAGCCGAGGAACGAACGCTGGACATAGCCGAAGGTGTCGCCGCGAACGCGCTTGATGCCAAGCTTGGCCTTGATCTCTTCGCAGAGCAGGTCGGCCAGCGCGCCGGTGCCGGAAAGCTGGACATTGCCGTGCGCGTCATGCTCGACCTTTTCCGCGAGCTTGGTGACGATCGGCGCTCCGGCCGAGTCATGGACGCCTTCCGAGACCGCGATCACGCAGCGGCCCAGACGCTCGTAAGTGCGCTTGACGTCGGCGAGGAACTTGTCCGTGTCGAAAGTGCGCTCCGGCAGATAGATCAGGTGCGGGCCGTCGTCGGGGAATTTCTTGCCGAGCGCGGAAGCGGCGGTCAGGAAGCCGGCGTGGCGGCCCATCACCACCGCCACATAGACGCCGGTCAGCGAGGCGTTGTCGAGATTGGCGCCCGCGAAAGCCTGGGCGACGAAGCGCGCCGCCGAGGGGAAGCCCGGCGTGTGGTCGTTGCCGACGAGATCGTTGTCGATGGTCTTGGGGATGTGCATGCAGCGCAGCGGATAATTGGCCTTGGCCGCCTCGTCCGCGACGATGCGCACGGTGTCCGAGGAATCGTTGCCGCCGATATAGAAGAAGGCGCCGATCTCATGGGCCTGAAGAACCTTGAAAATCTCGTGGCAATATTTGGCGTCCGGCTTGTCGCGCGTCGATCCGAGCGCGGAGGCCGGCGTATTGGCGACCATTTCGAGATTGTGGCTGGTCTCCTGGGTCAGGTCGAGCAGATCTTCGTTGATGATGCCACGCACGCCGTGATGGGCGCCATAGACGCGCTCCACGCCCGCGAAACGGCGCGATTCGAGCACGACGCCCGCCAGCGACTGGTTGATCACCGCGGTCGGGCCGCCGCCCTGGGCGACAAGAATTTTCTTCGGCGTCATGAACATCCTCCCCATGGAAATTTCGGTTTCTTCTAGCGTGACCGGCGCAAAAGGCAATCCGGTTTTTTCCCCAGGATGCTACTTTGGCGCCATATCCCGCCATGGCGGCGCGCCACGCGACGATATGCCGCCGCCGGGGATTGAACCGCGGCGGCATCGGCGATACATCGAGAGGGGTTCCCGCCGCGAGCGGGGGAAACGGAAGAGGCCGATGAACCGCATCGAACGCCGCGTTCCGCTCAGCGGGCCGGCCGAAATCGAATATCTCGACGGCGATTTCAAGATCAGAAAGCCGGGCGCTTTCGTCGTCTGCGCGGCGACCGGCGCGCAGATTCCGATCGAGGAATTACGCTATTGGAATGTTGACCGCCAGGAGCCCTATGCCGGGCCGGAGGCCAAGATCAAACGGCTTGAGCAGCTCGGCGAGTTGCCGAAAAAAGCCTAAGGTTTCACGCCGCTTGACAGCCGGCCGGCGCCGCGAAAACCGGCCACCACGTCCAGCAGCAGCTGGCGCAGGTCCTCGCCTTCCTCGACCACCAGTCCGACCGGCAAAGCCTCGGGTTGCGGCAGATCCTGCCGCAGCGCGGCCATGAAGGGCGCGAGCTTGACCATGTCCTTTTCGGTCGTCACCAGAAGAGCGTCGAGGGCTTCCGCCTCGCGCTGCAAGGCGGTGATCTCGACCAAGCGATAGGGATGATGGTCGGCGAAACTGCGCCGCGCGACCAGGCGCGCGCCGCAGGATTCAAGCGAATCGAAAAATTTCTGCGGTCGTCCGATGCCGGCGAAGGCGACCACGCGGGCGCCCAGCATGCGCAAAGCGGCGTTGGCGTCGGGCGCGAGCCGGCCGTGAAAGACCGGCTTGCCGGCGGCCTCGAACAGGGCCGCGGCGGCGCGGCCGGCCTCGCCCTCGCCGATCACCAGCGCCGCTGACGAGAGCCGGAGCTGGTTCTCGATCGGCGCCCGCAAGGGGCCTGCCGGGATCAGCCGGCCATTGCCGAAGCCGACCGCGCCGTCGATCACCGCCAAAGCGAAGTCGCGACGCAGGCTGGGGTTCTGCAGGCCGTCGTCCATCACGATCAGACTGGCGCCGCCGGCGAGCGCCAGCATCGCGCCGGTCGGGCGGTCGCGCGCCACCACGGTCTGGGCGACCCGCGCCAGCAGCAAAGGCTCGTCGCCCGCCTGGGCCGCGCCATGGCGGCGCTGATCGACCAGATGGGCGCCGCCGTCGGCGCCGAGCGCGCCGCCATAGCCGCGCGACAGGAAACAGGGCGTCTCGCCGGCCCGCTTCAGCCAGGTCGCCACCCGGAGGGCCGTGGGGGTCTTGCCGGCGCCCCCGACCACGAAATTGCCGATGCAGATGACCGGGGCGCTGACGCGCGAGCCAGGACGCGCCATCCGGCGCGCCGCCGCCCGGCCATAAAGCGCGGCCAGGGGCGTCAGGATCGCGATCATGATCCGCCCGAACAAGCCGGGCCGGGCGGACCACCAGAAGGCTGGCGCGCGCATCTTGCCTCGTAGGGACTCGTGGCCTCGCAAGGTATCTTGCGTAAATCTAGAAGGCCCGTGGCTGGGATACAATCATGTGCGCGATATAATGTTCGAGCGCCCGCATGATTTTGTCGGTCGCGCCGCCGAGCTCCACGACGACCTGCCGCGACTCCGCCGCGGTGCGCCGCAGCAGGGCTGGATCGGTGAAGAGGTTTTCGATCTGCCGGGCGAGGTCCTCGGCGCTGTCGACCTGGATCGAGCCGCCCCGGCTGTCGAGCGCGTCATAGACGTCGAGGAAATTGCCGACATGCGGGCCGTGCAGGATGGCCGAGCCGAGCTTGGCCGGCTCGATCGGGTTCTGGCCGCCCTGACCGGCGAGCGACTTGCCCATGAAGATCACGCTCGACAGGCGGTAGAACAGGCCAAGCTCGCCGATCGTGTCGCCGATATAGATCTGCGTCGAAGGGCGGATCCGGTCGCCGCGGGAACGCAGCGCCGCCGCAAGGCCGAAGCTCGCCGCTTCCGCCGCGATCTCCAGACCGCGATGCGGATGGCGCGGCGCCAGAACGGTGAGCAGGTTGGGAAAGCGCGCGGCCAGCGCCTTGTGGGCGGCGAAGGCGATCGCTTCCTCGCCGGGATGGGTCGAAGCCGCGATCCAGATCGGGCGCGGGCCGATCTGGAGGGCGAGGTCGTCGAGCGCGGCAGGATCGGCGGGGGGCGCGTCCACGTCATATTTGAGATTGCCGATCGCGTCCACGCGCGGCGCCCCGAGCTGGAACAGGCGCGTGGCGTCGTCCTCGCTCTGGGCGAGGCAGAGGTCGATCTTGCCGAGCAGGGTGGAAATGAAGCCGGGCAAACGCCGCCATCGCCCGAAGGAGCGCGGCGACAGCCGGGCGTTGACCAGCGTTATCGGGATTTTGCGGGCGTGGACCGCGCAGATGGTGTTGGGCCAGATTTCGGATTCGGCGAGAATGAACAGATCCGGCCGCCAATGGTCGAGGAAACGGTCGATGAAGGCGGGGGCGTCGAGCGGCGCGAACTGATGGGTCGCGCCTTCGGGCAGCCTTTGGGCGAGAATGCGCGCCGACGTCACCGTGCCGGTGGTGACCAGGACATGAAAGCCCTTGGCGATGAGCCGCGAGACCAGGGGCAGCAAGGCAAGACCCTCGCCGACGCTCGCGCCGTGCAGCCAGGCGAGCCGCCCCCCCGGACGGGCAAGGCTGGCGCGCCCCCGGCGCTCGCCGACCCGGTCGAGGTCTTCCTTGCCCTTGCGGCCGCGCCGCCAGAGGAAAAGGCCGCTGAACGGCGTCAGGCCCCTGGCGGCCGCGCGATAGACGGGCAGCAGAACCGCAGATCTCATTTCAGTCCGGTCTCGTTATTGTTTTTCCGGCGCGGCGCCCGGGCGCTGTCCCCGTCCGCCTCGTTCAAACGCGAATGTCCCTGATCGTCCAGGCCGAACCCCGGCGGAAACGCTCGAACGCCGGCGCCGGGCCCCATGGCCTCCATAGCTGGGCGACAGATAGCGCGGATGACGGGAAAAGGCGAGCGGGCAATGGCTGGTCCTTGGCTGGGTCAATCGTCCGACGGGTCGAGCACCCGGTGAAGATGGACGATGAAATAGCGCATATGGGCGTTGTCCACCGTGGCTTGCGCCTTGGCCTTCCAGGCGGCGTGGGCGCTTTTGAAATCGGGATACACGCCGACCATGTCGACATGGGACAGATCCTTGAATTCGACGTCTTCGAGACTCTTCAGCTCGCCGCCGAAAACGAGATGCAAAAGCTGCCTGGGTTCGACCTCATGGCTCATGCGCGTCACCTTTTTTGAAGTTGCGTTTTCATGGTTCCTCGGGCGCGGGCCGCCGCGCGGCCCTGGCCGCGCCTTCGCGCGCCGCCTGGATCAGATCGGCCTGGAGGCCGGGAGGTCCCGCGGCAAGAGCGGGATGGATCGGGTCGGCCCGGTTGTAGAGCGGGGCATGCCCGGAAAAATCGGTCAAGGCGCCGCCCGCCTCGCGCAGCATGAGGTCGGCGGCGGCTATGTCCCAGTCATGGGCGTTCTTGCGGGCGAGCGCGGCGTCGAATTCGCCATGGGCGACCCGCAGCAGGCGCATGGCGAGCGAGGGGAGACGCGGCTGCTGGCTGAAGGACAGACCGGAGCGCCGCAGATCGGCGGCGAGCGAGTCGGGCGCGGAGACCGAGGCGCCGGCGAGTTCGCGGCGCCGCGACACCGCGATCGCCGCGCCGTTGCGGCGCGCGCCGCCGCCGGCCAGGGCGACGAAGGTCTCGTCCAGCGCCGGAGCATGGACGACGCCGAGGACGGGCAGGCCGCCGGCGATGATGGCGACGCAGATGGCGAAGCAGGGATCGCCCGCCGCGAAGCCGCGCGTGCCGTCGATCGGATCGACGACGAACAGGGCGTCCCGGCCCAGCCGTTCCGGCGAATCCGCGCTTTCCTCGGAGAGCCAGCCAAGGTCCGGAGACAGCGCGTGGAGCCGGTCGCGCAAAAAACGGTCGATGCGCAGGTCCGCTTCGGTCACTGGCGAGCCGCCTGGCTTGTGGCTGACCTCCGCCCGGGTCGGCGCGCCGGGGCGGAAAAATTCCATCGCGATCGCGCCGGCTGCCCGCGCGACCGCCTCGACGTTGGGCAGGAGGGCGGCGAAGGCGTGGGGATCGGACAATGGTCGGGCTCGCGCGAGAAGGTCGGCTTCTCCTGTAATCGCCATGCCGCGTCAGGGCAAGAAATTCCGCAAGCGCGAAATTTGCGCCGCGGCGGTTCGAATGAAGCGATTGCCGCGAATTTGAACGATCGCCGCAACGCGGGGTTGGACATGCCGAACCGGGCGGCGGAATCGCTAAAATGCCGCCTGTTTTTTTAGCGGCGTCGTGGGGCTTGCGGCCGAATGATGGGTCCAACGCGAAAATTGCCCCTGGAAGCCTGTCATGTCCGAAGTCCAGACTGCTCCCGTCGCCCGCATTGTCGCCAACGATCCGCGCGCGGATTCCGGCCGGCGCGAGATCGCCGTCACGGCGGAGGCCATCGCCATCGACCGCTGCGTCGCCGGGGTGCGCATGCGCCTTTCGCTGCCGACGCGCAGTTTCCGCGGCGTCGTTCTGGCGCTGCAGCAAGGCGCGCGCGGGCTGTTCTATCGCGTGGCCCTGGTTCATGCCGACCCCGACCTCGACGTGGCGCTGGCGGAAGCGGACAATGAAGGGGACGCCGCGCGGGACTGGCTGGCCTGGGCGCGGTTCTTCCACCTGCCGCGCCTCACGCGCGGGGTCCGGGGCGGCGAGGCCGTGGTCGAGAGCCGGTGCGGCGGGATCGGGGCCGGGACGGTTCAGCCGCGCCGGCGCGGCTGGCCGCTGAAAGCGCGGCGCTCCGCCATTTCGGCGCGCCGCAAGGCGGGCATGAAAGGCCGCGTCCTGCCGGTCCATCGCGACGAACGCGAAATCGTCTGCTACGAATGAGCGGTTGCCGGGGTTCGGTTCAGCGCACCAGATAGAACAGCATGTTTTCGCCCAGCAGGCCGGCGAACAGGATGAAGCCCGCCAGGCCGTTGGAGCGGAAGAGTTTCAGGGCCTCGGCCTCGTCGGCGCGCTCCAGCCGGCGGATCTGCCACAGGAGTTGCGCGGCGAAGGCGAGCAGGCCGAGATGGGCGACCATGCCCGCGCCCGCCGTCAGCAGCGCGATTTCGGCGCAGAGCACGCTCGCCAGATAGAACAGGGCCACGGCCAGCTGGACATGGGCGCCGAATAGAAGCGCGGTCGATTTGACGCCGGCCATGACATCGTCCCTGCGGTCCTGGACGGCGTAGATCGTGTCATAGCCGATCGTCCAGGCGACGCCGGAGGCATAAAGCCAATAAGCCGGCGCCGCGAGGCCGCCGGTCTGCGCCGCCCAGCCCATCAAAGCGCCCCAGGAGAAGGCGAGGCCGAGCGCGGCCTGCGGCCAGGAGGTGAAGCGCTTGAGAAAAGGATAGACCGCGACCGGAACCAGCGAGAGCAGACCGAGAAAAATGGCGAAACCATTGAGCGACAGCAGGACGGCGAGGCCGACGAGCGCCTGCGCGGCCATGAAGAGCGCGGCGTTGCGCGGACTGACGCGGCCCGATGGCAGAGGCCGCCCCGCGGTGCGGGCGACCCGGGCGTCGATCTTGCGGTCGATCAGGTCGTTGAAGGTCGAGCCCGCGCCGCGCATGACCACGGCGCCGACGAAGAACAGGGCGAGCAGAAGGTAATTCGGGTTTTCCACGCGCCGGATCGTGGCGAGACAGACCGAGGACAGGCAGGGCGCCAGCAATAATTGCCAGCCGACCGGGCGGTCGAGCCGCGCAAGCTGAACATAGGGCGTCCAGCTCGCCGGCAGGCGCCGCCACAGGCCGGAGGCCGGCGCGTCGGGCAGAGGAACCTGCGCGACGTCTTCTGCCGCGGGCGCCGGCATGGCTCTAGAGCGGTCCGCCGGGGAGTTTGGGCGGCGGCGCCAGATTGCCCACGCCCCCGCCGCTTTCCTGCATCTGCTTGGCCTTGGCGGCCAGCGCGCAGGCCTGCTGGGCCACGGTGGCGGTGCGAACCGAGCTTTCCTTGAACTTGGCGATGAAATCGTCCGGGATGTTGCACCATTCCTTGTTCTTGGCCATGTATTCGGCCATTTTCGCCTCGATGTCCTTCATCTTGCGCAGATGCGGGCAGGCGGCGACAGGATCGAGCTTCTTGTCGTGGGCGGCGGAAATGGCGTTGAGCGCGTCGATCTCGGTGGTCCGGCTCTTGCCGAACGCCGCCATGTCGTCGCTGCAGCTTTGCGCGCGGGCCGTTCCGGGCAACGCGCTCCAGGCCAGCGACAGCAGGCCGAAAAGCAGAAAGGAACGGATCGAGGCAGTCGTGGCTTTGGTCATTTTTTTACCGCTCTTCAGGCGCCCCCGCCAAACTCTAAACTTTTCTTTAGCAAAGGCCGCGCCACCGATGCAAGCATGGCCTGATCCGTTCAGGCGCCCTGCCGATAGGGCGCCATGCCGGCGCGCGCCACGGCGTCGGCGCGCTCGTTCATCGGATCGCCGGCGTGGCCCTTGACCCAGTGCCAGGTGACGTCATGGCGTTGCGCCGCCTCGTCGAGCCGCTTCCACAAATCCTCGTTCTTCACCGGCTTCCGGTCGGCGGTGCGCCAGCCGTTGCGCTTCCAGTTGCGCATCCAGGCGGTGACGCCCTGGCGGACATATTGGGAATCGGTGTGCAGATCGACCGCGCAGGGGCGAGTCAGCGCCTCCAGCGCCGAAATAGCGGCGAGCAGCTCCATGCGGTTGTTGGTGGTCAACGGCTCGCCGCCGGAAAATTCCTTTTCCGCGCCGTTGAAAGTCAGGATGGCGCCCCAGCCGCCGGGGCCGGGGTTGCCGGAACAGGCGCCGTCGGTCCAGATTTTTACGCGCGTCATTCGGGCAGTCCGTATTCCCCGGCGTGATCGATGGTCTGGTGGAACCTGAGCTTGCCGAGATATTCGAGCGGATTCTTGGGGCGAACCAGGGCGCCGGGGGGCACGTTGAGCCAGTCGTAGAGCCGGGTCAGCAGGAAGCGCAGCGCGGCGCCGCGCGCCAGGACCGGGAGGGCGCGGCGCTCGCGCCCGTCGAGCGGACGCAGGCTCTGGTAGCCTTGCAGCAGGGCGCGGCCTTTTGTGGCGTTGTAGGCGCCGTCCGGCTCGAAACACCAGGCGTTGAGGCAGATGGCGAGATCGTAGGCGAGGGAATCGTTGCAGGCGAAATAGAAGTCGATCAGGCCCGAGAGTTTTTCGCCGATGAAAAAGACATTATCGGGAAAGAGGTCGGCGTGGATCACGCCCTCCGGCAGGTCGCGGGGCCAGCGGCGCTGGAGAAAGTCGAGTTCGGCGGCGATCTCCCGCGCGAGACCGGGCGAGACCTCGTCGGCGCGGCCGCGCGAGGCCGCGAAAAGGTCGGGCCAATGTTCGATCGACAGGCCATTGGGGCGGGCGAGGCCGAAATCGTGGCCGGCGAGATGCATTTGCGCCAGAGCGCGCCCGGTCTCGCCGCATTGACGGGCGTCCGGCTTGCGGGTCGAGACGCCGTCGAGAAAGGTGACGATCGCCGCCGGCCGCCCGGCGAGAGTTCCCAGAGACAGGCCGTCGCGGCGCTTGACCGGTAACGGGCAGGACAGCTTTTTCGCCGCCAGATGCTCCATCAGCCCGATGAAAAAGGGCAGGTCCGCCGGGTTCACCCGCTTTTCATAGAGGGTCAGGATGAAAAAACCGACTTCGCAATGGAGCAGGAAATTGGAATTCTCGACGCCCTCGGCTATGCCCTTGAAGGACAGGACGGCGCCGAGGTCGTATTCGGTAAGAAAGGCGAACAGGGCCTCGTCCGTGACATCCGTATAAACCGCCATCGCTCACGACTCTCCCGCGCCTGAAAAGGTGTTAACGGCGCGGATCGAAGCCGTCAAACCAGAGGCTTCAAACTCACCCCCTCCGGGACCGGCGTGTCGTCGGGCACGAAAAAATCCGGGGCAAGCGGGCTGGAGGGATCGACGCGATAGGCGTCGAAATTTTTCACGCCATGGGCGGCCAGGACCACGTCGTCGATGAAGAATTTTCCCGTGGCCTCGCGGCTCGGCGTGCAGAAAATGGCGTGCGCGGCGTCGGCCATGATCTCCGGCTTGCGCGAGGCGCGCATGATCTGTTCGCCGCCCAGCAGATTGTGGATCGCGGCGGTGGCGATTGTCGTGCGCGGCCACAGCGCGTTGACCGCGACGCCCGCCGGGCGGAACTCGCCGGCGAGGCCGAGGACGGCGAGGCTCATGCCGAATTTGGCCATGGAATAGGCGGTGTGGGGCGCGAACCATTTCTCCTTCATGTCGAGCGGCGGCGCCAGCATCA
>JAJYCZ010000242.1 GCA_021777915.1 Pseudomonadota bacterium | reverse complement strand
ACATTGCGCGCGTCGAGGGAGACGCCATAGCCGAAGATCAGAAGAAGAACCGCGGGCAGCAGAAAGGCGATGGCGATGCTCGACGGATCGCGGCCGATCTGGAGGAATTCCTTGCGCAGCATCCCGCGCAAACGGCCGATGGATCCCGCGATCATGCCGCTTTCACCTCCGCGTCGTCATGCTCGATCAGGGCGATGAAGGCGTCCTCCATTGTCGGGTCAGGGCTTTCGGCGGTCTGGAAGCGCGCCTTGATGGCCACGGACGATCCTTCGGCGAGGATGCGTCCACGGGCCATGATCACCAGACGGTCGCAATATTCGGCCTCTTCCATGAAATGGGTGGTGACCAGCACGGTGACGCCCGATTCGGCGAGCGCGTTGATCCGTCGCCAGAAATCCCGGCGGGCGAGCGGATCGACCCCCGATGTCGGCTCGTCCAGGAAAATGATCTCCGGCTCGTGCATCAAGGCGCAAGCCAAAGCCAGCCGCTGTTTGAAGCCCAGCGGCAGTTCCTTGCTTGTCGCCTCCGCGAAGGACTGCAATTCGAGTTCCGAGAGCGCCCAGGCGATGCGCTCGCGCTGCTTCGCGCCGGCAAGCCCGTAGGCGCTGCTGAAGAAACGGAGATTTTCCCGCACCGACAAATCGCCATAGAGCGAGAATTTCTGCGCCATGTAGCCGATGCGTCCGCGCGCCGTCGCCGCCGCCGTGCGCAGATCGAAGCCGACGACGCTCAATTTGCCTGCCGTCGGCGGCAACAGGCCGCAGAGCATCCGGAACGTGGTGGACTTCCCGGCGCCATTGGCTCCCAGCAGGCCGAAAATCTCGCCCCGCCGCACCGTAAAGCTGACATCGTCCACGGCGGTGAACGCGCCGAAACGGCGAACAAGATGTTCGACGACGATGCAATCTTCCGCATTTTGCGGAGTCGCCCCCGGTTTTGCGGCAAAACCGGACTCTGGCGACGCGAGAGCCGAATGCGCCGGGCCTTCGGCGACGCGGTCCTTGAGCAGCGCCACGAAACTGTCTTCGAAGCGCGGCGGCGTCGGCTGGATCTCAATGTCTTGAGCATCGGGCAACGGAACCTCGCCGGGCGATGCGGGCGCCCGATCCAGAACGACGCGCACATGGGCGCCCTGAATGATGGCGTCGAGGACGCCCGGCGCCGCCGCCAATCGCTTCTGCAGCCGGCGTTTGCTGATGTCACGCGACGTCACGCGGAAGCTGCGTCCGCGCATCCTTTCGGTGAAAGAGGCCGGGGTCCCATCGCCGATCAGCCGTCCCTCATGCATGAGCAGCACGGCGCCGCACCGTTCGGCCTCGTCCAGATAGGCGGTGCTGAGCAGGACGGTCATGCCCTCGGCCTTCGTGACCCTGTCGATAATGCCCCAAAGCTCGCGCCGCGACACCGGATCGACGCCGACGGTCGGTTCGTCGAGCAGCAGCAGAGTTGGAACGCGCACCAGGGTGCAGGCGAGACCGAGTTTCTGTTTCATTCCGCCCGACAATTTGCCCGCCAGTCGATCCGTGAAGGGCGCGAGGCCGGTCATATGCAGCAGTTCAGCATAGCGCGCCGGACGATCGACCGCCGCGACATCCTGAAGATCGGCGTAAAGATCGAGATTTTCCTGGACTGAAAGATCCTCGTAAAGACCGAAATGCTGCGGCATGTATCCGACGAGGGTCTGGACTTCGAGCGGCCGCGCGCCGACATCGAGCCCCAGAACGTCGATGCGGCCGCCGTCAAGACGCAGCAGGCCCGCGATCAGCCGCATCAGCGTGGTCTTTCCAGCTCCGTCAGGGCCGATGAGGCCGGTTATCGTCCCCTTTTCGATCCGCGCGCTCAACCCGTCCAGCGCGGTGACGGTTCGCCCGCCGGCGTTGAATTTCTTGTCGATCCGTTCGAGCAATATCGCCGGGCCGTTCTCATTTTGCGCCATCGCCCGCCCCGCATCCGGAGGCCGCGTCGGGCCTAAAAGCCTTCCGCGGTTGCGACAGGTCGATGGTCACGGTCGCGGGCATTCCCAGCCGCAAATCATGGTCCGGATCGCAGACATAGACGCGGAGCTGATAGACCAGCTTCGTGCGCAGTTCAGGGCTCTCGATGGTCTTCGGGGTGAATTCGGCAGTGGGCGAGAGATAGCCGATCCAGCCGTGATAGGCATGACCGGGGACGCTGTCCGTATGGATGGTGGCGCGCATCCCCAGCTTGACCTTCCCAAGTTCCGTCTCGGGCACATAGGCGCGCACCCAGAGCGGGTCGGTCAAGGCGATCGTATAGACGGGCGCGCTCGGGGAGGCCATGTCTCCCGGCTCGAGAATTCGGGCTTCCACGATGCCGTCACTGGGCGCATATAATTTGGTGTCGGCGAATTCCCTCTCCGCCAGGGCCGCCGCCGCTTCGGCGGCGTGATATGTGTTCCGCGCGGCGACGATGTCTTCGTCGCGGGGGCCTTTGACCGCGAGGATATAGGCCTGCACCGCGGCTTCGTAGTTTTTCTGCGACGAGTTCAGTTGCGCCAGGGCGTTGTCGCGGTCTTCCGTCGAGGCGGCGCCCCTCGGCAGAAGACGCATCGTGCGATCATAGAGCGTCTTGTTGTTTTCATAGACGGCCCGCAACGCCTCCATGGTCGCCTTGGCCTGGGCGATCTCCTCGGGCCGCGATCCATGGACCAACCTGTCCAGGGCCGCCTTCAGACTGTCGGCCTGCCGCCGGGCCTGATCCAGGCGCGCCGCATAGCGCCGGTCGTCGAGTGTGGCGATGAGGTCGCCTTTCCTTAGCCTGGCCCCTTCCTGCACCAGCATCCGGGCGACCACATCGCTGTCGTTGAAGGCAGCCTGGACTTCCCGGATGTCGATGTTGCCGTAAAGGGTGAGGACGTCGCCTTGCTGGCTCGGCGGGCGGAAGAACGCCCACCATACCCCGCCGACGAGCGCGGCGCCGACGAGCGCTCCCGCAGCGAACCGACGGCGCAGATTCATTGGTTTCCTCCTGTCGTCGCCACCGCGGCCTCGCGGCAATCGGCGCACGACTTCGGGTCGGCCCACCAGCCGCCTCCCATCGCCACCAGCAGTTGCGCGCTATCCCGAAGCCGCTGGGCCCGCGCCGCCACATAGCCGAGGCGCGCCTGATGGACGGCGCGCGCGGCGTCGTTCAGCCGCAGCACGTCGACTTTTCCGGCTTGATACCTGATTCGCTGAAGTTCGAGAGATTGGTTCGCCTGATCGACGGCCTTTCGCTCGGCCTCCGCCAGTTCGGCGTCGTGGCCGAGCGCGCGCATGGTGTCCGCAACCTGCCCGAAGGCCAGGAGCACCGTCTGACGATAGACAGCCAGCGAGGCGCGAAAAGCCTCGATCGCCTCCTGCTTCTGGGCTTCCAGAGCGCCACCGTGGAAGACGGGCGCGGACAGGCCTCCCGCCAGGGTCCAAATCACGCTGGATCCCTGGAACAGCTGAAACGTGGACAGGCCTGCCGTGCCGACTGAAGCGGATAACGGGAAGCTCGGGTACATCTGCGCCGTGGCGACCCCGACCGCGGCGCTGGCGGCATGAAGCTGCGCCTCCGCCGCGAGAATGTCAGGGCGTCGCCGCACAAGGGTCGACGGCAAACTCACCGGCAGACTCGGCGGCAGGGCGAAATTATCGAGGTCAAACGCGGGCGGCGTCCACTCCGCCGGCGACCTGCCGGTCAGAACCGCGAGGGCGTCCTGCGCGACGGCCATGCGCTGCTCCACCGGCGGCAGCAGGGCCCGATCGTTGCTGAGTTGGGTTTCGGCGGCGAGAACGTCGCTGCGCGTGACCTTGCCCAAGGTGAACTGCTGGCGCACCAGCGCCAGGTTCTTCTCGTCGTCGGCCAGAACGCCCTTGACGGCCTGGATCTGCTGACGGGCTTCCGCCATGGCGATCGCCTGGGTCAC
>JAJYCZ010000241.1 GCA_021777915.1 Pseudomonadota bacterium | reverse complement strand
GCTTTTCGTCCTGCTCAGCCCTCGCCAGAGAATTTGGCTGGCGACGCCCTGGCCCTGGCTGGCGGGCCTCGTCGCGCTGATTGTCTTTTCGCCCGTGCTGATCTGGAACGCCCAGCATCAATGGGTTTCGTTCATGTTTCAGGGCGGGCGTTCGGGGCCGCCGCATCTCCGGCTCGTCGCGCCGCTCGCCCTGATCGGGCTGCAATCGCTCATTCTCGCGCCGTGGATTTTTTTTCCGCTGGCGGCCTTGTTCCTGCGGGCGCTCTGGCGCGGTTCGTCCGAAGAACGCGGTTTCTTCCTCGCCTGTCTCGGGGCCTTCCCCATCGTGCTGTTCACCCTGGTCGCGCTGTGGTCCAGCCATCGCGTCCTGCCGCATTGGGCGGCGCCCGGCTATCTCATGATCTTCCCACTGCTGGGGCGGGAGATCGCGACGCGCGTCCAGGCCGGGGTCGAGTGGCCGCGCCGCGCTTTGGCCGCGGCGGCGGCCTTCACCTTGCTCGTCGCCGGCGCCGTCGTCGCCTTGCCGCATCTGCCGCTGCAAATGCTGGCGGGGAAGCGCGACCCCCTGATCGAAACGCTCGGCTGGGACGATTTTTCGCGCGCGCTCGACGCTCGCGGATGGCGCAAGAACGACATGTTCATCGCGGCCACGCGCTGGTTCGAAGCCGGCAAGCTCGATGTCGCCGTGCGGGGCCGCCTGCCGGTTCTCTGCCTGTCCGACGACCCGCGCGGCTTCGGACTCATCCGCGATCCGCAACGCTTCGTCGGCCGGAACGCGCTGATCGTCGGACAGAATCTTTCCCTGGCCGACGCCCGCGCGCGGTACAAAAACTATTTCGACTCGATCGAACCGCTCGCGCCGGTGGACATCATGGCCGGGGCCGAGCCGGCCATCGTGCTCGACGTTTATCGCGCGACCCGGTTTCACGATCCCGCGCCGGAATTCTCGCTTCAACGCCCGACACTTGCAAAAACGCCGCCCCGGCCCCAGTTCAGGAACTGACGATTTTCCGCGCCCGCCCGGAGCGCGAGGGGACGTCGTGTCGGGAGTCCGCATGACCGCGAGCACGCATTTCCTGCGCGAAACCTCTTATCGCGCCCTGCCGCCCGAGTTTTTCACGCCGGCGCCCGTTTCGCCGCCGCCGGCGCCGCAATGGGTGGTGTTCAACGGCGGGCTGGCGGCCGAACTCGGCCTGCCCGAAGGCGCGGCGACGCCGGAGTTGCTGGAATGGCTGTCCGGCGGCGCGCCGCCCAAGGGACGCGAGAACATCGCGCTCGCCTATGCCGGCCACCAGTTCGGCTATTGGAACCCTCTGATGGGCGATGGCCGCGCCGCGATGATCGGCGAGATCGTCGCGCCCGGCGGCGCGGCTTATGACGTCCACCTCAAGGGCTCCGGCCGAACCAGATTCTCGGGGCGGGGCGACGGCCGCGCCACTTTGTCGGCCATGCTGCGCGAATATATCGTCAGCGAGGCCATGGCTGGCTTGGGCGTTCCGACCACCCGCGCGCTGGCCGTGGTCGCCACCGGCGCGCCCGTCTATCGGCAGACGCCCCAGCCCGGCGCCGTGCTGACGAGGATCGCGCGCAGCCATGTGCGGGTCGGCACCTTCCAATACGCCGCCAACGAGGACGCCCGGCGCGGCCAGGGCCCGCTGCTCACCAAAGCGCTCGCCGATCATTGCATTGCCCGGCTCTATCCCGAATTTGCCGGCGAGCCGGACGCCTATCTCGCCTTCTTCGCCCAGGTCGTGGCGCGGCAGGCGCGCCTGGTCGCGCAATGGATGCTGGTCGGCTTCATCCATGGGGTGATGAACACCGACAACATGTCGGTTTCCGGCGAAACCATCGATTTCGGCCCCTGCGCCTTCATGGACGGGTTCAACCGCCGGCAGGTCTATTCCTCGGTCGACGCCGAAGGGCGCTACGCCTTCAACCGCCAGGCGCCGATCGCCGGATGGAATCTGGCCCGCCTCGCGGAATGCCTGCTGCCTCTGTTCGACGCCGACGAGGGCGTGGCGTTGGGGCGGGCGGAAAAAATGCTGGACGAGTTCCGGCCGGCCTATGGCGCGGCCCTGGCCGAGGGGCTCGAACGCAAGCTCGGCCTGAAGTCCCATGATCCCGCCAATGAAACGTTCATCGCCGGCCTGTGGCGGCTGCTCGACGCCTCGAACGCCGATTTCACCCTGTTTTTCCGCCGGTTGACGCGCGTCGCGGGCGGCGCCGGAGATTCGGACTTTCTGGACCTGTTCGCGCAAGCCGACGCGGCGGCGCGCGAGGACGCCGCGCGTTTCCTGGCCGACTGGCGCGGCCTGACGGCCGGCGCGGATTCTTCCGCACGCTTTGAGTTGATGCGACTCGCCAATCCCATCGTCATCCCCCGCAATCACCGCGTCGAACAGGCGCTCGCCGCCGCCAACGAGGGCGACCTCCAGCCCATGCTGCGGCTTTGCGCGGCGGTGAAACACCCGTTCCGGGAGCCGCCGGCGCCGGAAAAACCCGAAGACGACCTGGAAACGCCGCCCCGCCCCGAGGAACAGGTGCGGGAAACCTTTTGCGGCACATAGAGCGCTATCCCCGCTTCAATTCGGGATGGACCGTCTTGTCGATGATGTTCATGTCGTGGCCGATGACATGTTCGGTCGAGCCAACGATCAGCGGGTCGGGCGGCCTCACGATGGAGAGGTCCTTGTTGGGATAGGGCAGGGACCACAGGAAGTGGCTCATGCAGTTCAGGCGCGCGCGCTTCTTGTCGTCGGACTTGATGATGATCCAGGGCGCGTCGGCGGTGTCGGTATAGAAGAACATCGCCTCCTTGGCCTCGGTATATTCATCCCATTTGTCCAGCGAGGCCATGTCGATCGGCGACAGCTTCCATTGTTTCAACGGATCGGTCTTGCGCGACTCGAACCTGCGGCGCTGCTCCTCGCGCGACACCGAGAACCAGTATTTGAACAAACGGATGCCGGAGCGCGACAGCATGCGTTCGACTTCCGGGCACTGGCGCATGAATTCGAGATATTCATTGGGCGTGCAGAAACCCATTACCCGCTCGACGCCGGCGCGATTGTACCACGAGCGGTCGAACAGGCAGATCTCGCCGGCGGACGGCAGTTGCGAAACATAGCGCTGGAAGAACCATTGGGTGCGCTCGCGCTCGGTCGGCTTCTGCAGCGCCACCACGCGGGCGGTGCGGGGGTTCATGTGCTCCATGTAGCGCTTGATCGTGCCGCCTTTGCCCGCCGCGTCGCGGCCCTCGAACAGCATGACGATCTTTTCGCCGCTCTGCTCGACCCAGCGCTGCGCCTTGAGCAGTTCCTGCTGCAGTTTCAGCATATGCTGTTCATAGGGCCCGGTGCGCATGCGCGCGGCGTAAGGGTATTCGCCGGTCTCGAACACGCGGCGGATCGCGGCGGGATCGTGCCGCATCTGGGCGAGGTGATGCTGGGGCGATTCGTCCGGCGCGGGCTGTTTGGGCGCGGCTTCCCTGGTCCTGGCCGCGGCCTTGACCGCGGCTTTCGACTTTTCGCCCTGGGCCGGGTGTGGATTGTTGTCCTGCGAGGCGCCGTTCTTCCTGGCTGGTTCAATGATTTGAGACAATGGCGGGTCCTCCCTGGGACACAAAGATCGACGCCTCACGCCGAAGCGCGCCGGTAATGACGCCACGCTAACGGATTAAATCGTCCCGCGCCATGATCCGGCGCAACGCGCCGGTTCGCCCGGAGCGGGACTCAGGCCCCCGCCTTGAGCAATTTATATTGGATCGCGTCGAGCAAAGCCTGGAAGGAGGCGTCGATCAGATTGGCCGAGACGCCCACCGTGGTCCAAATCTCGCCCCCGTCTTCGCCGCCGTCGCTCCGCGCCTTATCGCCGAATTCGATCAGCACGCGGGTCACGGCGTCGGCGCCGCCCTGGA
>JAJYCZ010000240.1 GCA_021777915.1 Pseudomonadota bacterium | reverse complement strand
TCGCTCCAGAATTTCAGGAATTTGCGCAATTCGGGGAATTCGGGCTGCAGATCGTAATTCTGCCAGATGAATTCCTGGATGATCGCCGGATGGTCCGGCAGGCGATAGAGGATATTGGCCGTGGTTAATCCATAACCCTGCAGCTGACGCACGAAGTCTCCCGACACCATCGAAACACCTCCAGTTCAACCCCGAAATTACGCGCTCCCTTCATGATTCTGTCAAGTATTTCAAATTGTTATCACTCAACACGCGCGAGTGCTGATTTTTTTGCCTCGGGCCTCTTCAGAACTCGATCGCCTCGCCGATCTGCGGAACGTGGACGCGGGCGCTCGCGCCCTGCATGGCGGCGAGGAAGGCCTCCGGGGTCGAGTCGATGATCGGGAAGGTCCCGTAATGCATCGGGATGACGTCGCGGAAATCAAAATAGCGCTTGACCGCCAGCGCCGCCGTCGCGCCGTCCATGGTGAAGCGGTCGCCGACCGGGACGAGGCCGATCTCCGGCTGGTACATTTCGCGGATCAGCGCCATGTCGCCGAAGATCGCGGTGTCGCCGCAATGATAGACGCGCGGGCCCTGAGCGGGCAGCAGCACCACGCCGTTCGGATTGCCGAGATAGACCGGCTTGCCGTCGATGATCGTGCTCGCGGAATGCACGGCCGGCGTGAGGGCGACGGAAAATTCGCCGCAGGGGATCACGCCGCCGGTGTTGCCGGGATTGACGTTCTGCGCGCCCTGGCCGTGAACATACATGCAGACCTCGAAATTGGCGACGATCTGCGCGCCGGTCCTTTTCGCGATCTCGGGGGCGTCGCCAACATGGTCGTCGTGCCCGTGGGTCAGGACGATATGGGTGACGCCTGCCGAAACCTCGTCGAGGCTGCCGGTGAATTTCGGATTGCCGGTCAGAAAGGGGTCGATGAGGATGTGGGAATCGCGCAAATCGACGCGGAAGGCCGAATGGCCGAGCCAGGTGATTCTCATGGGGGTCGCCTCTTGTGGAGATGGGCGCGAGTTTAGCCCGGCCCCGCGTTGACGCAAGGCGCATCGGCCGTGACGAACAGCCAGCCGGCGCGCGTCCCGGCGATCTCCCACGAGGCGAAGCCCGCCGCGCGCAGCAAGGGCGGCAGGTTTTGCCGCTCCCAATAATGAAAGTAGCGCGGCGCATCGAGTTTCGCGCTCGACCATTCCTCGCCCCGCCCGCGTTTGAGGCTGAAGGCGAGGCGCCCGCCCGGGACGAGCGCGGCGCGCAATTTCGCGAGCGCCGAAGCAAATTCGGCGCGCGTGAAATGAAGCAGGACGGCATTGGCGAAGATCAGGTCATAAGTCCGCTCGGGCGCGTCGGTCAGGATGTTGAGCAGGCGCGCGTTGAGGCCGCGGCCGCGCAAAAGCGCGACAAAGCCGGGAACGGCGTCGGTGCAATGAATCGTGAAGCCCCTGCCTTGGATATAAGCTGCGTCGCGGCCGAAGGCGGAGCCGAGTTCGAGAATCGAGGCCGAGGGTTTAAGGCCTGCGAGGAGCGAATCGATCCAGTCCTTCACTTCGCCGCCGACGACCGGCGCCGCTCCCTCGACATAGGCTTGCAGCCGCGATGCATAGGATTGCAGGGTCTTGTCGTTCGATTGCGACATGGGTGACTCGTTGTCCTCGAAAGGCTGGCCTGAAACCCACGCCCGTGCTAGCCCAAAGCCATGAGCGAACCGCAGAAAACGCCCGCCGTCGTCCGTCTCGAAGAGCTGTCCGGCCTGTTGCGCCGGAACGACAGGCTGATGGGAATCGACCTTGGCACGAAGACCATTGGCCTGGCGCTCTCCGATGTCGAGCGGCGGCTCGCCACGCCGCTGGAGACGATCAGGCGCGTAAAATATACGCCGGATGTCGAGAAGATGCTGGCGCTGGCGGACAACCACGGGGTTGCGGCCTTCGTCATCGGCCTGCCGCTCAACATGGACGGCACGGAAGGGCCGCGCGCCCAATCAACTCGCGCTTTCGTCAGGCAAACCGCGCCTTTGGCGCGGCGGCCCTTCGTCTTCTGGGACGAAAGACTCTCGACCGCCGCCGTCACCCGCGAGCTGATCGCGCAGGATGTTTCGCGCGGAAAGCGCGCAGAAGTTGTAGATCGCATGGCGGCAGCTTACATCCTGCAGGGCGCGCTGGACCGGCTCAGCAGGCTCGGCTAACCGCTCCTCCTTTTTCATAAGGAGCAAACGCGCCCGACCCCTCGACCTAAGATACAGTTTATGCTATTTTTTTGCCGTTCGGAGCGCGACATCGCCGATCTTCGCGACGTCCGCGCAGCACGTCAAGCGATGGGAAAATTCGCGACGCCGATACGCAACTATTGATTGTGCCTTGAGCTGCGCCGCCGACGAACCGAAGGGCGACGTAATCCGCTTCATTGGCTGGAGGAGGGGTCGATGGCAAAAAAATCTGGAAACAGCGCCACGCCATTCTTCGACGACGCGCCGCCCGCCGCGCCAAGCGACGAGCCGCAGGCGCGCGGAGCTAGCGACGCCATGGGTGAGGATTTCAGCTACGACATCGACGACGATTCCGGGGCCGGCGCCGCTGCGATCGCAGTCGGGGGGGCGGAGGAAACCGCGCACTATATTGCCGACATGGTCGGCGCTCTCGCCGCCATGGCGCGCGAAGCCCGTCTCGACCTCGTCGCCTATCTGCTCGACATGGCCCATGTCGAAGCTGAAATGCAGGCGCGCCAGAGCGAAACGCCGATCGACGACGATTGATCAGCCGAGCAGCGTCACGCGGTCGCCGCTCTGACGCTCGATCCGGCCTTCGACTTCGAGCTCCTGAAGGATCAGCCGGGCCTCATGGACCAGGCAACCGCTGGCGCGGGCCAGATCGTCCACGGCGATGGGAGACGGCCCGAGCAGAAATTCGATTCTTTCCCGCAACGAGTCCGGTCCGATTGCCGCAGCCAGCTCGGGCGGCGGCTCGGCCTCATCCTCAACGACCAAAGGCGCGCCGAGCGCGCCAGCCGCGGTCCAATCCCACTCCTCCCATAACGGTTCGCCAAGGGAGTCGGGCGCGGGATCGAAGAACAGGTCGTAACGGGCGGCGCCGCGCGCGGCGAGCGGCGCGACGACGTCGATCACGTCCTGCGCATTGGCGCAGACCAGGGCGCCGTCGCGGATCAGGTCGATCGCGCCTTCCGCGCGCGGATCAAGCGGCGAACCCGGCACGGCGAAGACTTCGCGGCCCTGCTCCTGCGCGAATTTCGCGGTGATGAGCGAGCCCGAGCGCCGCGCCGCCTCGACCACGACGGTCGCCAGCGACAGTCCGGAGACGATCCGGTTGCGGCGGGGAAAATCGCGGCCGCGCGGCTCATAGCCGAATGGCATTTCCGACACCACGGCGCCGCGCTCGGCCAACTGCTCGATCAAGGCCAGGTTTTCCGGGGGATAGGGCCTGTCGAGCCCGCCCGCGAGCACGCCGACGGCGCCGCTCGCCAGCGAGGCGCGATGGGCGCTGGCGTCGACGCCGCGCGCGAGGCCGGACACGACGACATAGCCCGCCGCGCCGAGGCCCCGCGCCAGCCTTTCGGTCATGGCAAGGCCATTGCCCGAGGCGTTGCGCGAGCCGACCAGCGCCACCATCGGCTTGTCGAGCAGGCTGGCGTCGCCGCGCACGGCGATCAGCGGCGGCGGCGCGTCGATGGCCCGCAGTCTTGCGGGGTAATCAGCTTCGCACAAGGCGATGAAGCGGGCGCCGAGTTTTCGCGCCTGCTCCCATTCGCGCAAAACCTGTTCGCGCGGCGCGATGACGACCGCCCGGCCCTTGCCCTGACGGATCAGATCGGGCAGCGCGCGCAACGCCGCGCCGGCGTCGCCATGGCGCCGGATCAGGGCGCCGAAAGTGCGCGGGCCAATGTTCTCGCACCGGATCAGTTGCAGCCAGTCGAGCTTCTGCTCGT
>JAJYCZ010000065.1 GCA_021777915.1 Pseudomonadota bacterium | reverse complement strand
AGCCGACGCGTTTTTCAAAGCGCTCCTCAGTGACACGATCTTTCGAGGATAGCGGGAGTTGCTGCGCCATCGGAATCGCATTATCGACGCGATCTCCCGCAAAAGACTCCAGTTTTATAATATTCATCTGGCCGCCTCTTTGACGGGGCAGTAATTCGCCTGGTTGAGATCTTTGTCGCGCTCGATCATGAGCCGGCGGACATCGCGAAAGTTACGAGTGGCGGCTCGCGCGTGATGGACGAAACGCTCTATATCGAGCAACGCGACAATGTCGTCCCCAATCTCAAGGTGACCCCGCGCCAAACGCGCATAATGTTCGGCGATGGCGAGGTTCGTATGAGTTTCCTCGCGAGCCTTGGTGGCGATTTCAGAAGCAAGAGGGTCGTTCACGGGCGTCCCTCCCTGGAAATGCCAGCTACACCGATCAAGGCGGCCTCGGCGCGGCCGTCATCCTTGATGCGGGCGAACAGGTCGGCCTTGCCGGGCCAGCGGCGGATCGCTTCGATGCGGGCCGCGTGTTTCGGGGCGGCCGTTCCGGCCTGGATGCCGACGAGGCGCTTCCACGACGGCGGCGTGAGCATGACGACAGGGATGCCTGCAGCGGCGAGAACGCCTTCAATGACGCCGCGACTCCGGCCGAAACCGAACGCGCCAACGACCCCTTCGCCAGGGCGCGCCGCGACCAACTCACAAAAGGCCAGTTTGGCGTGGGACTTATAGACGGCGCTCGCAAGCAAAGGGGCGTTGACCGCGTAGCGGCCTTTCGCTCCGTCGGGCAAGGCCGGCATGTCCTCGATGGACAGCAAATCGCCGTTGATGTTCAGCACAGCGATGGCGCCGCGCACGCCTGGGTCGATGCCCAAAACGATATCAGCCATTGGCCACCTCCATTTTCTTTTGACGTTGCGCATCGATTTCGGAGGTCGAGCAAACGACAGGGGACAAGCAGCGAGCCGCCCACAAGACGCTTGGGCCCCAAGTATAGGCGGAGCGTGACGCTGACCACCGGCGGTAGGGCGGCCCGCCGCCTTTGCAGGCACGACGGGCGAGAGTCGAAGGCGCAATGCGAATGACGCCCCTTTTTTCGAGGTTCTCCGACAAGCCCCGACGCGTCATCTGGGTGTTGGGATCGATTTCGTAGACTTCGGCGGGAAGCGAAATGTCGAGCGCTTCGATTTCCTCCCGCAACGCCGCCCAAGCGGCGGCAATGGCATCTTGAGTTTGTTGCATCATCGTCTCCGACCAAGTTTGACCGGAGAGCAGCATGTCTGCTTATGTCTCTGATGCAGAGGGTAAGCGTGTAAGAGTCACCCTTTTTGGGCCGGGTAAATATTTAAGACTGACCCTTTTTCAGTTTGGCAATTGCCTTCCGGACTGTGTCATCGGACATACCAAATCGCGTGTCGTAGCCTCTTTTTTTCATAAATTCGCGGACTTTCACGCCAATTTTTTCAACGAAAGTGTCGCTTGCAGCCAGCGGCCGCCCATCGGCCGCCATGATGATCGCTTCTATCAGGTCGGCTCTCCTGCGATCATCACCCGGGCGTTCCGCGTTGCCGAGTTTCTTGCGACGCCTCATCCTGTGGGCGCTCGCCAGGTCGAGGCGATTCTCCAGTTGTTTGGTGTCGTGGATGAAACGCGCGAAGAACGAGGCGCTGGCAATCAGAAGTTCGATATCGCCTTTCCTAATCGGGCCCTTAAATTCGCGGAGCCCCTCCCTTGCCTTTCGGAAGTGATCGTCGATCCACTGGCGATCTTCCTCCGCCTGGGCGCGGCGCGCGAGCTTGTAAAGTTTGGTCAGAGCCCCCGCCGCTTCGGACAGGTCGGCGGCCGGACCCTCTTGTAACTTGGCGAGTGTGTCGGCTCCAACTTTGGGCGACCACAACTCAGCAAGCGACTGCTCAAAGGGGTTGCGCTGTTTGCGTTCCATGGCGGGCGTCGCCTCCGGCAGCGAGGAACTCGCGGAAGCCGGGGATGCCGCCCCGGCTTGTCGGATGGCCGTCCTATCCGCGAATGTTTACACGTTATTTCGCTGGGCGAAGCTGCACGACCACGGATTCTGGCTTGGCGTCGCCCATAAGATTGGCGATCCGATCAGACACGGCGTCGGCGGCCGCCAGCAGCACGGCGTCGGCGACGTGGCTGTAGCGGCTGGTCATGCTGTGCTGTTTGTGGCCGATCAGGTTGGCGATGGTCAGTTCCGAATATCCAGCGTCAGCGGCAACTGAAGCGACCGAATGCCGCAGGACATGGGGTATAGCGTCGGAGGGCAAGTTGGCTTTTCTTGCGATCTTCCTCCAGTATTTCGGGAAACCCGTCATCGCCCCGGCGCCTTTGGAGGGGGCAAACACGAGAGAGTCTGCCTTTTTGGTCCCGAATGCTATAGAGCCGATGATCTCGACGGCGCGATGGGACAATGGCCGTAGGGAATAGCCGGTTTTCGTGTCCTTCAATCTGGCTGTCCTGGTCGCCAGATCAACTTCGCCCCATCGCAGTTCAATTGCTTCGCCCCGACGCCAGCCGCTGACGGCCAGGAAGCGCGCCATTGCGACGGCCGGCGGCCACATTTCAGCTTTGAGATCGCGCAGAGAACCTCCAAGCCGGGCGTATTCTTCGTCCGTAAGGCGGCGGTCGCGCTTGTTGTCGCCGTGGCGCTCGACGCCGCGAACTGGATTGTCAGCGCGCAAGCCCAATTTCATCGCATAGGTAAAAATGCCGCCGAGTAGCCCCACTGTTCGGCTGGCTGTTCCTCGACCGCCCGAGACGCGAGCCAAGCCATGCTTTCCCGTCTTAACCGTCGCCGCTGTTTTGCCGCTTGCGACGTCGTGCATGAACTCGGCGATCTCGCCAGACGTAACGGCTGCCACCGGCTTGCGGCCAAGAAGGGGCTTGATATGTCTTTCGATACGGCCGGCGTCGATCGTCAGCGTGGATGCCTTCTTCGTTTTCCCCCGCCTGATGATCTTTCCGGCCTTCGCGTCCACCAGATATTGGTCGCACAGTTCGGCGACAGTCATCGCTCTGCGACGGTTATGCTTATCGCCTGATGGGTCGCCGCCTTTGGCGACTTCGCCCAGCAACCGGATAGCTTCGGTCCTGGCCGTGTCTGGCGTCCAAGGCGAGCCGTGGCGGCCAATCGTTTGCCAGCGCTGAACGCCCTCCGCAGTTCGGTACTTCAATCCATAAAAAACAGCCGCCGATTCACGGTGCCGGGCGCAAAAGCCGGTGACGGACGTGTCCCAGATCGTTTCATTCGGGCCGAGAGCGCGGACTTCCTTTAGGCCGATCTTCGCGCGCTTGCTGCTCATTCCATGCCCCCTCAATCGGAAGTCAGATTGGTTGCCGACAACTTCTGGCTACCAATTGGCTACCAGCTCGCGGCAAATGTTAGCATGGGTCAGCAAAACTCAGCAACGCTGAATCCGGCGGATTGCTTGTGGTTTTGGTAGGTAAGGAACGACCCGCAAAGCTTGGAAAAGCTTAGCCACAACCCTCCGAAGGCAGAGGCCAGAGGGTCGAATCCCTTCGGGTGCGCCATAAAATCAATAACTTAGCAATTTTTTGGCGAAACTCGTCAAATATGACGCGCATGGACGGCCCTGGACATTGACGGACTCGGATCCGCCGGCTGCCTTGCTGCCAATCGTGTGGAAGCGTTAGGCAAAAAAACCGCTGTGGACTCGACAGAGCGAAGCGTCGCGCCTCGACTCGGCAATACAGACAGCCAATTAGGGCGCTGGGAACGTGGCGAAAAGAGTCTTGAAGTCGCAAACGCGATCGACGGGCCGGGTCATTCTGTCCGTGAATTGCATAGACACAGGTGGTGTGAGAGTCGTGCAACCGGACTGCGAGACAAACTGAAGACGGCATTAGCAATATGACTTATAATTCAGGCGATTAGCCGGTACGAAGGCGCAATTCTCGCTTGGGCGCCAAGTTACTCCTTCCCAAAAATTGAGATTCTTCCTTGGCGCCGACCCTGAAAAGAGGTTCAGGTGCGGCTTGACCGGCCCGCGCGCATCGGGCAAGCGATCCCCGGAAATTTTTGCCACAATCGGGACTCGCGGCATGTCGGCTGGAAATGTTGCTCAAAAATTCGCCGCCCGTCTGGTCGCAACCGCCGAGGCGACCGAATCCATGCTCGACGCCTTGCTCCAGCCCCAGCGCCTGCCTGGCGAAAAAACCCGCCCCGAACGTCTGCTCGAAGCCATGCGCTATGGCGCGCTCGGCGGCGGCAAGCGGCTGCGGCCTTTTCTCGTCGTCGAGACCGCGAAACTGTTCGGGGTCGAGGGCGAGGGGGTTTTGCGCGCGGGTTGCGCGCTTGAGATGATCCATTGCTATTCGCTGATCCATGACGACCTGCCGGCCATGGACGACGACGATCTGCGGCGCGGCCGCCCGACCGTCCACAAGGCTTTTGATGAAGCGACCGCGATTCTTGCCGGCGACGGCCTGCTGACCTACGCTTTCGACGTCATTTCCGACGCCCCGACTCATGCCGACGCCAAAGTGCGCGCCGATCTGACCCTGATGCTCGCCCGCGCGGCGGGTCTCGGCGGCATGGTCGGCGGCCAGGCGCTCGATCTCGAAGCCGAGAAAAGCACAACGCCGCACGCGAAAGACTTCGTCGCCCTGATGCAGTCGATGAAAACCGGGGCGCTGCTGCTCTTCGCCGTCGAGGCCGGCGCGAGGATCGGCGGGGCTGACGCGAAACAGATGGCGGCGCTGAGCCGCTATGGCGCGGCGCTCGGCGCGGCTTTTCAGGTGGCCGACGACATTCTCGACGCGGAAGGCGATGAGCAGGCGCTGGGAAAACGCGCCGGCAAGGACGCCGAGCGCAACAAGGCGACGCTGGTCGCGGCCCTCGGTCTCGAAGTGGCGCGCCGGCGCCGCGACGATTTGGCCGAGGAGGCCATAAGGGCGCTGGCGGTCGGCGGTTTTGGCGAAAGCGCCGGCGTTCTGGCTGAGGCCGCGCGTTTCACCGTCGCACGAAAATGCTGATCGCATGACCGAAACGCCGACCCGCCGTCTGCCAAAACCCTTGCGCGTCATTCGGGCGCGTCCTCGCCTCTTTTTATGCGCGGCGCTCGGCGTGGCGGTGGGTTTGACGACCCCGGCGGATTGGCGTCCGGTGACACGCGGCCTTGCCGGCTGGAACGTCGGCGTGTGGAGCTATCTCGTCGCCGTCGCCCTCATGATCGGGCGTTCGGGCGATCGGGACATCCACCGGCGGGCGGCTTTGCAGGACGAAGGCGGCTATGCCGTCCTGACGCTGGCGGCGATTTCCGCGACCGTCTCCTTCGCCGCCATTTTCGCCCAGCTCGGCACGGCCAGCAAGGCGCCCCATCCGGTCAAGGAACTGCATATCGCTCTGGCGATCGCCACGATTCTCGGATCGTGGCTGTTTCTGCACATGACCTTCGCGCTGCATTACGCCAATGAATTCTTCCGGGCCGCCAAGGCGGACGACCACGGCAAATGGAGCGGCGGGCTCGCCTTCCCCGGCGTGGACCGGCCGAATTATCCCGACTTCCTCTATTTTTCCTATGTGATCGGCGTCGCCTGCGCCACCGCCGACGTCAATATCGTCAGCGCGCGGTTGCGGCGGCTGGCGACGCTCCACGGGGTGCTCGCCTTTTTTTACAACAACGCCGTGCTGGCGATGACGATCAATATCGGCTCCGGCTTCATGGGCGGCTGACGTCGACCCGCGGTCATTTCGCCCGGCGCAGGGTCAGATTGATCCGGCCGGGCGGGTCGAGCAGGGTCGAGGTCTTGGGCAGGATGCGGTCGACGCCATGGAACATCAGCCGCGCCGGGCCGCCGAAGACCAGCACGTCGCCGGAATCGAGGCGGAGGCTGTCGCTGGGATCACGACGGTTTTCGCCGCCGTAGCGGAAGCGGCAGGAATCGCCGAGGGAAACCGAGAGGATCGGCGCGGAAAAATCCGCTTCGTCGCGATCCTGATGCGCGCCCATCCGCGCCTGCTCGTCATAAAAATTGATCAGGCAGGCGTCAGGGGCGAGATCGCATCCGGCATATGCCCGCCAAAGCCCCCGCAGGCATTCGGGCATCGGCGGCCAGGGCCTGCCGGTTTCCGGATGATGGGCCTGGTAGCGATAGCCGGAAATGTCCGAGATCCAGCCGAGCGGGCCGCAATTGCTCATGCGCACCGAAAAAGGCTTTCCAGAGCGCGGCATGGTCGGATGGAACAGAGGAGCTTCGCGCAGCAAGTCGCGCAGTTCGTCGCGGAGGGCCTCCTGCGCGGCCCGGTCCAGCGCCGCCTTGTAAAGGCGCAGTCCGGGCTTCAGCAGCAGCATGGCCGGAAATCAGTTTGGTTTGGCGCCGCCCTTGGCCACCCCGACCTTCGCCGGGCGCAGCACGCGGTCGCCAATCGCAAAACCTTCCTCGACGACATGGGCGACCGCGCCCGCCGGGACGCTCTCGTCATGGGCCTCGAACAGAGCCTCGTGGAAATTCGGGTCGAATTTCTGGCCCTTGGGCTCAAGCTTGCGGACGCCGTGGCGCGCCAGACGCGACAGGAAATCGCGCTCCGTCAGTTCGATCCCCTCGACAAAGGCCTTGAGCGAGGCGTCGGCGCTGTCGCGGGCTTCGGCGGGAACATTGTCGAGCGCGCGGCGCAGATTGTCGGCGAAAGCCAGCATGTCGCGGGCGAAGCTCGACACGCCATAGGCCTTGGCGTCGGCGACTTCCTTTTCCGTGCGGCGGCGCAGGTTTTCCATCTCCGCCAAAGTACGCAGCATCTTGTCCTTGAGGCTGGCGTTTTCGGCGATCAAAGCCTGAACTGCCGCAGCGTCGCGCTCGGCGTCGCTCTGGGCCGTGGCCGGATCGGCGCCGGGCGTGGAGGCCGCGGTCTCGCCCTTCGGCGAAAGCTCTTCGTTCTGCGGATTGTTGCCGTCGTTCATCACTCAGCCTTTTGTTCGCTTCGCCTGAGCATATCGGGCGAGAAGCAGCAAAAATCAAGCTTCCCCTCCGGCCTCGAACACGTCCAGCAGGTTGCGGCGCAGCGCCGCCTGACGCGCCGGATTGATCACTTTGGCGCCCGTGAGGTCGCTAACATAGAAAGTGTCCACCGCCTTTTCGCCGAAGGTCACGATATGGGCGGAGGCGATATTGAGATTGAGACGCGACAAGGCCTGGGTCAGGTCGTAGAGCAGACCCAGCCGGTCGAGGCCGGACACTTCGACGACTGTGTAAATGTGCGACTGGCTGTTGTCGATGACCACGTCGGGCGGGATCGTGAAGGTTTTGGCGTGGCTGACCGCCTTGGCCGCGCGATCCGCGACCACGTTGCTGAGGTGGATCTCTCCACGCAGAGCCTGTTCGACCGCCAAGGCGATGCGCCGCCCGCGACGCATCTCATCCTCGTCGCGGTCGAAGGCGCGGGTCACGCTGATCGTGTCGAGAGCCAGACCGTCGGCGGTGGTGAAAATCTGGGCGTCCACGATATTGGCGCCGGAAACGGCGCAGGCGCCGGCGATGATCGACAGCAGGCGCGGATGGTCGGGCGCGACGACGGTGATCTCGGTGACCGAGCGATAAGCGTCGGTCGCGACTTCGGTCGCCAGCGAATGCATCTCGACCGCCGTGGCGTGCAGCAAACGGGCGTGGGCGACGCGGTGCTGCAGATCGGCCTTGAGCCAATAGGCGGGATAATGCCGCGCCGCATATTCGGCGAATTCGGGGTCCGACCAGCCGGGAAGCATTTCGCGCAGTTCGGCCTGGGATTTTTCCACGCGCCGCTTGCGGTCCATCAAGGAATGGCCGCCCGCGAGCACCACCTCGGTCTCCCAATAGAGCGTGCGCAGCAATTCGGCCTTCCAGCCGTTCCAGACCCCCGGCCCGACCGCGCGTATGTCGCAGGCGGTCAGGACCAGCAGCATTTTCAGCCGCTCGATGGTCTGGACCGCCTTGGCGAATTCCTCGATCGTTCCCCGGTCGGCGAGGTCGCGGCCCTGCGCGGTGTTGGACATGATGAGGTGATATTCGACAAGCCAGGCGGCAGCCTCGGTTTCCGCAGCGGTCAGGCCCAGGCGCGGCCCGAGCTTGCGGGCGATTTCCGCGCCGGCGATGGAATGGTCTTCTTTGCGGCCCTTGGCGATGTCATGCAGCAGGACCGCGACGCAAAGCGCCCGCCGATGGCTGATGGTCGGCATGATCGAGCTGGCGAGGGGCAGCTCCTCGGTCAATTCGCCGAGACCGAGCGCGCCGAGCTGGCCCAAAGCCCGCAGGAGATGCTCGTCCACCGTGTAGTGATGATACATGTTGAACTGCATCATCGCGACGATGCGGCCAAAATCGGGAATGAAGCGGCCAAGCACCCCCGCCTCGTTCATCAGCCGCAGGGCGCGCTCGCAGGATTTCGGCGAGATCATGATTTCGAGGAACAGCCGGTTCGCTTCCGCGTCGGCCCGCAGTCGCCCGTTGATGCGCGGCAGGGACTGGGTGACCAGCCGCAAGGCGTCGGGATGAATCGGGAGTTCGTTGCGCGCCGCGACGTGAAACAGGCGGATGAGATTGACCGGATCCTTGGCGAACGTGTCGGGAGAGGCGACGGTGACTCGGCCAGTCTCCACGGCGAAGGGCCCGAGATCGCGAGGCTTGGCGCGGCGGCGCAATTTGCTGACGAAACGGTCGAACACCGCCTTGGGCTTGGCCTGTCGCTCCTCCAGCGCCGCGCAGACGATATTGGTCAGGTCGCCGACATTCTTGGCGACCGTGAAATAAAGCTTCATGAAGCGCTCGACCGCCGCCAGGCCGTCGCGCGAGGCATAGCCGAGTTCGCCCGCGATCTGGCGCTGAAGGTCGAAGCTCAGACGCTCTTCGGCATGGCCGGTGAGGAAATGAAGGAAACAGCGGACTTTCCACAGAAACGCCTCGCAGCGGCGGAATAGCCGCAATTCCTGCGCGGTGAACAGGCCGACGCCGACCAGAGCCTCCGCGTCATGAACACGATAGGTATATTTTGCGATCCAAAACAATGTGTTGAGGTCGCGCAACCCCCCCTTGCCCTCCTTGACGTTGGGCTCGACGAGATAACGCGAGGCGCCCGCGCGGCGAATGCGCTCATCGCGCTCGGCGAGCTTCGCGGCGACGAATTCCGGCGCGGTCGGGCGCACGATCTCCTGGTCGAATCGCGCCAGCAGCTTGTCGAGCAGCGCGTGATCGCCCAGCAGGTAACGGCATTCGAGCAAAGTGGTGCGGATCGTCATGTCCGCCTTGGCCTGACGCAGGGAGTCCTCGACCGTGCGCGTGGCGTGGCCGATCTTCTGCTTCAGGTCCCATAGGATGTAGAGCATGGCCTCGACCACTTTCGCCTCCGCCGCGTGATTGCCGCTCGGCAGGAGAAAGAGAAGGTCGATGTCCGAGCCCGGCGCCAGGGCGCCGCGCCCGTAGCCGCCGACCGCGACCACGCACAGGCGATGGGGCGGCTTCATCGGCAGGATATATTTGATCACGCTCCAATGAATGGCGCGGATGATCTCGTCTTCGAGAAAAGCGAGATGGGCGCCGCAGGCCAGACCCGAGCCCTTGTTTTCGAGCGCGGCGCGCGCAACGGCGCGGCCATGGGCCAAGGAATCGGCGAAAACCTCGACCGCCCCCTTGCGGAATTCCGGCGCCGCGCCCCCATGGCGCTCGGCGAGCGCCGCGAGGCGCGCCTCGACGGAGGCGCGGTCAAACAGCGCCTTCATCGGCAGTTCCATGCGCGGGCCGGTCCATTTGGGCGCCGCATGCTCGCGCGTTGGGATTTCTCCGTGAAGAGTCATCCCACCGTCTCCAGCGCGGCGACCTTGCCGGCGATGGCGTCCCAGATCGCGACCGCGATATCCGGCCCGCCGGTGTGCTTGATGGCGCGAATGCCGGTCGGCGACGTCACGTTGATCTCGGTGAGAAATCCGTCGATCACGTCTATGCCCACGAACACCAGGCCGCGCTTCTTCAGCTCCGGGCCGATGGTCGCGCAGATTTCCTGTTCGCGCGGCGTCAGAGCGGTCGCTTCCGCCGCGCCGCCGCGCACCATGTTGGAGCGGATGTCGTTTTCCGCCGGCACCCGGTTGACCGCGCCGGCGGGCGCGCCGTCCACCAGAATGACGCGCTTGTCCCCCTTGGCGACCTCGGGGAGGAATTTCTGCACCACCCACTGTTCGCGAAAACTCGTCGCGAACAAGTCGAAAAGCGAGCCGTAATTGGCGTCCTGTTTCATCAGGCGGAACACCGCGGCGCCGCCATGGCCGTGCAGCGGCTTCATCACCACCTCGCCATGCTCGGCGCGGAAGGCGTCGATCGCCGCCCTGTCGCGGCTGATCAGCGTCGGCGGCATCAGCTCGGGGAAGTTCATCACGAAAAGCTTTTCCGGCGCATTGCGCACGGCGACGGGATCGTTGACCACGAGGGTCCGGCCGCCGATCATTTCGAGCAGATGGGTCGAGGTGATATAGGAGAGATCGAAGGGCGGATCCTGCCGCAACAGGACGACATCCAGGTCGCGCAAAAAAATTTCGCGCGGCGGGCCGAGCTCGAAATGATCGCCCTTGACGTCGCGCACCCGCAGAACCTGCGCCAGAGCGACGACGTCGCGGCCACGCAGCGACAGCCGGTCGGGCGTGTAATAATGAATTTCATGGCCGCGCGCCTGCGCCTCCAGCAGCAGAGCGAAGGTCGAATCGCCGGCGATATTGATCCGTTCGATCGGGTCCATCTGAACGGCGATTTTTCTGACCATGCGCGTGACACCCCGGATTCGCCAAGGCGCGGATGTTAGCAACATCTTCCATGAATTCCAAAGACGGAACGCATCGTTCCAGGCCGCGGCCGGCGGGCGTTTGCGGAATGTAAAGCATGGCCGACGCGCGCGCGGCGGCTTCGTGAGCCCCGTGACGATTAATTCTTTCCTAGCGGCGCGCGTCTATTCTGTCGCGACAAACCGGAAAACAAGCGCGGCATGCTGATCATACTGACCTTCGTTCTCAACGCCGGACTCAATTTCCTGCTCGGGCTGCTCGTCGCCGCGGCGCTGGGGCCGGGCGCCTATGGACATTTTTCGATCGCTTTCACCGCCGCCACCTTGGCCGGCACGCTGGTTTTCGACTGGCTGCGCCTTTCCGCGACGCGCTTTTACAACGAGCAGACCCGCGCCTCCGCGCCGGAGCTGCGGGCGACGCTCAACGCCGGCTACATCGTCGGCGCGCTGGTTCTCTTGGCGCTGGCCGGCGCGGCCGTTCTGCTGGGCCTGGATTTTGGCATGGGCCGGCCGATGATCGGCGCGGCCGTTCTTTTCGCCGTCGCCAGCGGCTTTTTCGAATTCTTCGCCGCCCTGCTGCGCGCCCGCTTTCACAATCTCGCCTACAGCAGCCTCGTCATCCTGAAAAATGTCCTCGCCTTCGTCTCCATGGTCGGCGCCGGATATGTCTTCCGCGACGCCACCCTGGTCATGACCATGGCCGCCGCCAGCGTGCTGGTCTCGACCTTCGCCCTGTGGCGCCAGACTGCCGATCCGCACAGCCGCCTGCCGCAGGCGAGCCGGGGGCAGATCGTCGCCTATCTGCGCTATGGCGCCCCGATCGTCGTCGCCAATATCTTCTATCAGGCAGTCATGCTCGCCAATCGGGGCTTTGCCGCCGCGCAGATCGACTTCGCGGCGGCCGGCCAGTTGTCGCTCGCCACCGACATGACCATCCGGTTGATCGTGGTCGCCGGCGCGGCGCTCGACATCCTGTTGTTCCAGATCGCCGTGCATCGCCGGGCGACGGCCGGGGCAGAAGCGGGGGCGGCCCAGGTCGCACGCAACAGCGCCCTGATCCTCGCGGCTTTAACCTTGCTGTGTCTCGGCTATATGGCCAGCCTGCCCGCCTTCGCCGCTCTGGTCGCGCCGGCGAAATTCCGCGACACATTCGTGCCGCTGAGCCTGATTCTCGCGCCCGGCGTCGCCTTGTTCTGCGTCGGCCAGTTCTGTCTCAACCCGATCGCGCAGATCGAACACCGCACCGGCCTCACCTTGGTCGCGGCTCTGGCGACGACGGCGCTCGATCTCGGCCTGGTCTGGTTCGGTCCCTTGCCGACGACCATCGCGAATCTGGCGATGATCCATTCCGCGAGCCTCGCCGCCGGATTTTTTCTGATGATCGCGCAGACCTGGCCCTGGCGCGCCTATTGGCCGCGCGCCCGCGATGTCGGAACGATTGCGCTCGCCGGCGCGGCGAGCTTTTTCGTCATGTGGCCGCTGCGTCATGCCGGCCCGCCGATCCTCTCCCTCCTGCTGGTCGCCTTCGCCGGCGCCGTGGCTTTCGGCGCCGTGCTCTACCTTCTCGACCTCGGCGGCATGATCCGCCCTGCGGCGTCCAAGCTTTTCGTGCGGCTGGGCAGGCGCCGGGTCGCGCCGGCGCGGGGCGTATGAGCGAGCGCTTCAGCCCATTAATTTCAACTCCGGCGTCCGCGCGGGCTTGGCAAGGCGGCAAATTTCATCAAAGAGTCACAGCCTCGCGTCACATCGGCGCGTGAATCGCCTTTTGTCGCGGGACCGACATGGATTATTTCCGCCGCTTCACCTTCCTGCTCTGCGCCCCGGCCTTCGACCCCGACGAACTCGAGGGCGAACGCCTGCGCCAGATCGTCGCGGCGGTCGAGAAATCCGGCTTCGAGGTTCTGCGCGCCCGCAGGGTCGAGGACGCCGAACTGGCGATCAAGACCGACGCCGCCATCGGCTGCATGATCGTCGACTGGGGCAAGAAGGGGATGAACAGCAAGACGGCGGGTCTGATCTCCTATGTCCGCCGCCGCGGCCTGGAAATGCCAATCATCCTGCTTGTGCGCCGCAAAAGGTTCGAGGATCTGCCGATCGATGTGCTCGACAATGTCGACGGCTATGTTTTCCTCGCCGAGGAAACCCCGGAATTCATCGCCAAGAACCTCGTCAGCCGGCTCAAGCAATATGCCGAGACGATGAAGACGCCCTTTTTTGGCGAACTGGTCGACTATGCCGAGGAGGGCAATCAGCTCTGGACCTGCCCCGGCCATAATGGCGGCGTGTTCTATTCGCGCAGCCCGATCGGCCGGATTTTCGTCGAGCATCTGGGCGAGGCGATCTTTCGCGACGACCTCGACAATTCGGTGCTGGAGCTGGGCGACCTGCTCACCCACGAAGGACCCGCGCTTCGCGCGCAAAAGGAGGCCGCAAAAATCTTCGGGGCCGAACGGACCTATTTCGTGCTCAACGGCACGTCCGGCTCCAACAAGATCGTGCTGTCGGCGCTGGTGGCGCCGGGCGACCTGGTGCTGTTCGACCGCAACAACCACAAGGCCGCGCATCACGGCGCGCTGATGCTCGCGGGCGGCGTGCCGATCTATCTCGAAACCGACCGCAACGCCTTCGGCCTGATCGGGCCGATCGACTACGAGGCGCTGGATGAGAAGAAAATCCGCAGGAAAATCCGTGACAATCCGCTGGTGACCGACAAGAGCGCCTGGAAGAAGGACCGGCCCTTCCGCGTCGCGGTGATCGAGCAATGTTCCTATGACGGAACGATTTACAGCGCCGAGACCATCCTCGCCAAGATCGGCCACCTTTGTGATTATATCCTGTTCGACGAGGCTTGGGCCGGCTTCATGAAGTTCCATCCTCTCTTCGCCGGCCGCTTCGCCATGGGACTGAAAGACCTCGGCGCCGATGCGCCGGGGATCATCGCCACCCAGTCGACCCACAAACAGCTGGCGAGTTTTTCGCAGGCCTCGCAAATCCACGTCAGGGACCGCCACATCAAGGGCCAGACGCGGCGCATCGAGCATCGCCGCTTCAACGAGACCTTTCTGGTCCACGCCTCGACCTCGCCTTTCTATCCCTTGTTCGCCTCGCTCGACGTCGGCGCGCAGATGATGAAGGGCAAATCGGGCGAGGTGCTTTGGGACGACACGATCCGGCTCGGCGTCGAAATCCGCAAAAAGATCCGGGCGCTCGGACAGGAATTCAAGGAAAAGGCCAAGGGAAAGGCTCAAGGCTGGTTCTTCGACCCCTTCGTCGCCGACGCGGTCGAGACGCCGGAGGGCCGCATGGCCTGGGAAGACGTCGCGACCGACGATCTCGTCGCCAATCCGGATTATTGGACTTTCGAGCCGGGCGCCAACTGGCATGGCTTCCGCCATGTCGATTCCGACTACGCCCTGACGGACCCCTGCAAGCTCACACTGCTCACGCCGGGCTTCGACCGCGCCAGCGGGGAATATCTCGATCATGGCGTGCCGGCGCCGGTCGTCGCTCAATATTTGCGGGAAAACCGCATCGTGCCGGAGAAGAACGACCTCAATTCGCTGCTGTTCCTGCTCACGCCCGGCGTGGAATCGAGCAAGGCCGGCGCATTGATCTCGGCTTTGGTCGCCTTCAAGACCTATCACGACCAGAATGCGCCGCTGGACGAAGTCATCCCCGAATTCGTGGCGCGGCGGCGCCAGCGCTATTCGGGCATGCGCCTGCGCGACCTCTGCCAGGAAATGCACGCCTTTTATCGCGACGCCGGCGTCAGCGACCTCCAGCGCCGGCAGTTCCGGCCGGAACATCTGCCCCGCCCCGCCATGCGCCCGCAGGACGCCGTGCAGAAACTCACCCGCAACCAGGTCCATTACCTGCCGATCGACGAAGTCGAGGGCAAAATGGCGACCACGCTCTGGGTGGTCTATCCGCCGGGCATAGCCACCATCGCGCCAGGGGAAATTCTCGACGAGCGCGCGCGGCCCATGCTCGATTATCTCAAGATTTTCGAACGTTCGGCCAATCTCTTCCCCGGCTTCGAGGCCGAAATCCAGGGCGTCTATCGCGAGGTCGCGGCGGACGGCTCAATCCGATTCCATACTTACGTCGCCGAGTCCGACGGCTGAAACCGGGACATGATCGGGCGGCGGCGCGTCGCTGCCATCGCCCAGCGCGCGTTGCAGCATCACGCTGTCGGTCCAGTGTCCAAACCGGAAGCCAACGCCTTCCAGATAAGCAACCCGGCGGAAGCCACAGGCCTCGTGCAGTTTCAGCGACGCCTGATTTTCCGAATCGACATAGGCGATCATCTGGCGGTAGCCGGCCTTGGCGCAGGCGTCGATCAGCGCCGGGAGGAGCTTGCGCCCGGCGCCGGCGCGCAGATGATTTTCGTGTACATAAATCGAATGTTTGACGCTGTAGCGATAGGCGGGGCGCTTGCGGAAGGGCACGGCATAGGCATAGCCGATGACTTGGCCATTCAGCTCCGCGACCAGATGCGGGAGGCGATGTTTTTGCATGTTCTTGCGCCGGCGCTTGATGTCGCCGGCCTGCATCGGCTCGAATTCCGCGCCTTTGGCGAGGCCATGGGTCACATAGCGGGCGTAGATGGCGAGCATCGCCGGGGCGTCGGCGTCGGTCGAAGGCCGGACGACGATGTCATCGGGCGTCGCCTTGGCGGCGTCGGTCTGCTGGTCCGGCGCTTGTGCATCCATGGTCGGGCCGCTCCTTGGCTCGGGCGCCTCTGCTTAGCCGATTTCGCTGAAGCCGGGGAGGCTTATTCGGGCGGCGTCCCGTTGGCGGCAAGAATTTCGCCGACGAGATAAAGCGAGCCCGCAATCAGGATTCGCGGCGGGACCGTCCATTTTCGTTCGGCCAGCGCGCGCAAGGCCTCCGCGGCGCCGGGCCGGACTTCCACTTCCATCCCAAGGCCCCGGCCCATCCCCGCGATTTCCTCCGGCGCCCGTCCGGCCTGTTCGCCGCGCACCGGCACGGCAAGAATCTCTTTCGCCAGACCGACGAAATGGCGCAGGAAGCCGGCGGCGTCCTTGGTCTGGAGGCCGCCATAGAGCAGGACCAACGGGCGGGGCGCCTTGTCCTCGAAATCGGCCATTGCCTCGGCCAGAACCCTTCCGCCCGCCTCGTTATGGCCGCCGTCGAGCCACAACTCCGCGCCCTCGGGCGCCAGCGCCGCCAGTTTTCCGCGGCCGATATTCTGCAGCCGGCCGGGCCAGGACGCCGAGCTTATGCCGCGTTCGAAAGCCGCCAGAGAGATGTTCGGCGCGCATTGGCGCAAAGCGGCGAGCGCCGTCCCGGCGTTAACGATCTGATGACGCCCGGGCAGGCGCGGCAAAGGCAGGTCGAGCAGGCCGTTCCGGTCCTCATAGACGAGGCGGCCGCGTTCGGCGCGGCAGAGAAAATCCTGGCCCTGGACGACAAGTGGCGCGCGCAGCCGGGCCGCCTGCCGTTCGATGACGGCCAAGGCCTCCTTCGGCTGTTCCGAAACGACCGTGGGCGCGCCCGGCTTGATGATTCCAGCCTTTTCGAAGGCGATCCTTTCGAGCGTGTCGCCCAAAAATTCGACATGGTCGATCGAAACCGGCGTGATGACGGCGCAGGCCGGCGCCGGAATCACATTGGTGGCGTCGAACCGGCCGCCGAGGCCCACTTCGAGCAGCAGAAAGTCAGCCGAACGCTCGGCGAAAAGCTTTAGCGCCGCCGCCGTGGTGGCCTCGAAAAAAGTGATGGGAGCGCCGCCATTGGCGCGTTCCAGGTCCGCGAGCGTTTCGCCGAGAAGCTCTTCCCGCACCAGCCTGCCGCCGCCCGGCGCCGCGAGGCGGATGCGCTCGCGGAAGGCGACGAGATGGGGCGACGTATAGACATGAACGCCGAGGCCGGCGGCCTCGAGAATCGCCCGCATGAAGGCGACGGTCGAGCCCTTGCCATTGGTCCCGGCGACATGGATGACCGGCGGCAGGCGCTTTTGCGGAGCGCCGAGCGCGGCGAGCAGGCGCTCGATCCGGTCCAGCGACAGATCGATCCGCTTGGGATGCAACTCAAGCAGGCGCGCCAGCAGCGCGTCACTGGTGATCGCGCCCAAAGGCTCAGGCCGCCTCGACCGGCGACGCCTTGGTCAGCAGGCGGCAGATCCGGCCCAGCGTCTCGCGCATTTCGGCGCGGGGCACGACCAGATCGACCATGCCATGTTGCCGCAGATATTCCGCGCGTTGAAAACCTTCCGGCAGGCGCTCGCGAATGGTCTGCTCGATGACGCGGGCGCCGGCGAAGCCGATCACCGCGCCGGGCTCGGCGATGTGAATGTCTCCCAGCATGGCGTAGGAGGCGGTGACGCCGCCGGTGGTCGGATTGGTCAGCACCACGATATAGGGGAGCTTCGCCGCCTTGAGGCGCTGCACCGCCACGGTCGTGCGCGGCATCTGCATCAGGGAGAACATGCCCTCCTGCATGCGCGCGCCGCCCGAGGCGGTGAAGATGATGAAGGGCGTGCGCCTTTCGATCGCCTGGAAAATGCCGGCGACGATGGCCTCGCCCGCGCCCATGCCGAGCGAGCCGCCCAAAAATTCGAAATCCTGCACGGCGACCGTCACCGGCATGCCCTGAAGAGCGCCCGCGGCAAGCGTCACCGCGTCATAGGCGCCCGTCTTGGCGCGATTTTCCTTGAGCCGGTCGGTGTAGCGCTTCACGTCGCGGAATTTCAGCGGATCGGCGGGAACTTCCGGGACCGGGATAGTCTCGTATTGCCCGTCGTCGAACAAGGCGTCGAGGCGCGCCCTGGGCGGGATTTTCATGTGGTAGCCAGAGCCTGGCACCACAAAGAGATTGGCTTCCAGATCCTTGTGGAAGACCAGGGCGCCGCTCTCCGGACATTTCACCCAGAGATTCTCGGGCGTCTCGCGCTTCAGCATCGAGCGGATCTTCGGCGGAACGACATTGGAAATCCAGTTCATGGGATCGCGCGCTCCTTCGCGGCGCTGGCGACGCCGGCCGCCAGTTCGCCCGCCAGTTTCCCCACCGCCGCGACCGTCGCCGGCCCGCCGCGCCCTCGCGCGTCAAGCGTTTTGGCCAGCGCGTCGATCAGCGCCGAGCCCACCACCACGCCATCGGCGTTCTGGGCGATCTCGCGCGCCGCCGCCGCGTCCTTGACGCCGAAACCAACCGCGATCGGGAGATCGGTATGGGCCTTGATCCGTTTCACGGCGGTCGCCACGCGCGAATAATCGGGACGGGCGGTGCCGGTGACGCCGGTGATCGAGACATAATAAACGAAGCCAGACGTATTGGCGAGAACCACCGGCAGGCGGGCGTCGTCGGTGGTCGGGGTCGCCAGCCGGATGAAGCTCAGGCCCGCTTTGAGCGCCGGCAGGCAAAGCTCCTCGTCCTCTTCCGGCGGCAGATCGACCACGATCATCCCGTCGGCGCCGGCAGCTTTGGCGTCGACCAGGAATTTGTCCACGCCATAGACATAGATCGGATTGTAATAGCCCATCAGGATGATCGGCGTGTCGGCGTCCTGCTTGCGGAACTCGGCGACGATCTTCAGCACGCCGCGCAAAGTCATGCCGGCGTGCAGCGCGCGCAGGCCCGCCGCCTGGATCGCCGGACCGTCCGCCATCGGATCGGAAAAGGGCATGCCGACTTCGATGACATCGGCGCCGGATTTCGCCAGGGTTTTGAGGATGTCCAGCGACAAGGCCGGGTCGGGGTCACCGGCCATGACGAAGGTGACGAGCGCGGCGCGGCCCTGCGCCTTGGTGGCGCCGAAACGTCGATCGATCCGGCTCATTCACATGCCCCCCAGATGATCGGCGACCGTAAAAATGTCCTTGTCGCCACGCCCGGAAAGACCCAGCACCATCAGATGGTCCTTCCGCTTTTTCGGCGCGATCTCGATGATTTTCGCCAGCGCGTGGGCCGGCTCCAGCGCCGGGATGATGCCTTCGAGTTTCGAGCAGAGCTGGAAGGCGTCGAGCGCCTCCTTGTCGGTGGCGGAAAGATAAGTGACCCGGCCGTTTTCCTTGAGCCACGCATGTTCCGGGCCGATGCCGGGATAATCCAGCCCGGCCGAGATCGAATGGCCTTCGAGAATCTGGCCGTCGTCGTCCATCAGCAGATAAGTGCGATTGCCATGCAAAACCCCCGGTCGCCCGCCCGCGAGCGAAGCCGCATGGCCGTTGGGAACATTCAGGCCATGGCCCGCCGCCTCGACGCCGTAAAGCTCGACGGAAGGATCGTCGAGGAAGGGATGGAACAGGCCGATGGCGTTGGAGCCGCCGCCGATGCAGGCGAAGAGCGAATCCGGCAGGCGGCCTTCAATTTCCATCATCTGCTTGCGGGTCTCGTCGCCGATCACGCATTGGAAATCGCGCACCATGGCCGGATAGGGATGCGGCCCGGCGGCGGTGCCGATACAGTAAAAGGTGTCGTCGACATTGGTGACCCAGTCGCG
>JAJYCZ010000239.1 GCA_021777915.1 Pseudomonadota bacterium | reverse complement strand
CTGAGCGAGAATGTGATGCTTGGCAAAGGCGAAATGTTTTTCGGCGCCATCGCCGCCGCCATCGGCGAAGCTTTTGAGCGTTTGAAGGGGAGGGCGGGATGACGGCGGCGCTCGATCTTTCCGCCGAAATTGCCCGCGCCCGCGCGCGGAAAAGTTCATTTTACCGCGCCATGGCGATCCTGCCGCGGGAAAAACGCGACGCCATGTTCGAGATCTATTCCTTCTGCCGCGCGGTGGACGACATCGCCGACGAGGGCGGCGACAGGCCGGCGAAAAAGACCGGGCTCGAAACCTGGCGGCGCGCCATCGACGCGCTTTACGCCGGCGACACGTCGGGGCTCGCGGCGGGGCTTGCCGCGCCTTTGCGCCGCTTCGGTTTTTCGCGCGAGGATTTTCAGGCCGTGATCGACGGCATGGAAATGGATGTGGACGCCGATATTGTCGCGCCCAGCGCCGCGACGCTCGACCTTTATTGCGACCGGGTGGCGAGCGCGGTCGGGCGTCTGTCGGTGCGCGTCTTCGGCCTGCCCGAAAAAGAGGGGATCGCGCTCAGCCATCACCTCGGCCGCGCCCTTCAGCTCACCAATATTTTACGCGACATCGACGAGGACGCGGAAATTGGCCGCCTCTATCTGCCGCGCGAAAATCTTCTGGCGGCGGGCATTTCCGACCCGACGCCGGAAAAGGTCGTCAATCTCGACGATCTCGACGCCGTCTGCCGGCCTTTGCTGTTTCAGGCCAAGGCGCATTTCGACGCCGCGAACGCGATCATGGCGACCCAGCCGCGAGAAAAAATCCGGGCGCCGAAAATCATGAGCCTCGCCTATGGCGCGATCTGGCGCAAACTCGACGCGCGCGGCTTCAAGAAACCGCGTGAAAGAATCGGCACGCCGAAACTCACCTTGATCGGCGCCATCCTGCGCTACGGATTTTTCTGAATGGCGCGGGTTCACATCATCGGCGCCGGTCTCGCCGGCCTTTCGGCGGCGGTGGAGCTTGCCGGCGCGCATGAGGTTTCGCTCTACGAGGCCGCGCCGCAGGCGGGCGGGCGCTGCCGCTCCTATTTCGACGCCAGCCTCGACATGACGATCGACAATGGCAATCACCTGCTGTTGTCGGGCAATCACGCCGCGCTGGCTTATGCCCGGAAAATCGGCGGCGACGGCCGGCTGGCCGGGCCGGACGAGGCCGCTTTCGATTTCTGCGATCTCGAACGGCGGCAGCGCTGGACATTGCGCCCCAACGCCGGAAAATTCCCGTGGTGGATTCTGGCGCCCGACCGCCGCGTTCCGAACACGGCGGGCCTCGATTATCTGGCTCTGGTCAAGCTGCTGTTCGCGCGGCGCGACCAGACCTTGCGGCCCTTTCTGGGAAGTGGCGAGATCGCGCGAAACCTGTGGAATCCTCTGTTCGTTTCGGCCCTGAACACCGACCCGGGCGAAGCCTCCGCCGCGCTCGCCGGCGCCGTCGTGCGCGAAACCTTTGCGCAAGGAGGCGACGCCTGCCGGCCTTTGGTCGCGGTCGATGGATTGTCGGCGGCGTTTGTCGATCCGGCGCTGGATTTTTTGCGCGGCAAAGGCGCGGAGATTCGGTTCGGCGCCAAGTTGCGTTCGATCGAATTCCAAGGGGATCGCGCCGCGGCGCTCGATTTCGCGGAGCAAAAGATCGAACTGGCGCAAGACGACAAGGTTATTCTGGCGGTAACGGCGCCCGTCTCGGCGGACCTGCTGCCGGGCCTTTCGGCGCCGAACGAGTTCCGCGCCATCGTCAACGCCCATTTCGCTTTTCCCGCGCCGAAAAACCTGCCGTTGCTCACGGGCGTGATCGGCGGGGCGACGGAATGGCTGTTCGGCTTTCACGACCGCCTGTCGGTGACGATCAGCGCGGCGGAGCGTTTTTTGGCCACGCCGCGCGAAGAGCTTGCCGAAAAAATCTGGGCCGAAGTCCAGGCGGCGGCGGGTTTTTCCGCGCCCTTGCCGGCTTGGCAAATCATCAAGGAAAAGCGCGCCACTTTCGCCGCGACACCGGCGCAGGACGCGCTTCGGCCAGGCGCCGAAACTCGATGGCGCAATCTTTTCCTCGCCGGCGACTGGACCCAGACCGGCCTGCCCGCGACCATCGAAGGCGCGGTGCGCTCGGGCGTGCGCGCCGCGGGCTTATGCGCCGGGGATTTGTGAAGCCGTCGCCGAGATCGCGCGAAATTGTGTAACTTCGTCGCCTAACCGCGCGTATCCTCCGCGATTGTCATCCGCGGGACCGAACCGATGAAGCTTCGCCATATGCTCGTTCTCGCCTTGCTCTGGCCGCTCGGCGTGGCGCGGGCGGCGGACATCCGCCTGGTCGTTCCGGCAGGCTTTGGCGATGATCCTTTCGTGCGGAATTTTCTCGCCAGCAAGGCGCTGGCGGAGGCCGGGCTGAACATCGTCCCGCAACCGGTCGCCAACGGCGCCGACGCTTTTGGCGCGCTGAGGCGCGGCGGGGCCGATCTCGGCGTGTTCGCCCTCGGCGACAAGGACCGCGACGCCCTTGCGGCCCAAGGCGCGGAGGCGCAAATTCTCAGCCGCCCCTATCTTTTCAAGTCAGCCAGCGAAGTGTTTCTGATGCAGGACACTTTTCTCGGCGCGGTCGCCACCGCCGACGCCGGGCGCGCGGGCCTGTTCCCGGTGAAACTCTATTCGCACGCCATCGATTATCTGCTGACGGTGGCGCCGGTGCGCACGATGCAGGATTTCGACCGTTTGCGGATGGCGCCGCCCGACGGCGCCATGACGCAGAGCAAGGAAAACGCGGTCGAGACGCGCCTCGACGACAGGTCGCTCGCCTTCGCGAAAGGTTTTCCGGGCAAGCTCTACCTGACCGTGGGCAAGCCCGAGACCGGCCTGCTCGCGGCCGCACCCGCCTTCTGGACGCAAGCGCCCGAAGCCGAGAAACGTGCGATCGCGGCGGCGGCGGATCAGGCGCGCGCGGCAGCCAACGCCGAATTTTCCGCACGCGAAGAGGCCTTTCGCCGCCTGCCCAATGTCGAGATCAACCGCCTGGACGCCGACGCCCAGATGCACATGGCGATGCATGAGGCCGGCGGCGAGGCCGCGATGAAGCGCGACATGACGCTGTGGCGCAAGGCCGAGGTCGAAGCCCACGCCAAACCGGCGCCCATGCCGCCTCCCGCGCCCATGCCGAAAATGGCGATGAATTCGCCGGTCTTTTTCGCCACCGACCGCGACGACGAGGGCGGGGCGGATTATGCCAGCCGTTTCGGCGCGCGCCGTCCCGACCCCGCGCAAACGAGCTGCGGCTTTCTGGCCGCGCCGGCGCGGCGCGCGCCGCCGCCGCCCTTGCCGCCGGCGCCGAAGGACCTCGCCAAAGGCGTGGACGATTGCGCCGAGAAAATCGTCGCCGCGACGCGCGCGGCGGGGGCCACGAAAATCCTTGTCCTCGTCCACGGCTTCAACACCGCGTTCAGCGCGGTCGCGCAACGGGCTCTGGAGCTGGGCGCCGAACTCGATTACGCCGGGACGATTCTGGCCTGGAGCTGGCCCTCGGAGGGCTCGGCCTTCAGCTATCCCTATGACGAGGATTCCAACGCCTGGAGCGAGCCACATCTCGCCGATCTGGTGACGAAGATCGCGGCGCTGGCGCCGGACCTGCGGATCGATTTCGTCGCCCACAGCATGGGCAATCGCATCCTGTTGCAGATGCTGCGCGATTTCGCGCTGGAAAAGGCAAATTTGCGCATCGGCGTCGCCGTTTTCGCCGCGCCGGACGTGTCGCAGGACGTGTTCCGCCAGCAATTGCGGCAGGTGCGCGGCCTCGGCGCCCTGCGCACGCTCTATGCGTCGGAATATGACCGGGCGATCGAAATTTCCGAGAGCTATCACAGCGCGCCGCGCGCCGGCAGCGGCGGCGACGCCATTCTGGTCGCGCACGGGATCGAATCGGTCGACGCGCGGCTGTCCGGCCATTCCTATGTCTTCGACGAGCCCAGGGCGATGCGCGATTTCAAGGA
>JAJYCZ010000238.1 GCA_021777915.1 Pseudomonadota bacterium | reverse complement strand
AAAGCGCTGGCGCCGCCGTGCAAAGCGCTGGCGCCGCCGTGCAAAGCGCTGGCGCCGCCGATTGAACCGCCCCGGGCGGCTCCAGCCCCGGTCGCGCCGAGGTGGGAGCCGCCATAGGCATGAGAGCCGCCATAGGCATGAGAGCCGCCGTATGCGTGGGCGCCGCCATAGGCGTGGGCGCCGCCGTATCCTCCACGGGAGCCGCCAAATGCGCGGGAGCCGCCATAGGCGTGGGCGCCGCCATATCCTCCACGATAGCCGCCAAATGCGCGGGAGCCGCCATATCCTCCACGATAGCCGCCAAATGCGCGGGAGCCGCCATAGCCGTGGAAGCCGCCGCTGCGGAAACCCCCGCCTCGAAAGCCGCCGCCGCGGAAACCGCCGCCTCGAAAGCCGCCGCCAAATCCGTGGAAGCCGCCGCCGTGGAAGCCGCCGCCATGGAATCCGCCGCCGTGGAATCCGCCTCCCCCATGGCCGAAGGCGACGGCTTCGGGATCGCCCAATCCAAACGTCAAGCTGAAGGCTGTGGCCGTGAGCAATGCGGAAAAACGTTTCATGGGCGACTTCATGGCAGCCTCGTTGTCCTTGGCTCGTCGCCGATTCGATCGCGATTCGGCGCTTTGATAACGCGTGGACGCCGGCATCGATCCTTTGGCGCACCAATTAATTTCTTTTCCAAGCCGGTCGGGCGGCTTGGAAAGCATCGGCAGGATGAGCGCGCCAAGATGAATGCGCCATGAATGCGCCCATGTGTTGGTCGCAAGGCCGCCACGATCTCGCATCCGATTGGGATCGCAGGGAGTTTCGATGGCCAGCGCGCCGCGACATCGTGCGGAATCCAGCTTTTCGAGCGGCGGATCGCGTTCCGCGCCCGGTTTTTCATTCGGCCGGTCGAACGCCGGTTCATTTCTCGCCTTTGTTCGGGGCGATTCGGCGGACGATTTCCTCGCGCGCCCCGCGCGAGTCCGCCAGTCTGGCTTTGGCGGCGGCAAGGATTGCGGGGCGGGCGCTTTCGGGGCGTCCGGACTGGAACGGCGGGGCGGGCGCATATTCCAGGGCGAGCTGGACGGTCTCCGCTTCGTCGCGGCCCAGAAGTTCGGCGAGGACGGCGAGGCCGAAATCCATGCCGCTGGCGACGCCGCCGGCGGTGATCAGGTCGCCGTCGCGCACGATTCGCCCTTGCGTGGGGACGGCGCCGAAGTTTTCGAGAAGATCGAGCGCGTTCCAATGGCTCGTGGCCTTGCGGCCCTTGAGAAGTCCGGCCGCGCCCAGGAGCAGAGAGCCGGTGCAGACCGAGGTCAGCAGACGGACTTCCGCCGCGCGCCGGCGCAGGAAATCGAGCACGACGGCGTCCTCCATCAGCGGATTGACCCCGGCGCCGCCGGGAACGCACAGAACGTCCAGCGTCGGGCAATCGTCGAAAGCAGCGGTCGGCGTCAGGCGCAGGCCGGTTGACGAGACGACCGGGGCGCGATCCTTCCAGATCAGGAGCGCCTCGCATCCTTCGGCCGAGGCGAAGATTTCATAGGGGGCGGTAAGATCGAGTTGCTGGACATTGGGAAAAACCAGAATCCCGAAGCGCATGAGTCAGGCCCTTTTGTAACGCGTTCGTCCCCGTCACGCTCTCAGCGCCAGGGCAAAAGCCTCCGGGCCCGGCCAGCCGGACAGCAGGCGGTTCTTGATGATGAAGGAAGGCGTGCTGGAGACGCCGATCCGGTCGAGAAAGTCCATCTGGGCGATGATCCGGTCGCGGACCTCCCGGCTGTTGGCCGCATCCACGAGTTTCTTGACGTCGAGGCCCATGGTCTGGGCCGCGTTCAGGGCGACATCGCCATCGATCCGGCCTTTGGTCGCGTAAAGCGCGCGATGAAAAGCAAAAGCTTTTTCCGGCCCGTAGAGCATCAGGACCGCCTGCCGCAATTTCGCGGCCTGGATCGAGCCGGGCGAAAGCATCGGGCTGTCCATCAGGCCAAGCCGCAGCTTCTTTTTCGCCACCATGGCGTCGAGGCTCTGGAAAGCCTTGCGGCAATAGGGGCAGTTGTAATCGAAGATTTCGATCGCCGAGGGACCGGCGCCAAACCACGACAGGCCGGGCGCGACATTGGGATCGACGCCCGGGGGCAGGGGGACCAGGGGCAGTTCGTCGGCGTCGAGCGCAAGGGCCGGGGCCGCCGGCAGAAGCGCGAGGCTCGCGAGGAAGAGGCGTCGATCCAAGAAATGCTCCTCAGGTTCGGCGCCACAGCATAGGGCGCTGACGACAGAGGGCAAGCCAGGCGCGCAAATGTCGCAAAACTGAGGTAAAAGGGCAGACGATGAGCGAATCGCCGCCTCCCGCCGCGCCCCTGCGCTTCACCGCCCGCGCCCTGCTGCTCGGCGACCGCATCGACCTGAACGGGCTGGAGCGCGCCGACGCCATCTCGGCCTCGCCCCTCGCCTTCCATGTCGGGCAAAGCGGCAAGGTCGCGCTCTATCGCCATGGCGTCGCCGTCCTGGCCGGCCTGACCCCGCTCGAAGAGGAGGACGTGCTGGCGCGGCTCAAGGACCGTGTCGTCGGCGCGCCCTTGCGCAGGGAGGACGAGGCGGTGACGCTGCTGGTCGGCGAGGCGGAGGACCGCGTCGCGCCCAATGGCGCGGTCGCGCTCAAGGATCTGTCCAACGAGCGTTTTCTGGTTTTCGCCGACGCCATCGCCAAATCGGTGGCGCTGGCGCGCGACGAGCGCGAGGTCAATAATGTCGTCGACAAGGTCGAGCCCCTGGCCAATGAGTTGGGCCGCCTGGGCCGCCCGATGCGCAACCGCCGCGAAATGCTGCGCCTGATCGGCCAGGCGCTCGGGGTGCAGCACCGGCTCTCGGGCCGCGTCGCGGTCGAGGACAAGCCCGACGTGCTGTGGGACCGTCCGGACCTGGAGCGGCTCTACGCGCGGCTGGAGGACGAATATGAACTGAAGGAGCGCGGCCAGACGCTCCAGCGCAAGCTGGACGTCATCGTCGAGACCGTCCGGGCGCTGACCGACATCATCGACGCCGACCGCTCCTCCTTCATGGAACTGGCGATCGTCCTGCTTATCATCGCGGAAATCGGCATTTCCCTGTTCGAAATCCTGTTCGCGCGCGGGCGCTGAACCGCCGTGACATTTTTGCCATGGCTGCGCTTGCACCGCGTCGCGCTCGGGCGCCGGCATTGACAGAGCGGCCATTTCTTCCCACTAGAGAGGGCTCATGGCGCGGGCGCCGGGAACGGAGTCGGCCGGCGCGGTGCGGGCGCGCGTTCCGGCGGCGGACAACGCGCAAGTCCTTTCGCAAGCCGCCGAAGAGACCGGACCTTGTTCTCCGCCCTGCAGGAAAAACTCAGCAAGAAGCTGCTCTCCAAGGGGCAGATGCATCTGATCGGGCGCCTGATGCGCGACCAGGGCCGGAAGCATGTGGGGGCCTATGTCGTCGCTTTCCTGCTGATGGGGGTGATCGCCGTCACCACCACGACGTCCGCCTATATCATGAAGCTGATCGTCGACCGCATTTTCGTCGATCGCAACATCATGGCGATGTACGCCATCGGCGCCTCGATCGCCGTGATCTATGTCGCCAAGGGCTTCGCCACCTATGGCCAGCAGGTGATCCTGTCGCGGGTCGCCAACAAGATCATCGCGGACAGCCAGATCAAGATTTTCGAAAAGCTGCTGGCGATGGACATCAGCTTCTTTCACCACCGCCATTCGACCGAGTTCATCGCCCGCCAGGCCTTCGTGTCCCAATCGGCCGGCAATGCGCTCAATACGCTGGTCACCGCCTTCGGCCGCGACGTGCTGACCACGCTCGGCCTGACCTTCGCCATGTTCCATCAGGACGCCGTGCTGGCCTTGATCGCCATCATGATCATGCCCGTGGCGATTGTCGGCGTCCGCCGGCTCGGCAACCGCGCCAGGCGCGTGATGACCACCGAATTCCAGGGCTTCGCCGCCATTCTGGAATCCCTGCAGGAGACGACGCTGGGCATCAAGGTGGTGAAATCATTCAACCTCGAGTCCTTCATGCTCGAACGGCAGGTGAGAGCGATCCGCAGCTTCGAGACG
>JAJYCZ010000237.1 GCA_021777915.1 Pseudomonadota bacterium | reverse complement strand
AGATGGCCATAGGCGATATAGGCGATCTCGTGGCAGCGTTCGGCCTCGTCCATGTAATGGGTCGAGACCAGCACGGTCAGGCCCTCACGGGCGAGGTGGTGGATTTCGTCCCAGAAATCGCGCCGCGCCTTGGGATCGACGCCGGCGGTCGGCTCGTCGAGCAGCAGCAGCTGCGGGCGCGGCATGATGCAGGCGCCGAGCGCCAGGCGCTGTTTCCAGCCGCCCGACAATTCGCCGGCGAGCTGGTCGGCGCGGCCGGTCAGGCCGAGCTGGTCGATCGCCTCGCGCGCCCGCGCCGACGGGTCGTCGAGCCCATAGACGCGGCCGATGAATTCGAGATTCTCGCGGATGGTGAGGTCGGCGTAAAGCGAGAAGGCCTGGGTCATATAGCCGGTGCGGCGCTTGATCTCGGTCTGCTGGGTGAGAATGTCGAAGCCGAGGCACAGGCCCTTGCCCTTGTCGGGGGTGAGCAGGCCGCACAGCATGCGGATGGTGGTGGTCTTGCCGCTGCCGTTGGGGCCGAGAAAGCCGTGGATGCGGCCGCGCCGCACCTGCATCGAGAAATTGTCGACGACCAGCTTGCCGTCGAAACTCTTGCTCAGGCCTTCGACGTCGATGACGATGTCGGCGGCGTTCATTTCGCCGCCTCGACGGCCAGAAGCCGCGTCTCGATCGGCAGGCCGAGCGGCAGCAGGACGGCAGGGTCGTCGAGCCGCGCGTCCACCCGGAACACCAGCTTGCCGCGCTCCTGCAGCGAGAAGATCACCGGCGGGGTATATTCCGCCTGCTGCGAAATATAGATCACGCGGGCTTGCAGACCGGGCCGGCAATTGTCGCAGGCAACCGACACTTTCGCGCCCAAAGTGAAGCGGGAAAGCTGGGGTTCGGGAACATAGAAGCGAATCTTCCGATTTTCCGGCGGCAGCAGGGCCAGGATCGGCTGGCCGGCGGCGACGATCTCGCCGGGCCAGAAATAGACGTCCTGAATCACGCCATTGGCTGGGGCATGGACGGTCTGGCGCGCGATGCGCACCTCGATCTGGTCGAATTCGGCCTGGGCCTGGGTGATGGTGGCGCCGGCGGCGGAAATTTCATGGCTGCGCGAGGGAATCAGCCCGGCCTCGACCTGTCGTTCGGCCTGGGCGAGATTGGCCTTGTCGCGGTCGAGGGCGAATTTGGCCTGATCGCGGGCGGCGACAGTGGCCGCGCCGCGCGGCAGGAGATAGACCTGCCGTTCATATTCGGTCTGCGACAGCACCAGCGCCGCCTTGGCGGAATCGACGGCGGCCCGGAGCACGGCGATCTGTTCCGGCCTTTGCAGCGACGCCTGAAGATTTTTCATATTGGCCCTGGACTGCGCGACCTTGGCCTTGGCCTCGGCGCGCTGCTCGTCGAGAATGGGCGTCGCCATGGTGAAGAGCGCCGCGTCCCGGGCGACCTGGTCGCCCGGCTCGACATTGAGCTTCGCGAGTCTTTCGCCTTCGACGGGACCGATCTGGACGAGGTCGCCCTCGACATAGCCTTCGAACAGGTCCTGCGGTTTCGCCGGAGCGAAAAGCCTGCTCGCGATCCACCCGATCAGGACCAGGGCTGCCAGCGCGCCGACGATCTTGCGGAGTTTCTTCATTCGGTTCTCCTGGTCAGGGCGCGCAGCAGAAGCTCGACATGCGCCTCCATCATCGCGCTCACGTCGAGCGGTTCGATGCGCGCGAACACCACGCTCCAAATCGCCGCGACGAGGGCGGGGGCGATGAACAGCTGCGGAAACCGGGCGGGCTCGTCGGAGACGAACTCGCCGCTGGCCAAGCCTTTGGCGATTATGGCGCGAATCAGGCGCACGCCGCGGGAAATGATCTCGCGATGGTAAAATTGCGCGATTGCTGGAAACCGCGCGCCTTCCGAAAGCACGAGATGCAGCACGCGCCGGCGCTCGGGTTCCTGCACGCCCAGCGCCATCGCCCGCCCCATCAGCCGCAGCAATTCGCCCGCGGGGGCGGGGGAGGCGGCGATGGCTTGTTCGACCCGGGTCAGGGTCGCGCCGATGGTGCTGGCGACAATGGCTTCGAGCAGGTCCTGCTTGGAGGGGAAATAGAGATAGATCGTGCCCTTCGCGACACCGGCGGCGGCGGCGACATCTTCGAGCCGCGCGGCGGAAAAGCCTTTTTGCGCGAAAAGATCGAGCGCGGCGGCGCGGATCGCCCGCATCCTTTCCTCGCGTTCAACAGATGTGCGCGCCTGCCGCCCCATGGCTTCGCCCATAATTTATGACTGACTAACCAGTCATAAAATCACATAACAATTGACTCGGCCTTGATCGGCGTCAAGGTTTGGCCGCGGATCGGGCCTAAACTACCCGAAAGGGTTTCTGGCCCAGTAAAAGCTTGGCGCGCCGGTCGGGAAGAGGGCGCGGCTGAAATATCGGGAGGCGATAATGCGAGCGTCGGAAATCATGGTCAGCCCCGTCAAATCCATCACTCCTGAGGCGACGATCGAGGAAGCCGTTGAAATGCTGCTGTCGATGCATGTTTCAGGCGCTCCGGTCGTCGACGCCGACGGCCGGCTGGTCGGCGTGATCAGCGAGGCGGATTTTCTGCACCGCGCCGAACTGGGGACATCCAAACGCAAGCCGCGCTGGATCGAATTCCTTCTCGGCCCGGGAGAAAGCGCGGAAGCCTATGTGATGAGCCACGGCCGCAAGGTCGGCGACATCATGACCCGCGAGGTCGTCAGCGTGAACGTCGCGGCCTCGCTCAACGAGGTCGTCGATGTGATGGAGCGGCGCAAGATCAAGCGTCTGCCGGTGGTGAGCGGCGACCAGCTCGTCGGCATCATCAGCCGTTCCGATCTGCTGCGGGCTCTGTCCAAGACTCTGGTCGCCAGCAAGGCCGCCGCCGGCGAAATCAGCGATCAGGCGATTCTCGACAGGCTGATGGCGGAGCTCAAGGAACAGGGATTCGCCTCGCCGAAATCTCTCGAAGTCACGGTCGACCGCGGCGTCGTGACCCTGAAGGGCGAAATTTTCGACGAAAGGCAGCGCCCCGCCCTGATCGTCGCCGCCGAGAACATTCCCGGCGTGACCAGGGTCGTGGATCAACTCACCTGGATCGAGCCCTTCTCCGGCATGTCGATCAACAACGCCAGGGGCTTCTGAAGCCCAGGCCGCCGAAACCCCGCGGGCGAGCGCCGCCGCCCCAGGTCATCTTGAAATCAAGTCATATTGAAACATGGCGGGCGAGCGCCGCCGCCCGCCTGGCGTCTTCCAGGCCTATCGGTCCGCCGATCGCCGTGGCGTTGGCGAAGGCCTCCCGCAAGGCGGGCGAGCCGGCGGGGGCGAAGGCGCCCTGTTCCGCGCCGAGCGCCTGGGCGAGCGCCGCGCGATCCTCGGCGCCGCCGCCGATTTCAGCCGCGACGAACAAGGCGAGCGCGGCGGCGAGCCCCGCGGGGGCGTCAGGCGGCGGGCGCAGGAAGCGGAAAAGATTGCGCAGGCGTTTCTGGGCGCGCGGATTGGCGCCGGCCAGCGGCGCCATCGCTCCGGTCAGGCGCGTTTCCAGCGGCGCCAGCGGCGTGTCGAAGGGCGCGAGCGCGACCGGCTCGCCGGCCAAACCGCCATCGAGCCGCAACGGCAACTGGATGCGGCGCGCGATTTCCTCGCCCCTGTCAGCGAAAAAAGCCGGGTCGAGCGCATGAACGGCGACAAAGCCGGGACGCGCCAGCAGGTCGTGGACGCGGCGGAACAGATCGGCGGATCGCGCCGCGCCGTCATAGCCGTCCACGGCCACGACGATGCGCCGGGGCGCGCCGGCCGTCGTCGCGCGCAAGGCGAGATCGGAAAGCGATTCGAGAAAGCCCAGGGCGTGGTTGCGCTTGAGCGACTCTTCGTCGCTTTCGAGAAACAGCGGCGGATTGCGGCTGGCGCCGGCGGCGTTGGCGCGACGCTCGGCTTCGGAGGCCTTGCGGGCGAGGGCGTCCACTTCGCCGCCCATCAATTCGACATTGCGCGCCTGATGGGCCAGGGTCAGATCGACTTCATGCCTTTTGTCCGCGACATCCAGGTCGAGCAGGCCGGCCGCATGGATCAGCGGATG
>JAJYCZ010000236.1 GCA_021777915.1 Pseudomonadota bacterium | reverse complement strand
AAGGCGGGGTTTCGACGTGGGTTTTCGTAATTGCGCGCAATTTGCGGGTGGACCATCTGCGCCGCAAGGCCAATCGCGAGACGCTTCCCTTAGATGACTGGGACCAGATCGACGACAGCCCCACCGGAGAAGACGGCGTTCTGGCGGCGGAACGGGAGCGCAAGGTCCGCTCGGCTCTGGCGCTCCTGACGCGGGAGCAATTGCAGATCCTGCAGCAGGCCTATTTCGCCGAAAAGCCGCAATCCGCGATCGCGCGCGAGCTAGGCGTGCCGCTTGGCACCGTCAAATCGCGGGTGCGGCTGGCGCTGGCGCGGCTGCGGAAACTCCTGGAGGAAGCGCCGTGAGCCCGCGTCACCATTCAAGTGACGTGACAATGGTGCGCCGCGCCGCCGGAAACCTCAGCGCGGGTTTGCAGCTGGTGCTCGACGCCCATCTGGAATCCTGCCCCCATTGCCAGGATCGGCTGCGCCTGTTCGAGGCGACGGGCGGCGCCTTGCTTGAACAATTGCCTCCGGCGCCGCTGTCTGGCGCCTCGATCGAGAAGATTTTCGTGCGGATCGATTCCGCGACGGTCGCGCCGAGCCGGCGGCGCCCGGCGGCGCCCGTTCGCGTGGACGGAAAGGCGCTGCCCGCCGCCCTGTCCGGATGCGCGATCGGTCCATGGCGCTACGTCCACCCCAAATTGCGCTGGGCGAAGGTGAAACTGCCCGACGCGCCGCTCGAGCGCGTCATCCTGCTCAAGATCGCCGCCGGTTTTTCGGTCCCCGAACACGGCCATCGCGGTCTCGAACTCACCCAGGTTCTATCCGGCGCCTTTTCCGATGGGCGCGCGCTTTACGGCCCCGGGGACCTCGCCGAAGCCGACGACGAGGTGAAGGACCACCAGCCGCGCGTGACCGCCGAGGGCGAATGCCTTTGCCTTGCGGCGGTCGAGCATCCACTGCGGATCAATTCGCTGCTTGGCCGCCTGTTCCAGCCGCTTATGGGGATCTGATCACAACGCGCGGCTGCCGAAATAGCCGGCCACGGCGGCGAGCCCGGTGAGGAGCGCGCCCCAACTCATGTCGACGAGGGTCAGCGCGAGCGGCCAGCTCTTCAAGGTCGCCTGATTGGTCAGGTCATAGACGCCATAGCCGATCAGCCCGAACAGGAGCCCATGGCCCGCGGCGAGCTTCCAGCTCTGCGCCGCCAGGGCCGGCTGGATGGCGAAGACCACGATTCCGAGAGCATAGAGCAGGTAGAAGACGACGGCGGGTCCGAGGCGGAAACCGTCGAGCGCCATGGCGCCCATGGCCGGACGATAGAAGGAATCCCCCATACGCCCGAGCCACAGGAAATCGACGCCGACGAACGCTATGACACTCGCGAGATAGGCGACCAGCATTTTCATGCGCGCGCCCCCGGCTTTTCGAGAAGGAAGAAGCCGACATCCGTGGCCTTTTCGAGGAAGCCGGCCTCGCAATAGCAGAGATAATAGGTCCACAAACGGCGAAAGCGCTCGTCGAAGCCTTGCGTGGCGATGTCGCTCCAGCGGGCTTCGAAACGCCGCCGCCATTCCGCAAGGGTGCGCGCATAGGACAAGCCGAAGGATTGGATCCGCGCCAGACGCAGCCCCGCCCGCGCGGCGCAGTCCGCGATCGCGCTTCTGGTCGGCAGGAAACCGCCGGGAAAAATATGGCGCTGAATGAAGTCCGGCCGCGCGCGATAATCGTCGAAGCGCGCCTCGTCGATCGTGATGGCCTGAATCAAGGCTCTGCCACCGGGCTTCAGGACGTCCTCGATCTTACGGAAATAATGCGGCCAATAGGCTTCGCCCACGGCCTCGATCATTTCGATCGAGACGATGCGATCGAAGGCGCCTGAAATGTCGCGATAATCCTGAAGCCTCAGCTCGACGGCGCCGTCGAATCCCTCGCGCGCAAGCCTCTCGCGGGCGAAGCCAAGTTGGGCGGGGGACAAGGTGAGGCCCAGGACGCGGCCCGCGCCCGCCCGCGCCAGATAAGCAGCAAGCGCGCCCCAGCCGCAGCCGATTTCGAGAATGTCCTCCCCGCCGCCGAGGCCGAGCCATTCTGCGCTTCGGGCGAGCTTGTTCGCCTGCGCCTGCTCGAGCGTGACGGTCGCATCATCCCACAGGCCCGACGAATAAAGCATGGACTCGTCGAGCCAGAGCCGGAAGAAATCATTGCCGAGATCGTAATGGCTCATGATGTTGCGGCGGCTGCCGCGCCGGGAGTTGCTGCGCAGCCGGTGCAGAATGCGGTTGAACAGCGAATGCGCCCGACCGCCGCCGATGACATGGCCGAGATAAGGCGCATTGGCGGCGGCGAGCCGGATCAGCGCCACCAGGTCGGGGGTGGTCCAGTCACCCGCCACATAGCCTTCCGCGAATCCGATGTCGCCGCTCAAGAGCAGGCGTCGGAAGGCGCGCCAGTTCTGAATATGGAGTGCGGCCTCCGGGCCGGGCGCCGCGCCGCGCGCTTCGATCGTCTCGCCAGACGGCAACCGCGCCGAGAGGCTTCCCACCTCCAGCCGATCCATCAGACGATGCAATACGAACGCCAGCGGATGAGCTCGAACGTTCACGCGCGGCGCGGATTTGTTCGATTGGAAGGCGGAAACTTGCGTCATGAATCAGTCCATCCCGGGTTTGGCGGGCGCGTGAGCAGCGCGAACGAAGGTGACCGGAGTAACCGGCGGAGGCGGCTTGGGGCGAAGTCCTATGCCCTTGCGCCAGAGCTTCAGCGCTTCCCAGTGAATCCCGCCTAGCACGCGCAAGGTCAGAAGCGGGGTGGCGAAGAAGCGGCGCAGAAGGTTTGCATCGGTCAACGCCTCGCGACGGGCCTGATAACGCGCCGTGAGCAGGAGGCCCGCCGGGTCGGAAACCTCGATGACGAGGCTGAGCCGATCGCCCGGCGCGCGGAGGCGAAAACGATAGTCGAGATCCATGTTCAGGAAGGGCGAGACATGGAATTCCTTGCCGCAGCCTTGCACGATCTCGCTATCGCCCGCGCCTTCGACCGGGAGCATATAGGCGTGGCGCTCGCCGAAAGTGTTGTCCACCTCCCACATCACGGCGGCGAGGCCGCCGGAGCGCCGGAAGCAATAGAAGACGCTGAGCGGGTTGAAGGCGAAGCCCAGCAGGCGTGGCATGGTGAGCAGGAGGATCTTGCCGCCGTCGGGCTCGACGCCGGCGCCGCGCATGGCCTCTTCGACCTGGCCGCGGAGATCGCGGCCGGAGCCGTCGCCGCGATCGCGACGATGAAAGGAAAACAGGTTGAAGCGATCGAGCGAGAAAAGGCGCAGCACTCTGTCCAACGCACCCACTTCGTCGAGGTCGAGCAGGAGGGAATAGATGCTATAGGCGAGGCGATGGTCGCGCGGACGACGCCGGTGATGGGTCACCAGTCCCGCATAAAGGGCGCTGTCGCTCATGTCGACGCCAGCTCCCGCGCCGGCAAGGCCGCGGGCGTGACGAAAATCCGCCCGCTCTCGTTGTCCACCCGCCAGGGCCGCGTTGCGCCGCCCAATTGCTCGGCGACCGCGAGGCCTGCCTGCAACCCGTCCTCGTGAAAGCCCGAGCCGAAATAGGCCCCGCAATACCAGAGGCGATCCGCGCCCTGCAGCGACCATAATTCCTTTTGCGCCGCCATCGCGACCCCGTCGAATTGCGGGTGGCGGTAGGTCTCCTGCGCATGAACGAGATCTCCGCGCGGCGGTCGCGGTGGATTGAGCGTCACGAAAAGCTCCGGCGCCGGCCCGAGCGGCTGCAGCAGGTTCATCCAATAAGACACCGCGAGCGCGCCGCCACCGTTGCCCTCGGCAAGATAGTTCCAGGCGGCCCAGGCCGGCTTGCGGCGCGGCATCAGGCTGGGGTCGGAATGAAGCCAGGCGACATTGGGCGCATAGCGAAAGGCGCCGAGCAGGCGGCGTTCCGCCTCGATCGGCGCGTCCAGCATCGCGAGGGCGGCGTCGGGGTGGACGGCGATCACCACCTGATCGAAACGATCGGCGCCGCGCGCGTCCTGCACTTCCACGCCGTCGCCCTGGCGCCTGACGCGGCGCACCGGCGCCCCGGCGCGGATCTGTGGAA
>JAJYCZ010000064.1 GCA_021777915.1 Pseudomonadota bacterium | reverse complement strand
ATTCTTGCTCCCGTTTTGCGCCCTGGCGTCCCGGCGCCCCTCAGTTCGGTTTTGGCTCTCAGGCGATTTGAGGCTATTTTGAATTGATCGGTGCGTCCAATACCGTAAAAGCTATCGATCAATTCATGTGGGCTATCGATTCTCCCGAATTCGTGAGATAGAGCGATGTATTCAACCCGACAGATTGAAATGGTTCAGATTTTGGCGCGCCGGCGCCATTTCGGCCTTGCGGCAAAAGATCTCGGCATGTCACAGCCGTCGTTGACGCGCAGCCTCAAACAGCTGGAATCCGAGCTGGGCGCGCGGCTGTTCGACCGTCAGGGGGTGGCGCCGACGCTTTTCGGGGAGATCGTCCTCAGGCATGGCGCGCGCGCCCTCGCGGAATTCGACGAGATCGCGCGTGAAATCGCGCTCGCCAAGGGACTCGAGATCGGAGAGCTGTCGATCGCGGCCGGGCTCTATCCCGCCGACATTTCAGCGGAAAAGGCGCTCGGCCTGCTGATCGGGACTCACCCCCGGCTGCGCGTCGATTTCCGCGCGATGAACTGGGAGAGCGCGGCCCGGCAGGTTCTCGACGGCTCGGCGGATCTGGGTTTCGCGGAACTTGCCGGCGCGCCCGACGGCGACGAACTCACGGTCGAGCCGGTTCGGACGTCGCAAAGCCATTTCTTCTGCCGCGCCGATCATCCGCTGCTGCGCAAGGAGCATGTGACAGCCGAGGATATTTTCAGCTACCCCTGGGTCGGGCCGAGCATGCCCGGACGCCTTTCGGCCTTCCTGCCCCCGGGCGACATGCCCTGCGGCTATTTCGACCAGGCGAGCGGCAAGTTCCGCTGCCGCGTCCTCGTGGGTTCGTTCTCCGCGGCCAAGGCGGTGGTGAAGGAGAGTTTCGCCATTTGCGGCGGCATCCCCTTCCAGATCGAACGCGAAATCCGCGAGGGAGCGCTCGCCGTCATTCCGTTCGAGGCGCCCTGGCTGAGGCTCTATTACGGCTTCATGCTCAAGCGCGGGCGCACGCCTTCCCCGGCCGCGATGGCTTTCATGGACATCGTGCGCCGCATTGAGGCGACGATTCCGCCTTGACCTCGGCCTTGCGGCTCAACGCCCGACTTGCCGAAGCGGAGCGGGCGCCGTAAATCACCGACTGCGCGCCGGAACGCCGGCGCGCGATCCCGCTCAGGCAGCGTCAGCGATGGAACGGATGGGGAGCGACCACGAGCAAGAGCCAGAGGCGCGGGACCCAGCGCCCGCCCCGTCCTTTTCGTCCGCTTCGCGGCGCGACGAGCGGGAAGCCCTGGCGGCCAAGGCCGAGCGCCGCCGCAGGATCGCCGCGCGCCTCGGCGCCGCGGCCAGCATCCTGCTGGTCGCTCTTGCGGTGTTTGTCCTCACCCGCACCATTTCCCATCTCGACATGGCCCTGTTGCGGGCCGCGCTTTCGGCGACCTCATGGGGCCAGATCGGGCTTGGCCTGGCGCTGACCGCCTGTTCCTTCCTGATGCTCACGGGCTATGACGCGATCGCCTTGCGCCAGCTCAAGTTGCGGGTGCCCTATCGCACCACCGCGCTCGCCTCCTTCACTTCCTACGCCGTCTCGTTCAATCTCGGCTTTCCCATCTTCACCGGCGGCACGGTGCGCTACTGGATCTATTCCCGCGCCGGCGTTCGGCCGGGCAAGGTGGCGAGCCTCACCGTGGTCGCGGGCGTCACCTTCTGGCTCGGCATGGCGGTGGTCATCGCGCTCGGCCTGGCGATCGAGGCCGCGCGGCTTTCGGACATCGACCATCTCGCCGTCGATCTCAACCGCCTGTTCGGCCTGGGCGTGCTGGTCGCCATCGGCGTTTATCTCTACTGGGTTTCGGTGCGCCCGCGCCGCGCCCACTGGCAAGGCCTGTCGCTGGAGTTGCCGGGACTGAGCCTGTCGCTCGGCCAGATCGCGCTCGGCGTCATGGACCTGTGCAGCGCGGCCGGGGCGCTCTATGTCCTGCTGCCCAGCCACGAGGGTCTGGATTTCTTCACCTTCGCGGCGGTCTATGTCTTCGCCAGCCTGCTTGGCATCGTCAGCCATGCGCCGGGAGGCATCGGCGTTTTCGAGGCGACCATGCTGAAGGTCCTGCCGGCGCCTTCGCAGGAAGCCCTGCTCGCCTCGCTGCTGATGTTCCGCATTCTTTATTATGTCATACCCTTCGTGTTGGCTCTGGCGCTGCTGGGCGCCAATGAGGGCGGGCGCCGGTGGGACGCCCTGCGCGAGGAGATGAACCGCGCCCAGGCCGATCGCGAAAAGGACCTCTGATCCGGAATGTCGCCTGGATGAGTGACATATTCGACGCGGTGGCGACAATCGTCGCCAGCCTGATCGACGCCATGCCGGAGCCGGTGCTGGTGGTGGACCGCACGGTTCGCCTGGTCGCCGCCAATCAGCCGGCGCGGGCGATGTTTCCCCTGATGAAGCTGAAGGCGCCGCTCGCCTCGACCCTGCGCGCGGTCGATCTGCATGACGCCATCGCCCGCGTCTTCGTCACCGGCGAGGCGGAGGACGTGTCGTGGCTCGACCGCGTGCCGGTCGAACGGTTGTTCCAGGTCCATGTCGCGGCTTTTTATTCCGACGACGCCCGTTTCGTCGCGCTCAACCTGCATGACGCGACCGAATCGCGGCGCCTCGAACAGGCGCGGGTGGATTTCGTCGCCAACGCCAGCCACGAGTTGCGCACGCCGCTCGCCTCGCTCCTCGGCTTCATCGAGACCCTTCAGGGGCCCGCGCGCGGCGACGCGGCGGCCCGCGAGCGCTTTCTCGCCATCATGCTGGAGCAGGCCCGCCGCATGGCGCGGCTGGTGGACGACCTGCTCTCGCTGTCGCGGATCGAGCAGAGCCTCCATGTCCAGCCCCGCGCCTCGGTCGATCTCGCCGCGGTCGCCCGCCATGTCCGCGACGCCTTGACCCAGATGGCGCGGGCGAACCGGATCAGGCTCGAAATCGAAGCCCCGGAGACCATGGTGCGCGGCGACCGCGACGAATTGCTGCGGGTCGCGGAAAACCTGGTCGAAAACGCGATCAAATACAGCGCGCCGGATGTGGACCAGCCCGAGCGCCGGGTCTGGGTCGAGGTCGGCGCGCGCGACGGCATGGGTTTTTTCGCGGTGCGCGACGAAGGGCCGGGCATAGCGCCCGAAAATATTCCCCGCCTGACCGAACGCTTTTACCGGGTCGATGTGGGCCAGAGCCGCGCCAAGGGCGGCACCGGCCTCGGCCTCGCTCTGGTCAAACACATTCTCGCCCGACATCGCGGGCGTCTCAACATCCAGGCGTCGCTCGGGCGCGGGGCGGTTTTCACCGCCTGCGTTCCGCTCGATGCGCGATAGGGCCGGCGCGACGGTTTGCCGCTGAATTGGGGGCCGGCCGGCGTCACGCAACTGTCATCTGGGCGTCGTAGAGCTGCGCGGCGCTCCAGCGCATGGGGCGAGGGCGCATCCCGACGCTCGCGCCCCAATCAACCTCTGGAGAGGATTGGCATGTCGAACTTTCTGCGCTCCGCTCTCGTCGCCACCGCCGCATTCGGCTTCGCGACTTCCGCACTCGCCGCCGATATTTCTGGCGCGGGCGCGACCTTCCCCTATCCGATCTATTCGAAATGGGCCGACACCTACAAGAAGGAAACCGGCAACGGCTTGAACTATCAGTCGATCGGCTCGGGCGGCGGCATCAAGCAGATCGAGGCGAGAACGGTCACCTTCGGCGCCAGCGACGCGCCGCTCAAGCCCGATGTTCTGGACAAGAACGGTCTCGTGCAATGGCCGATGGTGATGGGCGGCATCGTGCCGGTCGTCAATGTCGAGGGCGTCAAGCCCGGCCAGCTCGCGATCGACGGCGCGACGCTCGCCAGGATTTACCTCGGCGAGATCACCAAATGGAACGATCCCGCCCTCGTCAAGCTGAACCCTGGCGCGAAGCTGCCGGATGCCGCGATCGCCGTGGTCCATCGCTCCGACGGCTCTGGCACGACCTTCAACTTCACCGATTATCTGGTGAAGGTCTCTCCGGCATGGAGTTCGAAGGTCGGCTCGGCGGTCTCGGTCGAATGGCCGGTCGGCCTCGGCGCCAAGGGCAATGAAGGCGTCTCCAACACCGTGGGCATCACCGCGAATTCGATCGGTTATGTCGAATATGCCTATGCCATCGAAAACAAGATGACCTATACGGACATGGTCAACAAGGACGGCAAAAGGGTCAAGCCGGAAACGGCTGCGTTCCAGTCGGCCGCGGCCAACGCCGACTGGGCTCATGCGCCGGGCTTCTATCAGATCCTGACCGACCAGCCGGGGTCCAAGTCCTGGCCGATCACCGCCTCGACCTTCATCCTGATGCCCAAACAGGTTCCGGACGCCGCCGCCGCCGCCGAGGCTTTGAAGTTCTTCGGCTGGGCGTTCAAGAGCGGCGCCAAGCAGGCCGAGGCCCTTGACTATATTCCAATGCCGGCCAATGTCGTCTCCCTGATCAAGAAGACCTGGGCGAACGACATCAAGACCGCCGACGGCAAGCCGGTCTACGAGGCGAAATAATCGCCGAACGGACCGCCGGAGGCTTTGGCCTCCGGCGGTCCGTGGGTTGGAGGATCGTTGACATGACGGAGGCGGCGTTGAGTTCCGTGGCCAGATCGACGGCCAAAATCGACAGTCGTGAGAAGGCGCTGCGCCGTTTTGAAATCGGCGACCGGATCTTCCACATCGTGACCCGGTCCTCGGCCATCGCGGTCCTGATCGTGCTCGGCGGCGTCATTGTGTCGCTGGTGCAGGGCTCCATGCCCGCCCTGAGCAAGTTCGGATTCGGCTTCCTGACCTCGGACGCCTGGAATCCGGTCACGGAAAAATTCGGCGCCGCGCCGGCGATCTATGGCACGCTCGTCACCTCCTTCATCGCCTTGCTCATCGCCGCGCCGGTCGGCTTCGGCATCGCCGTCTTCCTCACCGAACTCTGCCCCTACCAGCTGCGCCGCCCGATCGGCGTCGCGGTCGAACTGCTCGCGGGGATTCCCTCGATCATTTACGGCATCTGGGGCATGTTCGTCTTCGCGCCCTTCCTTCAGGTCCATGTTCAGCCGGCGCTGATCGCGACTTTCGCCCATATCCCCGGCCTGAACCTTCTGTTCGCCGGCCCGCCCTATGGCATCGGCATCCTGACCGCGAGCCTGATCCTCGCGATCATGATCCTGCCGCTGATCTCCTCGATCTCGCGCGATGTGTTCAACACCGTTCCGACGGTGCTGAAGGAAGCGGCCTTCGGAATCGGCTGCACCCGCTGGGAAGTGATGCGCTCCATCGTCGCGCCCTATACGGGCGTCGGCCTTGTCGGCGGCGTGATGCTGGCCCTTGGCCGCGCGCTCGGCGAAACCATGGCGGTGACCTTCGTGATCGGCAACGCCCACAAGATCGGCGCGTCGATCCTCGGCCCCGGCACGACGATCTCGGCGACGATCGCCAATGAATTCACCGAGGCCGACGGGGCGATCTACACCTCCTCGCTGATCGCCCTCGGCCTTCTGCTCTTCGCCATCACCTTCATCGTCCTCGCCATATCGCGCCTGCTGCTGATGCGCCTCGAAGGACAGGGAGCGCGCTGAAATGACCCCCTTGCAAGCATCGCGCAAAGCGCGCAGCGCCATCGCCATGGGATTTTGCTACGCCTCGGCGGGCGCCGGTCTCCTCGCCCTGGCCCTCATCCTCGCCGCGCTGCTGTGGAGCGGTTTCTCCAACCTCTCGCCCTCGGTCTTCACCCAGATGACGCCGCCGCCCGGCTCGTCCGGCGGCGGCCTGCTCAACCCCATCGTCGGCTCGCTGATCATGACCTTTTCCGGCGTCCTGATCGGCGCGCCGCTGGGCCTCTTCGCCGGCACCTATATGGCGGAATACGGCCGCAACACCAGGCTCACGACGGTGGTGCGCTTCATCAACGACGTGCTGCTCTCGGCGCCTTCGATCGTCATCGGTCTGTTCGTCTATGAAATCACCGTGGTTCCAATGGGCCATTTCTCGGCCATCGCCGGCGCGATCTCCCTGGCGCTCCTCGTTGTGCCGGTCGTGGTGCGCACCACCGAGGACATGCTGAACCTGGTGCCGGGAACCTTGCGTGAAGCCGCGACGGCGCTCGGGCTGCCGCGCGCGCTGGTGATCCGCCATGTCGCCTACAAGGCGGCGCGCGCCGGCCTCATCACCGGACTGCTGCTGGCGATCGCCCGCGTCTCGGGCGAGACCGCGCCTTTGTTGTTCACCTCCCTGAACAACCAGTTCTGGAGCGCCAATCTCAACGCGCCGATGGCGAGCCTGCCCGTGGTGATCTTCCAGTTCGCCATGTCGCCCTACAAGGAATGGCAGGCGCTCGCCTGGGTCGGCGCGCTCCTGATCACCTTCGCCGTTCTGGCGCTCTCGATCACCGCGCGCGTTCTCGGCGCACAAAGGACCAGCTCATGACCGACCTCGCCGCCGCGGAAACTTCCGCCCCGCGTGAAAAGCTCACGGAAAAGATGAGGGTCCGGAATCTCGACTTCTATTACGGCGACGCCAAGGCCCTGAAGTCGGTGGATCTCGACTTCTACGCCAATCAGGTCACGGCCCTGATCGGTCCCTCGGGCTGCGGCAAGTCGACGCTGCTGCGCGTGCTCAACCGCATGTACGACCTCTATCCGCGCCAGCGCGCGGAAGGCGAGGTCATGCTCGACGGCGAGAACATTCTCGATCCCAAGCTCGATCTCAACGCCCTGCGCGCCCGCGTCGGCATGGTGTTCCAGAAGCCGACGCCCTTTCCGATGTCGATCTACGACAATATCGCCTTCGGCATCCGGCTCTACGAGAAGCTGAGCAAGGCGGACATGGACGAGCGCGTCGAAAGGGCCCTGCGCGGCGCGGCGATCTGGGACGAGGTCAAGGACCAGCTCAACGCCAGCGGCCTCAGCCTGTCCGGCGGCCAGCAGCAGCGCGTGTGCATCGCCCGCACCGTCGCGATCAAGCCCGAAGTCATCCTGTTCGACGAGCCGGCCTCCGCGCTCGATCCGATCTCGACCGCCAAGATCGAGGAGCTGATCGACGAATTGCGCAGCGACTACACCATCGCCATCGTCACCCACAACATGCAGCAGGCGGTGCGCGTCTCCCAGTACACGGCCTTCATGTATCTTGGCGAAATGGTCGAGTTCGACCAGACCGACAACATCTTCACGTCGCCGCGGGAGCGCCGCACCCAGGACTATATCACCGGCCGTTTCGGCTGATCCGGAATTCCGCCTCAACAAGGTTCTGACAATGGTCGATCATACCGTCCGCTCTTTCGACGCCGATCTTGAAACGCTCGACCGCCATATTTCGGAAATGGGCGGCATCGCCGAGAAAATGCTGTCCGACGCCATGGACGCGCTGGCGACCATGAACGCCGATCTCGCCCATCGGGTGATCGAGACCGACCTGCGCCTCGACAATCTCCAGCGCATCGTCGAGGATTTCGCCGTGCTCACGCTGGCCCGGCGCCAGCCGGTGGCGGTCGATCTGCGCGACGTCATCGGCGTGATGCGCATTTCCGCCGATCTCGAGCGCATCGGCGACCAGGCCAAGAACATCGCCAAGCGGACCGCGAAGATCGCCGGCGAGACCCGCCTGGCGCGTGCGATCATCGGCCTCAAGTCGATGCACGAGGTCGCCGCCAACCAGCTCAAGGACGTGCTCGACGCCTATGCCCAGCGCGACCCCAACGCCGCCCGCGCGGTCTGGACGCGCGACGCCGAACTCGACGCGCTGGAGGATTCGGTGTTCCGCGATCTCCTCACCTTCATGATGGAAGACCCGCGCAACATCACCTTCTGCACCCATCTGCTGTTCTGCGCGAAAAATCTCGAGCGGGTTGGCGATCACGCCACCAATATCGCCGAGACGGTCGTCTATATCGTCACCGGCGAGAATCTTTCGGGCGAGGATCGCCCGCGCGGCCCCGAAGCCGCGGCTTTGCCGTAAAATCCAAGGAGCCTTCCGCTCTCATGAACGAACCGCGCGCCTCTGTCATTGGAGCTGCTTCCCCCGGCGGAGCTCCGCGCATCCTGGTCGTCGAGGATGAAGCCGCCCTCGGCCTGCTGCTGGCCTATAATCTCGAATCCGAAGGCTATGTCGTCGAGCGCGTCGAGCGCGGCGACGAGGCCGAATTGCGTCTGGAGGAATCCCCGCCCGATCTCGTCATCCTCGACTGGATGCTGCCGGGCGTGTCGGGCCTCGAAATCTGCCGCCGCCTGCGGGCGCGGGAGACGACGCGTACGCTCCCTGTCATCATGCTGACGGCGCGCGGCGAGGAGGGCGAGCGCGTGCGCGGGCTCTCGGTCGGCGCCGATGATTACGTGGTCAAGCCCTTTTCCGTGCCCGAGCTGATGGCCCGCGTCCGCGCGCTCCTGCGCCGGGCGCGCCCGGAGCGCGTCGCGGTTCGGCTGGGCGCCGGAGAACTCGAACTCGATCGGGAAACCCGCCGCGTCCGCCGCGCGGGCCGGGAAATCCATCTCGGCCCGACCGAATTCCGCCTGCTCGAATATCTGATGGAAAAGCCGGGCCGGGTGTTTTCGCGCGCGCAATTGCTCGACAGCGTGTGGGGCCTGTCGGCCGAGATCGACGAGCGCACGGTCGACGTCCATATCGGCCGCCTGCGGAAAGCGCTGGCGAAAGGCGACGAGGAAGACCCGATCCGCACCGTGCGCGGCTCGGGCTATTCCTTTGACGAGACTTTCGGGCGGGGCTGAATTTCCTTCGTCTGACCGCTCAGGCCTGACACTCGGTTTCCGAACCGGCGCCATTCCGGCGGGCCGGAGTCGAGGCGCCTCGGGATCGCGCGGCGGGGACCGAGCGTCAAAGGTGATCGATAAGCGGACGTTGGACGGCGCGAAACGACAGCGGCTTGCTGTCGCGCGTCGGCGCAAGTCGCCCTTCCTGTGCTATCCTGTCTGCATGACCTTCAAAATCTACATCGACGCCGACGCCTGCCCGGTGAAGGACGAGACCTATAAAGTCGCCCTCCGCTACGGACTGCGGACCTTCGTGGTCTCCAACAGTTTCATGCAGATCCCGATGTCGCCGCTGATCGCGCGGATCGTGGTCAATGCCGGCGCCGACGCCGCCGACGACTGGATTGCCGAGCATGTCGTCCCCGGCGATGTCGTCGTCACCAACGATATTCCCCTGGCGGCGCGCGTCCTGGCAAGGAAAGCGCACGCGATCGCCCCCCATGGGCGCGCGTTTACCGACGATTCGATCGGCATGGCTCTGGCGCAGCGCGCCCTGATGGAGCATATCCGCTCGACCGGCGAGACGACGGGCGGCCCTCCGCCCTTCAGGCCGGCGGACCGCTCCCGCTTCCTCCAGGTTCTGGATCAGAGCATCAGCCGAGAGCGACGCAAACGCCTGTTGTCGGAACCCCGGTGAGGACATGACCGACAAGCGCCTGTTCTGGGCCGCGCGTGCGCGCAACCGCGGTCCATCCTCGATGTTTTGCGGCCTGTTCGATCAAGCCGAAACGCCGGCGAACAACCTGAGCCTGATCGTTCGCCGTCGGACGACCGCCGGCGCCGGCGACATGCCAGACTCGCAGGAGAGGCGATCGTGATCCCCTGGGATTTGATCGACACAGCGCCAATACCCGGCGGCGGCGGAAATCTTCGGCTCAAGCGCCGGGGCGCGGAATTTTCGATCATGCTGGGCGACAATGAATTGATGAACTCGCGCTTGAGCGGGTCCGAGCAGGCGCTTGCCACGCTCGCCTGGGAGCGCATTCGTTCCCGCCCCAGCCCGCGCATCCTGATCGGCGGACTGGGGATGGGGTTTACCCTGCGCGCCGCGCTCACGGTCGTCGGCCCGGAGGCGCGCGTCGTCGTCGCCGAACTCGTGCCCGCCGTCGTGGCTTGGGCGCGCGGACCACTGGCGCGGATGCACGGGGCGAGCCTGACCGATCCGCGCGTCTCCATCCGGGAAACGGATGTGGGCCTTCTGATCCGCGACGCGCGCGCGTCCTTTGACGCGATCCTCCTCGATGTCGACAATGGCCCCGACGGGCTGACGCGCGAAGCCAACGATGGCCTTTACCAAAGGGCGGGATTGAACGCGGCCAGAGAGGCCCTGCGCCCCGGCGGCGTCCTGGCCGTCTGGTCGTCCGGCCCGGATCAGGGTTTTACCGAACGTCTTCGCGGGGCCGGCTTCGGCGTCGAGGAAATCAAGGTTCGCGCCAAGGGCAAAAAAGGCGGCGCCCGGCACGTCGTCTGGATCGCGACACGCATCGATCCTGGAGCGCGCCGCCTGGCCTGATCGAAAATGGGACGCGGCGCTCGCGCCTCGGTCCAATTCGGCGCCAGAGACGGCGCAATCATTCCTTGCGCCTCTGGCCCTTTGTCCCGCCAAACAGTCGGTTCGCGTTGGAACCGCGTCCAGCCGTCGGAGCCATCCGTCATTGGAAGCGTTGCGCCCGATTTTCGCGACGCGCTTGTCGAAACAAAAACCCGGCGCCGCGGGGCGGCGCCGGGTTTTGGCGAAGGGCGAGGGGGAGGAGTCGAGGTCCGCGTCATCTGGGGGACTGGACGTTTCGCTGTCGCGACAATCCAGTTTTGCATCGGGCTGGCGCGGGCGAACCCGCTACGGCCCATGCTGACGGGCTGGCCCCTCGCCTTCGCCCTTCGGGCGCGGCGCGGCGGCGGTTCAGCCCCGCGCGGCCGCGCGCCTTTCGCGGTCGCGGCGGCGGTCCATCGCCGGCTGATAGGCGATGCGGGCGTGATAAGTGCAATAGGGGCCGAGGCCGATCTGCATTTTCGCGCCGCAATAGCGGAAGTCGGGGCTGGCGGGATCGCCGAGCGGCCAGCGGCACATCGACTCGCGCAGATCCATGATGCCGACGCGCTCGGAAATCGGAACCACGACTTCTTCCGCCACCGGGCGCGGCGCGGGCGCCGGAGCGGGCCGCGCTGCGACGGCTACCGCCAGATTGCCATGGACGACCGGCGCGGCGGGCGCGATCGCGTCGCTCTCGCCATGGCCCCTGGCGCGGGGCCGGGCGGGCGCGGCGGCAGGAGACTTGACCCGGCCCGACAGGCCGAGGCGATGCACCTTGCCGATCACCGCGTTGCGCGTAATGCCGTTCGCCAGCTCAGTGGCGATCTGGCTGGCGCTCAGACCGTCGAGCCACATCTTCTTCAATTGCTCGACGCGTTCATCGGTCCAGGACATCGCTTGGCCTCCAAACCTGCTCATGTTCTTGTTCTTCCCGCGCGCCCCGCCTGCAGGCAATCCCGACCCGCGCCCGAACGCGCGGACGCCGGATGGCTCCAACCTGACGAGGACTGACAAAGCAGACGCGGATTTCACGCGCGCCGCACGAGATGTCGTAGCCGACTGAGGGAAGATTACACCAGCCGTTGAATCGCGCGCAAGAGTCGTTAAGGAACAGGAAAGGTTTTCAACAGGCCTTTGCGGCGCGCGGCGCCGAAAACATTTTATCTGGTGACGGCGGCGATTTGACCTTGCCGTCGGGATTTTCTAGATTGCGTCTTCGCCAACGCCGTCCCCGGGGGACGGCGCTTTCATTTTCGGCGGTGGGCCTCGGGCCTTCGCCCGCCCAAAGCCTGTCGGGAGTTCAGGACGTGACTTCGGCTCTTCTGCCGACCTATGCCCGCTATCAGCTGGCCTTCGAGCGCGGCGAGGGCGCCTGGCTTTACGCGGCCAATGGCGACAGATATCTCGATTTCGGCGGCGGCATCGCCGTGGCGAGCCTGGGCTACAACCACCCCCACCTGGTGCAGGCGCTGAAAGACCAGGCGGACAAGCTCTGGCACACCTCCAACCTGTTCCAGATTCCGCTGGGCGAAACCCTCGCGCGGCGCCTGATTGAGGCGACTTTCGCCGATCAGGTCTTCTTCACCAATTCCGGCGCGGAGGCGCTGGAGCTGACGATCAAGATGGCCCGCAAGTGGAATTCGGCCAATGGCGCGCCGGACCGCTTCCACATGATCACGTTCGAGGGGGCGTTCCACGGCCGCACATTGGCGACCATCGCCGCCGGCGGCAATCCCAAATATCTCGACGGCTTCGGGCCGAAAACGCCCGGCTTCGACCAGGTTCCCTTCGGCGATCTCGCGGCGGCCGAGGCGGCGATCGGGCCGCGAACCGGCGCCATTCTGGTCGAGCCGATCCAGGGCGAGGGCGGCGTCCGCGTCGGGGCGCCCGACTTCATTCGCGGGCTGCGCGCGCTCTGCGACCGCCACAATATGCTGTTGTGCTTCGACGAAGTGCAGTCGGGCATGGGCCGGACCGGAAAGCTCTTCGCCTATGAGCTTTACGGCGTCGCGCCCGACATTCTCGCCTCGGCCAAGGGCATCGGCGGGGGATTCCCGCTCGGCGCGGTGCTTTCGACCGCCGAGGCCGGCAAGGGCATGGGGCTGGGAACCCATGGCACGACCTATGGCGGCAATCCGCTCGCCATGGCCTGCGGCAACGCCGTGCTCGACGTCGTTCTCGCGCCCGGCTTCCTCGATGACGTGGCGCGAAAGGGCCTGTTGCTGCGCCAGTCGCTCGCGGGCCTCGCCGGCGAGCATCCCGACGTCGTCGCGGAAATAAGGGGCGAGGGCCTGATGCAGGGCCTGCGGCTGCGCGTGCCCAACGCCGACTTCGCCGCCGCCGGGCGGGCCGAAAAGATCATCGTCATTCCCGCCGCGGACAATGTGGTGCGCATCCTGCCGCCGCTGATCGTCTCCGACAACGAGATCCGCGAGGGAATCCGCCGCCTGGGCGCGGCATGCCGCCATTTCGAGATCACGGCGGCGCGGGAAGGCAAACAGGGAGCCGACACATGACCATGCCGCCGATCGATCCGGCGCGCCGTTGTTTCCTCGACATTGCGGATTTTTCGCTCGACGAGCTGCGCGGAATTCTCGACCTCGCCACGGACATCAAGCGCCGTCGCCGCAAGGGGCGTCCCGCGCCGGAAAAGCCGCTGGAAGGCCGCACTCTGGCGATGATCTTCGACAAGCCCTCCACCCGCACCCGCGTCTCCTTCGACGTCGGCATGCGGGAGCTCGGCGGCGAGACGCTGATGCTGACCGGCGCCGAAATGCAGCTCGGGCGCGGCGAAACCATCGCCGACACGGCGCGCGTGCTGTCGCGTTTCGTCGACGGGATCATGATCCGCATCCTCTCCCACGAGCATCTCCTGGAAATGGCGGCCTACGCCGGCGTGCCGGTGATCAACGGCCTGACCAAGAAAAGCCATCCCTGCCAGGTGATGGCCGACATCATGACCTATGAGGAGCATCGCGGCGACATCGCCGGGGCGCGGGTCGCCTGGGTCGGCGACGCCTGCAACGTGCTGACCAGCTGGGTTCACGCCGCGGCCAAATTCGGCTTCACCCTGGACATCGCCTCGCCGGAGGAGCTGGCGCCGCGGCCCGAACTGATCGCCTGGGCGCGGGCTCAGGGCGGCGTGGTCAATGTCCTGCGCGATCCTTTCGAAGCCGCCGAGGACGCCAATCTGATCCTGACCGACTGCTGGGTCTCGATGGGCGACAAGGACGAAAAGCTGCGTCACATGCTGCTCGCGCCCTACCAGGTCAATTCCAAGCTGATGCGTCACGCCGCCAAGGATGCGGTGTTCATGCACTGCCTGCCGGCCCATCGCGGCGAGGAAGTCACCGACAAGGTGATCGACGGCCCTCAGTCCCTGGTCTTCGACGAGGCGGAAAACCGCCTGCACGCCCAGAAGGGCGTTCTCGCCTGGAGCATGGGAGCGTGACCTCCGGCTCCGCGGGCTTTGTCGCGGAGGGCCTGCCGGCCGCCGGGCAGGACGACGCGGTTCTGCCTTTCGCGGTCGAGCCGCTCGACCTGCGCGGACGGCTGGCGCGGCTCGGGCCGGCGCTCGACGCCATCCTCACGCGTCACGCCTATCCGGAGCCGGTCGCGCGCCTGCTCGGCGAGGCGGCGGCGCTGACCGTCCTGCTCGGCTCGGTGCTGAAATCCGGCGGGCGCTTCCAGCTCCAGACCCGCACCGACGGCCTGGTCGACATGATGGTGGTCGATTTCGACGCGCCCGACCGTCTGCGCGCCTTCGCGCGTTTCGACGCGGCGCGGCTGCCGCCGCGGGGCAAGGTCGACATCGAACCGCTGCTCGGGCGCGGCCATCTCGCCTTGACGGTGGAGCAGGGCGGCGAAATCACCCGCTATCAGGGCGTGGCGCCGATCGAAGGCGGCTCGCTGGAACAGGCGGCCAAAGCCTATTTCCAGCAGTCGGAGCAGATTCCGACCTTCATCCGCCTCGCGGCGGGCCAGATCGTGACCCCGGCCGGCGCTTTCTGGCGGGCGGGCGGGCTGCTGGCGCAATTCCTGCCACATTCCGAGGAGCGGCGCCGTCAGGCCGATTTCCCGCCCGGCGACGCGCCCGAGGATTTTGAGCCGCACGACTGGTCCGAGGACGAAGTCTGGACCGAGGCCCAGGCGCTGGCAGCGACCGTCGAGGACCATGAACTGCTCGATCCCGGCCTTTCCAGCGAGGGGCTGGCCTATCGGCTGTTCCATGAGCGCGGCGTCCTTGTCTTTCCCGCGCATCCGCTGCGCGACGCCTGCCGCTGCTCGGACGAGCGGGTCGAATCCATGCTGCGCGGTTTTTCTCAGGCCGAGCGCGACGACATGGTCGGCGAGGACGGCATGATCAGCGTGACCTGCGAATTCTGCTCGACCCTGCGCCGCTACGATCCCAAGGATTTCCGCGAGAAATAAGGCGCCAGAATCCCTCCCGCTTCATGGGGGAGGGTCAGGGTGGGGGTCATGGGGCTCGCGGGGCGTTCAGCCGCGATATTCCGCCCAGCTCATCGGCGTCTCGAAAATCTTCACCGACTCGAGTTGTGGCAACTCCGGCTTGACGCGCCGGAAAATCCAGATCGCGATATGTTCGGCGGTGGGATTTTCCAGCCCCTCGATCTCGTTGAGCAGATGATGGTCGAGCCGCTCCAAAAGCGGCTGGAACACTTTCTCGACCTCGAAGAAATCGACGATGAAGCCGGAAAAAGCATCGACCTCGCCGCCGAGGCGCAGTTCGACGCGATAGGAATGGCCATGCAGACGCCGGCATTTATGGGTTTCCGGCACATGGGGCAGGTGGTGCGCGGCCTCGAACGTGAAGGCCTGGGTGATGGTCACGGGCATGATCGGCGTCATAACCCCGTTTGCGGCGCAACTGAAGCTTAAAAATCACTCGAAAGCGACATCGCGGCGGCGCGGCAGCAGGTGTTCGCCGCCGTCGATCGGCAGCAGTTGCGCGGGCATGTCGGGGTGGTCGAGGTAGAAGCCGATCGCGGCGCAGACATGCTCGGGCGGCGTGGCGCGCCCCGTGGGGATCTTGGCGGAATCGTCCAGAAAGCGCTCGTCGGTCTGCGGGCCGGAGGGAAACATCAGGCCCGGCAGCAGGCCGAAGACGCGGATGTCGCGCCGCGCCGAGCGCCGCCACATTTCGGTCAGCGCCATCAGCGCGCCCTTGCCCAGGGTGTAGGAATAATAATCCGGGTTCAGATTGAGCAGCTTGTGGTCGAGGATGTTGAAGACGCTCACCTGGGCGTCCGGCTTCTTGGCCCTGGCCGCCGCTTCGATGATCGAGAAAGGCGCCAGCACATGGACCGCCAGGCTGATCGCCAGTTTTTCGGGATCGGCCCGGCCGGGAAAATCGTACTCGAACACCGAGGCGTTGTTGACGATCACGTCGGGCGCGCCGAAACGCGCGGTCAGCTCGCCGCAGAAATGGGCGATGGAGGTCTGGTCGGCGAAATCGGCGACGACGACATGGGTTTCGACGCCCTTGCCGGCGAGGCTTCTGGCCAGCAGCCGCGCCTTGTCGGCCGAGCGGTTGGCGTGGAGGATGATGGAATAGTCCCGGCCGGCGAGGAAATGCGCGATCCTTTCGCCGAGCCGGCTGGTCGCGCCGGTGACCAGCGCCGTCTTCACGCGCCGGCGCTCCACCTTTTCCGGGTGCGAAAAAGGTCGATGCCGGCGCCGCGCGTCTCGTTGTAGATGTCGGGCTTGCGGATCGACAGCCGGCAGGCGACCACGCGCGCGTCGCCAAAACAGGATTCGACGATCCGGTCGGCCACCGTTTCCAGCAGGTCGATATGCCCCTCGTTCTCCAGCGCCCGGATGCGGTCGCGCACGACGTCATAGTCGATGATCGGCTCGTCAGCCGCGCGGGGGGTCTTGAGCGGCGCATAGAGCCGGACCGAGATCAGCAGCCGGGTCGGGCGCTCGGGATGGCGCTCCCAGGGATGCAGGCCGCAGTTGACATCGACGCAGACATCGTCGAGGGCCACGACGATGTGGTCTTCGCCGGAAAACAGATCGTTCATTCGCTCCGCCTTGCTGGGATTCGGGTCATGTCATATCGGCTGTCGCGGGGCGGCGCAACGATTGGCTGGAGGCGGAAAAAAAGCCGCCGGCGGAACCGGCGGCTTCAGTTGGGGAACTGCTGGCGAAGAGCTTATTCCGTCGGGGCGTGCTGCGCGCCGCTGCGGTCGAACTGCGACATATAGGCGATGACATTGGCGATATCCGTCGCGCTCTTGAGACCCTTGAAAGTCATCTTGGTGTTCGGGATGTCGTGCTGCGGCTGCTTGAGATAGGAGGTGAGGGCGGCGACCGTCCAGACCTTGCCCGAGTGCACGTTGGCCTTGGAATAATCATAACCGGGAACCGTGCCGGCCGGACGGCCGACGACGCCGTTCAGCACCGGGCCGTAGAAATTGGTCGCGCCGGCTCCGATACGGTGACATTGACGGCATTTGTTGAATACGATCTCGCCCGCCTTGGGGTCGCCCTTGATCTCGGCGGCCTGCGCGCCGAAAGCCAGCGCGGCGAACAGCGCGCCGGAGAGAACCAAAATCTTGCCTCGCATAATATTTGCTCCGCTTGCCGTGATGGGCGCCCGCCGCGCCGCGGTCGACGCGAGCCGCGCCGTTCCCGGGGTTGCTATCGGGAATCACGGGCTTTCCGCCATGATGCATCGCAATTAAAGCACCGCTGGGCTCGGGATTCTCCCGTCATAAAGTCCTATTCATAAAGTCGCATTGTCAGGTCAGCAGGAAGGCGAGCAGCGAGCGCAGCTCCGCCGGACGCACCGGCTTGAGCAGCATTTCGAGCCTTTCGCGCCGGGCGATCTCCTCGGCGCGCGGCGAATGGTCGGCGGTCACCAGCAGCGCGGGAATCTCCTGCCCGCAGGCGCCGCGCGCCGCCCGGATCGCCTCCGGCCCCAGTTCGCCATTGTTGAGATGTAGATCGGCGATGACGATCTGCGGCGGATCGCTCAGGATGCGCAGTTTCTCCACCGCCTCGGCCCCCGAGACCGCGACGGCGACGTCGCAGCCCCAGCGCTCCAGCAGCAGCAGCATCGCCTCGCTGACTTCCGGCTCGTTCTCGATCACCAGGATTTTCGCGCCGGCGATGCGGTTGGGATAATGAACGAACTGGCGCGGCGGCGCGGGCGGCGGCGGCGCCTCCTCGCTCAGGGGGATGAGGACCGAAAAGGTCGAGCCGCCGCCCACCCGCGACGCCAGCGACACCGGGTGGCCGAGCACCTGGGTGAAGCGGCGCACGATCGCGAGGCCGAGGCCGAAGCCGGTCTGGCCGGGAATGTCGTTATGGGCGCGCTGGAATTCCTGGAAGATCGCGTCGCGCCGGTCCTCGGGAACGCCCGGTCCGGTGTCGCAGACCTGCACCAGAACATTTTTTCCGCGCCGCCTGACGCCGACCAGCACGCCGCCGTGCGACGTATAACGCAGCGCGTTGGCGAGCAGGTTCTGCAGGATGCGCCGCAGCATCGAAGGGTCGGAGCGCACGGTGCTGCGGGTGACGAAGATTTTGAGCTTCAGCCCGCGCTTCTGGGCGAAATGCGCGAATTCGCGGGTGAGCGGCTCCATGACGTCATTCAGCTCGAAGCTGCGGATTTCCGGCTGCATGACGCCGGCGTCGAGCTTGGAGAGGTCGAGCAGGGTGCGGATCAGGTCTTCGAGCGTGACGAGGCAGCGGTCCACCTGTTCGATCAGCGCGCCGCCGTCCGGCCCGGTCTGCATTTCGCCGAGCGCCGAGAGGGCGAGCCGGGCGGCGTTGAGCGGCTGGAGCAGGTCGTGCCCGACCGAGGCGGCGAAGGTCGACTTGAGCGAGCTTGCGGCTTCCGCCTGCGTTTTCGCCTTTTCGATCGAGCGCATCGCCTGCTGCAATTCCTGGGTGCGGCGGCGGACCTGATGGTCGAGCGCGATCGCGGTCTCGAACAGCGAAAAGGCGTTGAACTGGCTGTCCACCGAGCGTTCGACCCGCGACATCAGCGCGCGGTTGATTTTCTCCAGCTTGAGAATCTGGCGCCTCAGGTCGTCGCTGCTCTCGCCCTGATGAATGGTCATGACGGTCGTTCTTTACCTTCGCGGTAGCCGAGCGCGATGCCGGTGAAGGTCTGGTTCACATGCATGGAGCGATATTGCTCGCCATAGGTGTTGAAGCCGACGACCCTGTGCGCGCGGTAAAGATCGGAGAGGCGATGGGCGATCTGGCTGCGCTCGGCGGCGAGCCGGCGCAGCACGCAGTCGAAGCCGATATAGAGCGACACCGCGCCAAGCTCGGCCTCCATCCGCTCGAAAGTGGCGAGCGTGCTTTCGTAAGGGTCGAGCGATTTGGCCACCGTCAGCACCAGGCCCTCGTCGATCGCGCAGAAAAAGCTCAGCGATCCGTCGGTGTTCACCTTCTGGATAGAGCGCGCGTAATATTGCCCGCCGACCCCGACCAGCACAGGATGCGACGCGAAGGAGGCGGCGTCGAGGGAACTTTCGATCAATCCCACCTGATGGGCGTATTCCTGGGCCGCCGGCTCGGCGTTGAGCTCGCGCACTACGCGCTGCTCGGTGTCGGCCTCGGTCACCACCATCTTGAGCGAAGTCGGCTCGAAATAGTCGCTCTTGAAGGTGGAGAAGGGGATGTCGGTATGGAACAGCAGGAGCAGCGCCGCGTCGCGATGGATGGCGCCGTCGCGGATCATCCAGGTCTTTTCGAAGCTCATGCTGTCGCCGGCCGAGCCGCCGATCACCGGAATGTCGTCGAAAGCCAAATAAAGCGCCGAGATCACCGCCTCCTCGCGCCGGCACATGCCGTCGATCAGAAGCATGCCGAAACAGCGGCTGGTCTCGCCCTCGGGAATTCGCGCTATCAGCGCGGCGCGCGCGTCGGCGGCCGCGGCGCGGCCTTCCTCGACCCCGAAATGAGAGATCTTCTCCAGCATATGGGCGACGACGGTGAAATCCTTGCGCAGAAAACCGAGCGCGACCACCGAATTGGAGGCCCAGCCGGAGAGCGTCAGCTCGCCGGCCGTGGTGCAGCCATAGATCGGCGTGTCCGGCAGGCAGGCGTGGATTTCGGAGGCGAAGGCCGCGGTGTCGTAGCTGGCGCAGACAAAACAGACCAATCCCGTCAGTGCGCCCGAAGGCGTTTCGCCCGTGTCGGCCAGCCGCTTACGCAGCAGGGCCGCCACATCGCGCGCGGCGGCTTCGGCGCTCGAAGCGCTCGCGGACACGACGACGACTCCCTCCATAAGGTCGGCCCTCGTCTCGCTGGTTCGCAAATCCTGTGTCTCCCGGATTTTTTTCGCGCGCATCGTTCGTTTCCCGCGCATTCTTTTTGGCC
>JAJYCZ010000235.1 GCA_021777915.1 Pseudomonadota bacterium | reverse complement strand
GTCAGCGAAAAAAGCCGGGTCGAGCGCATGAACGGCGACAAAGCCGGGACGCGCCAGCAGGTCGTGGACGCGGCGGAACAGATCGGCGGATCGCGCTGCGCCGTCATAGCCGTCCACGGCCACGACGATGCGCCGGGGCGCGCCGGCCGTCGTCGCGCGCAAGGCGAGATCGGAAAGCGATTCGAGAAAGCCCAGGGCATGGTTGCGCTTGAGCGACTCTTCGTCGCTTTCGAGAAACAGCGGCGGATTGCGGCTGGCGCCGGCGGCGTTGGCGCGACGCTCGGCTTCGGAGGCCTTGCGGGCGAGGGCGTCCACTTCGCCGCCCATCAATTCGACATTGCGCGCCTGATGGGCCAGGGTCAGATCGACTTCATGCCTTTTGTCCGCGACATCCTGGTCGAGCAGGCCGGCCGCATGGATCAGCGGATGCATGAAATTCACGGCGCGCCAGACATTGAGGCCCACAAGCGCGAGGGCGATCAGCGTGAAAAACCGCGCGGCGAGCGCCAGCCAGCCTAAATGGCCTTGCAGGAAATCGGCGCTCTGAACCCCGATCGAGCCGCCGCTGGCGACCAGGCCGAGCAGGCCGGCCTTGTTGGCGGCGAGCCAGGCCGCGCCCTTGCCGGCGCCGAAGGCGAGCGCGGCCAGCAGCAGCAGCCGCGCCTGGCCCTTGAAGGCATAAAGGCCACGTAGCGAGGCCAGCAGGCGGCGGGCCAATCCGCGCGACTCATTGAGGTCGCGCGCGAGATCCTTGAAGGCCGCCAAAGCCTCGCCGGCGAAGCCGAAGCGGCGCAGCCGCGGCTCGAAGGCGTTGCGGATTTTCCGCGCGTAACTGTCCACCCGGGTTCCCGGCGTCTCGTAGAGGAGGATGTCCTTGAGCGCGGCGCGCCGCATCTCGGACTCGGACAGGGCCTGCTTTTCCGCGATCAGCTTGCGGCGCATGTCCTGGAGTTCGTCGCGCGTGGCGCGGGCGACCGCGCCGGGGTCGGCGCCGAAATGCGGGGCCTCCCGCGCCGCCTCCTGCGCCAGCGCGCCGAAACGCGGCGAAAGCCCGCGATAAAGCGCGGCGGCGAGCGCGCGCTCCGGTTCTTCGGCGAGGTCGGCGGCGCGCACGGCCACGACCGGCGCGCCGGCGGCGATCAGGGCCTCGGCCAGCCAGTTGAAGGCGGTGCTCTTGCCGCCGCCGGGCGGGGCGAACAGGCCGATGGCGAAGGGGGTCGGGGCGTCGGGCCGGCGCAGCAGGCCGGCCAGCCGCCCGAGCAGGCCCTGCGTCTGGGCCGTGAATGCGGCCTTGGCGGGCGGGGCAGGCGCGTCGGGCTCGAACAGGACCTTTTCGGCGGGCGCGGGAGCGGGGCGGGCCGGCGCCGGGCTTTGCGGCGCCGGAATCGACATTTGCGGTTCGGCCCGGCGCGCGGGGGCGAGGGCGGCAAGATCCGGATCGCGGCGTTCGGGCTGGGCTACGGACAAGTTCAAGCTCCTGATGCGGGCGCGCGCGCCATTCTAGCGGCATTAACCTAATCGGAGAGCCTTGATAGGGCGTAAAGACATTTTTTTCGCGGCGGAACCGTCAAGGCCTCGTTTGGCGGCGCCTTTTCGAAAAAGCCGTTTTATCTTCGCAGGCCATGCTCTAAAAGGCCGGCTCAGGAACAGTTCTTCTCGCGGCGGGATTCCGGCGCGCTCAACAGGAAAGCGTTTTCGCCCATGGCGCGGCAATTCATCTATCACATGCAGGGCCTCTCCAAGACCTGGCCTGGCGGCAAGAAGGTGCTCGACAACGTCCATCTCTCCTTCTATCCGGACGCGAAAATCGGCGTGCTCGGCGTCAACGGCTCGGGCAAATCGACGCTTCTGCGCATCATGGCCGGGATGGACAAGGATTTTTCGGGCGAGGCCTGGGCGGCCGAGGGCGCGAAGGTCGGCTATCTGCCGCAGGAGCCGAAACTCGATGAGACGCTCGACGTGCGCGGCAATGTCATGCTCGGCGTCGCGACGAAAAAGGCCGTTCTCGACCGCTACAACGAACTCGCGATGAATTATTCCGACGAGACGGCCGACGAAATGACCAGTCTGCAGGACGAGATCGAGGCCAAGGGCCTGTGGGATCTCGACAGCCAGGTCGATCAGGCGATGGACGCGCTCGGCTGTCCGCCGGATGAGTGGCCTGTCAGCAAGCTGTCTGGCGGCGAGAAACGCCGCGTCGCCTTGTGCAAGCTGCTGCTGGAGCAGCCCGAACTGCTGCTGCTCGACGAACCGACCAACCATCTCGACGCCGAAACCGTGAACTGGCTCGAAGGCCATTTGCGCAACTATCCCGGCGCGATCCTGATCGTCACCCACGACCGCTATTTCCTCGACAATGTGACAAGCTGGATTCTCGAACTCGATCGCGGCCGCGGCATTCCCTATGAGGGCAATTATTCGAGCTGGCTGAAGCAGAAACAGAAGCGCCTCGCCCAGGAAGGCCGCGAGGAGGAAGCCCGCCAGCGCGCGATCGAAGCGGAAAGCGAGTGGATCGCCGCCAGCCCCAAGGCGCGCCAGGCCAAGTCCAAGGCGCGCATCCAGCGCTATGACGATCTGGTCGCCAAGCAGAACGACAAGGCGCCCACCAGCGCCCAGATCATCATTCCGGTCGCCGAGCGCCTCGGCCAGAACGTCATCGAATTCAAGCATCTGTCCAAGGGGTTCGGCGACAAGCTGCTGATCGACGACCTGTCCTTCAAGCTGCCGCCGGGCGGCATCGTCGGCGTGATCGGCCCCAACGGCGCGGGCAAGACCACTTTGTTCCGCATGATCACCGGCCAGGACAAGCCGGATTCCGGCGAGATCGAGATCGGGGAGAGCGTGCAGCTCGGCTATGTCGATCAGTCGCGCGACACGCTCGACGGCAAGAAGACCGTGTGGGAAGAAATTTCTGGCGGCAATGACGTGATCTATCTGGGAAAACGCGAAATCAATTCGCGCGGCTATTGCTCGACCTTCAATTTCAAGGGCGCGGACCAGCAAAAAAAGGTCGGCATGCTGTCGGGCGGCGAGCGCAACCGCGTCCATCTCGCCAAAATGCTGAAAAAGGGCATGAATGTCCTGCTGCTCGACGAGCCGACCAACGATCTCGACGTCGAAACTCTACGCGCACTGGAAGAGGCGTTGAACGATTACGCCGGCTGCGCCGTGATCATCAGCCACGACCGCTTCTTCCTCGACCGCGTCGCCACCCACATGCTGGCCTTCGAGGGCGACAGCCATGTCGAATGGTTCGAGGGCAATTTCGCCGATTACGAGGAAGACAAGAAACGCCGCCTCGGCATGGACAGCGTCATCCCGCACCGGCTGAAATACAAGAAGTTCTCGCGGTGAGTGAATCCTTCTCCCCTTGCGGGAGAAGGTGGCGCGCATTGGGGCGTCATCGGACGCCCGTCCTTCCGGACGGGCTATGGCGCCGGATGAGGGGAAACCCGCCAGTGCCGCGACACGAAAGCTCTGACATCCGCCTCGCCTTCGCCAAAACCATGCGTCGCGCGCCCACCGAAGCCGAAGCAGCGCTTTGGCGCATTTTGCCTGGACGGCGGCTCTCCGAACTCAAGTTTCGCCGTCAGGCGCCGATCCGGCCCTATATTGTCGATTTTATCTGTTTTGAGCACCGGCTGATCGTCGAGGCGGATGGGTCGCAACATGCGGAGAGCGCACGCGACGCAAGGCGCGATGTTTTTCTCGCCGATCAGGGGTTTACCGTGCCGCGGTTTTGGAACCACGATATTTTACGCAATCGGCGGATGATCGAAGAGACGATTCTCGCGCGCTGCGGGTTGCCTTGGTGAGGCCGTTGCGTGTTTCCCCCTCATCCGGCCCCTTCGGGGCCACCTTCTCCCGCAAGGGGAGAAGGGCAGCCGGGGCCAATGCGATCGCCTATTCAAAAAACTCTTCGTCGACATGCTTGATATAAAGCGTCTCTTCGATGCGGCAGCCGACGATCCAACGGGGCGTCAGCTTCAAAACAGGCAGCATAAGAGTCTGAAAATCTGGAATGGTCATGGCTGAATATGAAAACCACTGCGAGGGCGATTCGTCGGCGAAGGAAACCATAACAGCCCTTCAAGCGTTAGCCAGGCATGAT
>JAJYCZ010000234.1 GCA_021777915.1 Pseudomonadota bacterium | reverse complement strand
AAGCCGGTGCGTGGTTCCGGCGTGTGCGCTTCGTCATGACAACTCCTGAATCGCGGCCCTCATGTTCGCCGCTGTCAGGCAGAAATTCCACTTATCCCTCTGTTCAAATTTCCGAGGCCAGCTCTTTCGGCCGCTTCTCATTTTCTTATTCGCGACTGGTGCTCGCTTGAGCGAGGCACTGTACCTCACCTGGGAAAACGTCAATCTCACCACACGCGAGGTGCAGTTTCTCGACACGAAAAATGGGTTGTCGCGCGGCGTGCCATTGCATCCGAGGGCGGTCGCCGCTTTATCCAACCTCGCGCATCGGGAAGGTAACGTTTTCCGCCGGCCTGACGGGAAACCGTACGAACGGAAACGGGACGGTGGCGGGCAAATCAAAACAGGGTTCAAGGCCGCGTGTCGGCGGGCGGGAATTACCAATTTTACGCCGCACGATTGCAGGCATACGTGGGCGAGCTGGACCTACGCCGCAACGCGTGATCTCGTCGCATTGATGGAGCTCGGCGGATGGAGTTCGGAGAGGATGGTTTTGCGCTACACGCACCTCAATGTGTCGCATCGCGCGGACGCCATCGCCGCGCTCCCCTGGCCGGCGGAGGCGACGAAGGATTTTCGGCGTCCTGGTTCGCGAGGCCGGGCGGGCACATAAGTCTCCGCGCGATCGGTGCAAATTGCGTGCAGCGCCCTTCGGGGCGCTGATTTTTTTGATTCGTATTCAATTGCCTACCAGAAGTCGCCGGCACCCTTGGTAAGGGAGAGGTCGAGAGTTCAATCCTCTCTCGCAGCACCATCAAAGCAATCACTTAGCGTTTGTCTCTGGTCTGGTTTCTTGGGCCGCCCCAGAAACCGGGTCGGATCGCGCGCACGGGGTCGCGCGGGTAGTCGGCGGCGTGACGGCCGTCGACGCGGCGGATCATGTCTTCGGACGCGCCCAGCGCGCCGGCGACCTTCCACAGATCGACGCCGGCCAGGAACAGCCAGGTCGCGCGGGTGTGGCGCAGGACGTGGGGCGTCACGTCGTCCTCCAGGCCGGCGAGCGCGCGGGCGCTTGCCCATCCCTTGCGCTCTTTGCGGATCGCCGCGCTTTCCCATTCGATGACGTGACCCGCAGTCGCCTTGCGCGCGAGGCCCGGGCGCGGCGCGAGCCGGGGCGCCGTCCCGGGCCAAGGCGGTGGCCGTGAAGGCCGCGACGACACGCCGCCCCCTTCTGTCGGGAAGCGGAAATCGACCGAGGCCGGTTGAGCGCGGGACAGGGGTCCGACGAAATTTCCAGGACCGCGCCAAAGCGCAATGCTGCGGCTGAAATCCGATTTTGTTCAGACGTCGCGCGTAACGTCGATCCTCTCCACGATGGCGCCGGCTGGAAACCTGTCGTCAGGCGCGGATTCCTTGAGTTCGACGCCGGTGAGTTTGAGGCGCAGGGCCTCGCGCGCGAGCCAGGCGATCTTTTGCGCCGCGCGTTCCGGAACGAGTCCGTGGGCGTGGATGTTGGATATGCAATTGCGTTCGCTGTCGCGCCGCCCTGGCCTCGGCGCGAAAGTGAGATAGCAGCCGAGCGAATCCGCCGCGCTCAGGCCCGGCCGCTCGCCGATTAGCATCACGACCAGTTGCGCCCGCATTGCCGCGCCGATCGGGTCGGACAAGGCCACGCGGGCGCCGCGCGCGAGAACGACCGGGGCGACGGAAAAATCGGCGAGCAGCGCGCGCGCCGCTCTTGCGGCTTTGGCGGCATAAGCTTCGCAGGCCGCGGCCGAGAGGCCGTCGCCGATGACGAAGACGATGTCGAACGGGCCGGCGACCAGCTTTTCCGCCTCGCTCGGCGCGAGAACGCGGCCGAGGTCGGGCCGGCGCAGATAGACGCTCTTGTCCGGCGCCGCGCTGGATATCGAAATCGTTTCCAGCGGCGCAAGCGCCAGCTTCAGCGATTCCCAATCCACCGCGCCATGCACGGCGTCACGCGCCTTGGCGTGGGCGATCTGGAATTCGAGCAGGGCGCGCGTCGGCAGGCCGTCGCCGGCGCGGCCCAGGCCGATGCGGGCGCGGGTCAGCGTCTTCAATCGGCTCCAGGGCGAGGTCTCGGTCATGTCAGGCGTCCCTCTCGACCGACAGCAGGTTGCGCAAGGCGGACCAGGGCGGCGCGGGAATGCGCCCGGCGTCATCCATCAGCGCCATGTCCTGCAGCCAGGCTTCGAACTCCGGCGCCGGCCGCAGTTTCAGCAGATGACGCAAGCGCAAAATGTCGTGATGCGACAGGCTCTGGTAATTGAGCATGATGTCGTCGGCGCCGGGGACGGCGATCAGGAAATTGACGCCGGCGTTGGCGAGCAGCAGCGCCAGTCCGTCCATGTCGTCCTGGTCGGCCTCGGCGTGATTGGTGTAGCAGACGTCCACTCCCATCGGCGCGCCAAGCAGTTTGGCGCAGAAATGATCCTCCAGCCCGGCGCGGGTGATCTCCTTGGCGTCATAGAGATATTCCGGGCCGATGAAGCCGACGACCGTATTGACGAGCAGGGGCGAAAAGGCGCGCGCGACCGCATAGGCGCGCGCCTCGACGGTTTGCTGGTCGACGCCGTGATGGGCGTCGGCGGAAAGCGCCGCGCCCTGGCCGGTCTCGAAATACATGACGTTGGCGCCGATGGTCCCGCGCTTGAGCGACAGGGCCGCCTCGCGCGCCTCGCGCAGCAGGGCGAGGGTCACGCCGAAGCCGGCGTTGGCGGCTTGCGTTCCGGCGATCGACTGGAAGACCAGATCGACCGGCGCGCCCTTTTCGATCGCGGCGATCGTGGTGGTGACATGGGAAAGCACGCAGGATTGCGCCGGCATGTGGAGTCTTTGCCGCAGCCCGTCGATCATGTCGAGGATGCGGACGGTCGTCTCGATATTGTCGGTCGCCGGATTGACGCCGATGACCGCGTCGCCCATGCCGAAAGCAAGTCCGTCGAGCGTCGCCGCCGCGATGGCGGCGATGTCGTCGGTCGGATGGTTGGGTTGCAGGCGCGAGGCCAGGCGGCCCTCAAGCCCGATGGTGGTGCGGAAGGCGGTGACGACCCGCGCCTTGGCGGCGACGGCGACAAGATCGCCATTGGTCATGAGTTTAGAGACGGCGGCGGCCATTTCCGGCGTCAGGCCCGGCGCGATCCGCGCCAGCGTCGCGGAATCGGCGGCGTCGTCGAGCAGAAAATCGCGAAAGCCGCCGACGGTCATCGCCGCGAGCGGGGCAAAGGCCGCCGCGTCATGGCTGTCCACGATCAGGCGGGTGACCTCGTCGCTCTCATAGGGGATGAGCAGTTCGGTCAGAAAGGTTTTTAGCGGCAGGTCGGCCAAAGCCATGCGGGCGGCGACGCGCCGGACCTGGCTGGGCGCGGCCAGTCCCGCCAGTTCGTCGCCCGACCGGCGCGGCGACGCCTCCGCCAGCAGCGCGCGCAAGTCGGGGAAGACGTGGCGCTCGCTCTGAAAAGTGTGGGAATAGCTGGCCAAGGCCGCCCCCTTTCCGCCGATGCGCCGCGCGATTTTTGACGACGCGCGCGGCATTGTCGGTGAGCATACGCCGTCGCGCCCAATGTCGGAACACCACGGTTTTCGAACCGTTGGGAATGATGCGCCGCTCGACCGCCTGTTCGATGATCGGCCCCTCGTCGAGGTCGCTGGTAACGTAATGGGCGGTCGCGCCGATGATCTTCACGCCGCGCGCATGGGCCAGACGACAGGGCCTGGCGCCCTTGAAGCCCGGCAGGAACGAATGATGGATATTGATCGTCCGCCAGGCCAGGGCCTTGCACATGTCGGGCGACAGGACCTGCATGTAGCGGGCGAGGACGACGAGGTGGCCGACCATCCAGGCTGATCTCGAACGGCAGGGGGACAAGCCTCGTTAAAGCCGGTCAAGGACTTTCCGTGGCGCTGCCGCGCCGCCTGAAGACATTGATGTGGCAACAAATATCTGGCCGCGCGCCCTGTTTGGCCGCGACCAGGCGATCCATCAAATAGCGCGGCCCATCAAATAGCGTGGCGCCATGCACGCCGCGGGAATGTTTTGCGCGCCGCGATGGATCGGGCTCGCGGTCGCAATGATGGCGCGGCTTGAGGCTTCCGGCGGCGCGGCTCAACTGGCGTG
>JAJYCZ010000233.1 GCA_021777915.1 Pseudomonadota bacterium | reverse complement strand
ATCTCGCGGATAACTTCGAGCGCCATCAGCGCGCCGACCATGCCGGTCAAGGCGCCCAGCACGCCGACCTCGGCGCAGGTCGGGATGCTTCCCGGCGGCGGCTTTTCGGGGAACAGGCAGCGATAGGTCGGATTGGGAAAACCGTCGGGCCCGGCCTCATAAGGTTTCAGCGTGGTCAGTGAGCCGTCGAAGGGGCCGACTGCCGCCGTCACCAGGGGTTTTTTCGCGTAAAAACAGGCGTCGGAGACGATGTAGCGGGTGTCGAAATTGTCGCAGCCGTCGGCGATGACGTCGCAGGAGTCGATCAACTCGCGCGCATTGGCGGCGTCAAGCCGCGTTCTGTGGCCGACGACCCGCACATGCGGGTTGAGATTGGCCAGAACGTCCGCCGCCGCCTCGACCTTGGGCCGGCCGAGGTCTTTTTCGCCGAACAGAACCTGACGCTGGAGATTGGAGGCGGACACCGCGTCGTCGTCGATGACATGGATTTCCCCAACGCCCGCCGCCGCGAGATAAAGCAGCAGCGGCGCGCCGAGCCCGCCCGCGCCAATCACGCCGACCGTGGCGGCCTTGAGCTTGCGCTGACCGGCGCCGCCGATGTCGCGCAGCACGATATGGCGGGCGTAGCGCTCGATCTCTTCCCGCGTCAGTTCCGGCAGAAGGCCCATGCTCAACCTTTTTGGCGCGCCCAGTCGAGCGCCTGTTCGAAACGGTCGTCGCCCCAGAAGGTTTCCCCGTCTGCCGCCACGAAAGCCGGGGCGCCGAAAACGCCGGCCGCCTGAGCGGCTTCGGTCTCGGCGCGAAGCTTCGCCTTGACCTCGTCCGATTTCGCCCCGGCCAGCAGGTCTTCGGCGGGCAGGCCCATTTCCGCAAGCAGCCCGGCCATGACCTTCGGGTCGGAAATATCGCGGCCGTCGGCGAATTCGGCCGAGAAGACTCGGCGGCTGAATTCGATGCGTTTTTCCTGCGCGACCGCCAGAGCGAGCCGTGCGGCCAGAAGTGTATTCCGCGGGAACGGATCGGGCCGCCGGAACGAAAGCCCGCGCGCCGCGCAGGTCCGCTCCATGTCCCGCCACATGTAGCGGCCCTTGGCGGGATAAATATTGAAGGGCGAGTCGTTCCAGCCCTGCGCCGCGAAAATCGGGCCGAGCAGAAAGGGACGCCAGCGCAGGCGCACGCCGGCGGCCCGCGCCATGGGTTCGGCGCGCATCGCCGCCAGATAGGAATAGGTGCTGGCGAATTCGTACCAGAAATCCATTTCCGGCATTTTCGCGCCTTTCATTCGATGCGCTTGAGGCCCAGCGCGTGTTTCGTCTAAAGCAGGATTGTTCGCCAGCCGCAAGGACCGCCGTGTCGCGCCATTTCCTGATTTTTTTGCTGATCGGCGCGTTGGTCTTTTTCGCGCTGTTCGCGCTATGGCCGCGGCTCGATCTCGACGCCGCCTCGCTTTTTTACCGTTCCGGCCATTTCGTCGGCCGCACGCCGGCAGGCGACGGTTGCCGGCGCTTTTTCTATGACGCGCCCTACGTCCTGCTCGCCGCGCTGCTGATCTCGGCGCTGGCGAAATTCCTGGGATGGATCGAGCGGGGGCCGGACGGGCGGGCCGTCGTCTTTCTGCTGGCCAGTCTTGCGCTCGGCCCCGGCCTGCTGGTCAACGGCGTGCTCAAGGAAATATCGCACCGGCCCCGCCCGGAACAGACGCTCGATTTCGGCGGGCCCTGGGTTTTCCAGCCCTATGACAGTTTTGGCGGCCAGTGCGGGAATAATTGCTCTTTCGTCTCCGGAGAGGCCGCAACCGCCGCCTGGACACTCGCCCCCGCTCTGCTGGCGCCGCCGCCGGCGCGCGCGGCCGCCGTCGCCGCCGCCGTGGCCTTCACCCTTGCCACGGGCCTGTTGCGCATGGCGTTCGGCGGCCATTATCTTTCCGATGTGCTGTTCGGGGCGCTTTTCACCTTCGTCATCGTCCTTGGTCTCTTCCAATGGTATCGTCGCGGAGTACGAGCAAAGGGCTGAGCCATCATGAATTTCTTCGCCGTCGCGCTGGACTATGCGACCGAACTGATGCGCTGGGCCCATGTGGTCGCGGCCATTCTCTGGGTGGGCTCGGCTTTCGCTCTTCTGAAGCTCGATCTGGCGCTGAAGGCCCGAGCCAGGGACCCGACGCCGCAGACGCTGTTCATGCACGCCGGCCCCGGCTACCGCCTGACGCGGGCGACGGACGCCGACGAGAGCGAAAAGGCGCTCAATTTCAAATGGGAGACCTATGCGACCTGGGCGAGCGGCTTCGCTTTGCTGTGCATGACCTTCGCCGTGGCGCCTAAGCTTTATCTGATCGACCCGGCCTTGTGGGACGCGGCGCCATGGGCGGCCGTCGCCGCCGCGATTGTTCCGCTCGCCCTGAGTTGGCTCGCCTATGACCTGCTGTGCAAAAAAAGTGGCCTGTGCGGCGATGCGCTGCTGTGGGGCCTGTTCATCTTCTGCGGCATTCTGGCGCTGATCCTGACCCATGTCTTCGCCGGACGCGCCGCTTATCCGCTGATCGGCGCGCATCTGGCGACAATCATGACCGCCAATATCGCCCATGTCATCGTGCCGGCGCAGAAGCGGCGGCTGAAAGCCTTGCGCGCCGGCCTTCCGGGCGATGACGCCGACCTCCGGCGCGCCGGCGTGCGCGCCCTGCACAATCAATATCTCGCGCTGCCGACGATTTTCTTCATGCTGTCCGGCCATGCCCCACTGCTCTTTGCCGGCCCCAACAATGGCGGCGCGGCCATATTGCTCATCGCCGGCTTTTTCCTGATTCGCCGGGTCTGGCTAAAGAATCTGCGCGGGCTCGGCCTGGACTGGAAACTCAGCGCGGCGGCGCTCGCCAGCATCCTGCTCGCCTTCGCGCTTTCATGGCCTGCCCGGCCGCCGGCCGAGCGGCAGGCGAGCGACGCATCGAAAGCGATCGCGCTGGCGCTGCGCCCGAGCGGCGCGCAGGCGCAAACGCTCATCGACGCCCGCTGCGTCCCCTGCCATGCGGCGCATCCGCAGATCGACGGCCTCGCCCATGCGGCGGGCGGGCTGGATTTCTCGTTAGCCGCCAATGTCGAAAAGCATCGCGCGCAAATCCTGCGCGCGGCGGTCTTTTCGCGCGCCATGCCGCCGCCGGGCGCGGCGCCCGCGCTCGATGCGGCGGACAAGAACCTGCTGATTCGCTGGGCCGTGAGCCAGGAATAGGACGGAAAAGCCCGTCTATCGCTGGCTTTTTTACGGCAAGGCCATTACCTCCTTCCCGATCCTTGCGAAGCGGGAGCTGCTGAATGGGACAGATTGTCAGCGTCGATGTGAAGCACAGCCTGGGCGCCGAGGAGGCCAAGCGGCGGGTCCAGGCCGGCATCGAGGCGATGAAGGCGAAATATGGCGAGCAGCTTTCCTTTGCTCAGGTCGAATGGAACGACATGCACGCGGATGTCGTCATCGCCGCGCTGGGCCATGCGCTCAAGGGCGCTTTCGATTTCCTGCCCGATTGCGTGCGCGTCTCGCTCGAACTGCCCTGGGTTCTGGCGCTCGTCGCGGAAAAGGCCAAAAGCCTGATCGCGCAAAAAACCGAGAAAATGCTTCTGCTGCCGCCGCCCAAGGGGTGAGGGCCGCGATGGAGCGTTCCGATGTCATGCGCGCGGTCAAGGGGCGCGACACCACGCCAGAACGCGCGGTGCGTAAAATCTTGCGCGATATTGCGCCGGGCTATCGGCTGCACCGCCGCGACCTCCCCGGCGCGCCCGACATCGCTTACATCGGCCGGAAAAAGGTGATTTTCGTCCACGGCTGTTTCTGGCACGGGCACGAATGCAAGCGCGGCGCGCGCATGCCGAAGGCCAATGCCGAATATTGGCGGGCGAAAATCACAAAAAACCGGGCGCGGGACCAAAAATGCCGCGTGGCCTACGCCGAAATGGGTTGGGACGCGCTGACGATCTGGGAATGCGAGACCCGCGACGAGACGGCGCTGGCGGAGCGGTTGCGCGCCTTCGTCGGCGGCCCGTCTCCGTCCTTAGCCGAACTTGGAACGGGTCCCGCAAAGGCGTAAACCGGCGCATCCACGCAAAATTTCAGGATCGCCGCGATGACCGCTTACGCCCCGCTTTTTCCTCTTGGCAAGGA
>JAJYCZ010000063.1 GCA_021777915.1 Pseudomonadota bacterium | reverse complement strand
GACATATAGTCGGACAGGAGAAGGCCGATCGATACGGCGAACAAAAGCCAGGCGTAAGCCCGGTGGGACAGGCGGTGCGAAACCACACTGTCTTCAATACCTTCTTGCGTCGTCATGGTCACCATCCTCGCGAGCAGCCCGCGCGCGGGCGCCGTGGCCATGCGTTTCATCGCGATGGCCCTTCCCTGAGCGCTTCCTCATTTGGCGACAGGTTTGGGCCCGGGTTGCAGGACCTGCGTCTGCGCCTCGATTCCTGTTTTTTGGCCGCCGCGCCTGAGGCGCAGCGGCATTCCAGTCCGGGCGCGTTCGCCTATTTTTTTATTCCGCAGCCTGACGCAGGGCGCCCGCCGGCTTGCGGTTCGGCGCGAAGCCGTTGCGGGCCAGCGTTTCGTCGGCTGACTTATAGAACTCGCCGATGCGATAGATCCGGCGGGCCTCCTGGCCATTGGCGACATCGCGGCCGAATTCGCGGGACAGGCGGACGAGTTGCTCAATCTGCTCGACGCTCGTCATCTTGCCGCTGCGGTCCTGCTTCCAGATATTGTCCTCGATGCCGCAGCGGACATGCAGGCCCATGGCGAGCGCCATCATGTTGATCGGCAGCACGTTGAGCATCGAGGTTTCGAGCGTCAACACCGCGCCATCCGGAACCGCCCGGACGAAATTGGCGAGGTTGTAGATGTTCGGAGCGTCGAAGCCGCCGCCGATCGCCACCCAGGTCAGGATCAGCGGAACATTGCAGGCGCCGCGGCGCATCATGCGCTCGACGGTTTCCAACTGCGTAATGTTGGCGAGCTGGAAATGGGTCTGGACGCCATTGGCGCTGAGGCGGCGGATGTGCTCCTCGACCCATTCCGGACCGGCGGGAATGGTCATCTCGCGATAGGCCCGATAATTTGCCGGGTCGGCCAGCGAGGTGCCGGCGATGTCGGCGTCGCACATCTGCTCGACGACATTCATCTGGTTGCTGTTGATCGCGATCGTGACCTGGTCGGGCGTGGGCTTCAGCTCGGCCAGCATGTGGCGCGTGTCGTCGCTCAGCCATTTCGCCACGTCGCCTTCGTTCTCCGGCGCGAAGCTGATCGAACCGCCGACCTGCAGGATCATGTCCGGCACGGCTTCGCGCAGACGGGCGAGCAGCTCGTTGAACATCGAAAGACGCTTCGAGCCCTTGCCGTCCAGTTCGCGGACATGGACGTGGAGCACGGTCGCGCCGGCGTTGTAGCAGTCCACCGCCTTCTGGACATGCTCGTCCATGCTGACCGGTATGTCCTCCGGGAAGTCGGCGGGCATCCATTCGGGGCCGTAGGGGGCGGCGGTGATCACCAGTTTTTCCATGTTTTCAGGAAAAAGGGAGCCATCCATGAAATTCATGGTCTTGTCCTTCGCAGTTGTGATTGTTGAGCTATCGGCGGCGGCGTCGCCGCCGCATCAATACGGCGTGTCGCCGATGATCCCGGCGCGCTCCATCTTGCGATGGCAGGGCGGGTAATCCATCACCGCATAATGCTGGGTGGACCGGTTGTCCCAGAACGCCATGCTGTTGCGCTTCCAGCGCCAGCGCACCTGATATTCGGGAATGAACGCCTGGGAGATCAGGTAATTCAGCAGCTGGCTCGCGCCGGGCGAATAGTCCTGCCCGAACCGGATGTTTTCGGCGGTGTGGTAATTGGTGAAATGCGTCGTGAACGCATTGACGAAGAGGATCTTTTCGCCCGTTTCCGGGTGGGTGCGGACAACCGGATGCTCAGCGTCGGGATATTGCGCTTTCAGGGCGTGGCGATTCTCGATCGGCATGGCGGCGCCGAATGAGGCTTCGATGCTGTGCCGCGCGCGAAGCCCGGCGATCTGGGCCTTGACGTGGTCGGGCAGTTTCTCATAGGCGACGGCCATATTCGCCCACATCGTGTCGCCGCCGACGTCAGGACATTCCACGCAGCGCAGGACGCAGCCCATCGGCGGCTTTTCCCGCCAGGTGGCGTCGGCGTGCCAGCTGTTCTCGTAGCGGTCGTTCGGCTTGTCCGGCGTCTTGTAGATGCGGACGAGGCCGGGATGATCTGGATCGCTGCCGGCGACCGGATGATCCTCCAGCTCGCCGAAATGACGCGCGAAAGCGACATGTTCGGCGCGGTCGATGTCCTGGTCGCGGAAGAACAGCACCTTGTGCTTCAACAGCAAAGCGCGGATCTCCGCGATCAGCTCCGGCGAGCGCGACGCGACGCCGAGATTGACGTTGCTCAACTCGGCGCCAATGGCGCAGGTGAGCTGGTCGACCTTGATCTCGCCGACGGCGCTCACGATGGACGGCGCGGAGACTGCCGCTGTCTTCATTCTATCCTCCCATTGATCCGGCCCGGCTCCCTTGTTCGGGAGTCTCGTGGCCGTTTGTCCGTGTTAACGATCAGACCACGAAGATCGACGATCCCGTCGTTTTGCGCCCTTCCAGATCCTTATGCGCCTGGACCGCATCCTTCAGCGCGTAGCGCTGGTTGACCTCGATCTTGATGCGACCGGCGGCGACATGGCCGAACAGCTCGCCGGCGAGTTCAGCGCGTTCCGTTGGATCGGCCATGTAATCGGCCAGCGCGGGCCGCGTGACGAACAGCGAACCCTTGATCGCGAGTTGCATCGCGTCGATCGGCGGAATCGGACCGGACGATGTGCCAAAGCAGACCAGCAGGCCGCGACGCTTCAGCGAATCCAGCGAACCGGCGAACGTGTCCTTGCCGACGCTGTCGTAAACGACCGGCACACCCTCGCCGCCCGTAATTTCACGGACGCGCTTCGCAACGTCCTCGCGACCATAATAGACGATATGGTCGCAGCCGTGAGCGCGGGCGATCTCCGCCTTGGCTTCGTTCGAGACCGTACCGATGACCTTGACGCCGAGCAACTTGGCCCATTGCAGGAAGATGAGCCCCACGCCGCCCGCCGCCGCATGCAGCAGAACCGTGTCGCCTGCTTTCAGCGCCGGATAGATACGGCGCAGCAGATAGGCGGTCGTCATGCCGCGCATAATCATGGCGGCGGCGGTGTCCAGCTCGATGCCTTCCGGAACCCTGAGCAGCGGGGCGGCGGGCATGACGCGCGCCGTGCTATAGGCGCCGAGCGGGCTGCCGGTGTAGGCGACGCGATCGCCGACCGCGACATTGGCGACGCCGGGGCCGACAGCCTCGACGATGCCCGCGCCCTCGACGCCGAGACCGTTGGGAAGCGCCGCTGGATAAAGGCCGGTGCGGAAATAGGTGTCGGCGAAATTCAATCCGACGGCGACATGACGCACCAGCGCCTCGCCCGGACCGGGCTCGCCAACCTGCACCTCTTCCCAATGCATGACGTCGGGGCCGCCGGCCTGGTAAAATCGAATTGCGTTTTCCATAATCGCTCCCTCGCCTGCCCCCTCTTCCGACAGGCGGCTTGTCTCTTTTGAATGAATTGATCCTAGTCAAAATAAAAAATATTTTCTTGTCATTGAGCGACAAGTGATTGTCATTTTACGACAATACAAATTCGAAATACTGAATTTTTTTGGAAACCGTCACGGCGAAGGCGCTTTTTCAAATCGGATTTTTCCTTCCTCGGAAAAAGACGCTTTGCGCACGATGCATTTTTGATAATTTATTTTATATCAACAAGTTATGACAACTACGCTATCGCCCAAGCGTAAGCGCGGCTTTTCGAGTCAAGGAAACGCTCAACGCCCAGAATAGCGACGCGCCTCGCAAAATGCGCATTGGGCATTGCCGCTGACGCAGGAATGGCGAATTCTCGCTCCCTGACCAAAAAAGGCGATGGGTAAAGTGACGCTTCAAAAGCGAGAGAATCCAGGAGCGAAGTCCTTCATGAGAGCGGCAGCTCTCACGAATTATATCGCCGTCGCCAAGGACCTTGGGTTGAACCCCTACAAGCTCCTGCGCAATGCTGGCATCGACATCAATGTGCTGGCCGTTCCGGATAACCGGATTCCCGCTGACACGGTCGTGTCCCTGCTCGAAAATTCGGCGCAGCTTTCTGGCCATTCCGATTTCGGACTGCGAATGGCCGAGGCGCGCCGCCTCACGGATTTCGGCGCGATCAGCCTGCTGATCATGCATCAGCCGACCCTGCGCGACGTGCTGACAACGCTGACCCGGCATCTCAACACGCTGAACGAAGCCCTCGCGATGCATGTTGTCGATAACGGAGAGTTCGCGATCATAAAGGAGGACCTGGTCACCGACATTCCCGGCGCCAAGACTCAATGCGTCGAGCTGATCGTGGGCGCGATGTACGGGCTTCTGAAAAATCTGCTTGGCGACGAATGGAGCCCGCTGAGCGTACATTTCACCCATGGCGCTCCCGCGGATCTCGCCACGCATCGCCGCTTCCTGAAATGCGACATCGAATTTGAAAGCGCGTTCAACGGCATCGTGATGCCCGTATCGGACTTGCAGAAGCCGAACCGGACCGGCGATCCGGCGCTCGCCCATTACGCGCAACAATATCTCGACACCATGCATCCGGGCGCGCCGCAATCCGTGATCGGCGAGGCGCGCAAGGCGATCTACCTGCTGCTGCCGCTCGGCGCCGCCTCTGTCACGCGCGTCGCCCGCGCCATAGGCATGCACGAGCGCACCCTTCAGCGGCGTCTCGCCTCTGAAGGCTGTGAATTTTCGGATCTGGTCAAGGAAGCCCGACGCGATCTGGCGCAACGCTATATTTCCGACAAGCGCCACTCGATCACGCGGATTTCCGAAACGCTCGGCTATGGCCAGCTCAGCTCTTTCACCCGCTGGTTCTCCAGCGAGTTTGGCATGTCGCCCGCAGAATGGCGGCGCAAGAATGGCTGACGATACGGCAGCCGCCTCCCCGCCGAGGTCAGGCGAGGGCGGGAGCCGCCAGGCTTTCGATCAGGGCGTCGGCGAGTGGCCAGTCGCCGAAGCCGGAAGCCGGGTTGAGATGGCCGACCTTTCCGAGATCGACCAATCTGCTTCCCCACGCCTTGGCGATTTCCGCCACGCGGTCGTAGCTCGCCAGAGGATCGTTGCGGCTCGCGGCGATAATGCTGGGGAAGGGCAGCGGGTTGCGCGGGGCCGGCAGCCAGCCGGCCGCCTTCAAGTCGTCCACGGTCGGATAGCCTGCGGGCATGGGCGTTTCGAGATCCGGCGGCGCGGCAAGAAGAGCGCCCATGACCGCGCGCTTCGTCCGACGCGCCCAATGCGCGGTCATGATCGTCCCCGCGCTATGGGCGACGATGATGAACGGCTCGGAAAACCACGCAGCCGTGTCTTCGATGGCGGCGATGCGCGCGTCGAGGTCGATGTTTTCGCGTCCGATCGGCGGAACGACGCGACATTTGTCCAACCGCTGTGCGAGCAGCGTCTGCCAATGATCCTCGACGTGATCGCGCAACCCGGGCACGATCAGGACGGCGGGCAGGGCCACCGCCGGCCGAGGCAATTCCGCAATGTTCGCCATTCTTCGTTTTCTCCCTTTGCGCATTTCGAGAACAGCGCCTCAGTTTTGAATCCGGCGAAATCCTAGGGCGAAGATTGGCGTCACGCTTACCAATTCACGACAAATCGTTTTCTTGTTGTGACGCTCATCCAGACAATCGGCCCCAGACGAAGGCCAGCAGAGCCAGCGCAAGCGTCTGGAACAAGGCATAGGCCAGCGCCGCGGTTACGGCTGGCGTGCCGGGAAAACTGGCGGTTGCGATGACGAGGCCGACGCCGACGTTGCGGACGCCGGTCGAAAAAGCCGTGGCGGTCCTTCGAGCATGGCGCGCGCCGCCCAGAATCCATCCAGCGCCGACGCTCCCCAGCGCGAGGGCCAGCATGCCGGCATAGCCGATTGGCCGGATGCCGAGGAGGAACCTGTATTGAACGGCCACGATCAGTCCAACCGTTGACACGTTGAGGAACAAGCTCACCCGCTTCGAGGGGCCCGCCATGCGCATGGCGAGTTCCGGTCGCCGGGCCTTGATCAGCATGCCGGCGGCCAGCGGCAGGAGCTGCGTCGCGAACAAGGTCAAGTCTATCTTCACAACGTCGATGACAAGCGCCTGCTCACCCGAGAGCAACGGCAAAGCCAGCTTGAGCGCAATCGGCGAAACGACCGCCGACGACGCCGCCAGAAGCGCCATCAAGCCAACCGATACCGGTACGTCGCCCTTGGCCAGAGCGGTGAAGGGCGGTCCATAGGGCGCGCCCGGACAGACGGCGACGATCAGAAAGCCGGCGGCTACAAGCGCCGGCGATTTGAACATCAGCAGCAGCACGATGGCGCAAAACGGAACCAGAACGTAATTGGCGAGCGCTGCGCCGGCGACAAGCCGTCCATCTTTCAAGACCGTCATGACCTGCGCCGCCGTGACGTCGAGACCGATCGTCACCATCAACTGGATCAAGGTGATGTTGACGAGGACGCCAATGATTTGATCGATCGACATGGCGCGCGGCTCCGGATCTGGCGCACATCGCGGCCCCCCGCGACCTCGCCTGCTTGCTTTCAGTTTCGGTTGGCGCCGCCGCCGAGCCCCTGCATGTCTGACGCGCGCGCCAACGCCTGGTCCTCGGGCATGAGGTAGAGCCGGTCTATGGTTTGATCCAGCAAACGCAATTCCTGGCGAAGCGGCGGGTGACGCCGCTCCGGCAGGCTCGCAACAAGATCCTCGATCATCGCCCGCAGGCGTCGCGCGATCTGAAAATTTCCAGCGCCATAAAGCCGAATCTCGCAGCAGGCGAGCTGGACGAAATCGTCCCAGTCGGGCGTGCGCAGCAAGAGCCGTCCGCGCCCGTCAGCGTCCTTGACGATTTCGTCATGCAGATGGCGCCGGCCGATCTGGCGCAACAAGCGATGGAGTTGATCGATCGCAAGCACGCCGGTTGTCGGATCGTTGATCGCGGGCGACAGGGCCTTGATCGCGACATCGACGATCACGCGAATGGCGAATGTTGCATCCTGTTCGATCGTCCGTTCTGGCGCGAGCGCCACCGAACCGATCAATCTTTCTTGATCGGCTGCTCCCTTGACGTCGAAAAGCCGGAACACGGGTTCGTCGGCATCGACGAAATCGCCAACCCGCGGAACCAGCTCCACCAGACAATCCACGCGTCGGGCCTCGGCGACCAGGGCGGGAATATTGACGGCGATAACGACAGCGCCACTTCCCCGATGCGCGATCGTGAGGTCCGGAGCGCCGAGAGGCGGCGCCCGCAAGCCGCGGTCGTTGTCCTGCACGGGTCTCGGATAGACGTCCTTGACGACGTTTCGGCCATCTTCGGCGATGCGCCACAGGATGGAGCCCGGACGGAGAAGCCGCGCCGCATAATCGATGAGGTAGAGAAAGGCGCAGACCGAAGCGAGACCGAGAAAGCCGGCGAGCCAGAGGATCAGGCGTGGTCCGGATGCATTGGGGCGGGCGACAGCGCCGATGGCGAAGAGAAGGGTGAAGACGAAAAGCCCCGCGGTCAGACGGATCACATTGTCGCGCAACAAGGCCGTCGCGATGATCCGCGGCGTCAGCTGGCCGCTGGCGACCTGAATGGCGACGAGGATTGAGCCGAAGGTGAAAACCAGGAAGGACAAAGACAGCGTGATGATGGTCTGCAGCGCCGCCGACGTCGCCTCCTGGGTGAGAGGCCACAACGGCGTCCAGGCCAGCTTGTCGCTCAGCGCAAGGACGCCGCGGAGCACTATCTGTTCGAGGACCAGCGCGATAAAAGGAATGACCCAGAGCGAGGATCCGATGTAGCTCCTGATCCCATACCACCGGTTCCAGGCCATCGGGCGTCCCTTCGTCACCTTGAGGCGTGTCGGCGTCGCCACAAGAGTGCGGCGACGCCAGTGATTTCGCCCTGCGCGCGGATCAGTGGATCGTTGACGACGGAGCGCCCGGGATGCGGCCGCCGGAAGCCTCCCATTGATCGTAACTCTCGAATTTCACGCCGATCTTGTCGTACTCGACCCGCAGGTAGCCATCCTTGGCGCGGAACACGGCGTCCGGCATGACGGCCTTGACATCCTGGGCGATGACGCCGACGAACGCCTTGTGGCCGCCATTGTATACGAAGCGGTAGAGGCCGAGTCCGTCAGGCATGACGCCCAACAAGGTGACGTCGTGCTTCAGACGCAGATCCGACCTCCGTCCCCCGCGCCCGCCTCCGCGGCCGCCGCCGCGATGGAAGCCCCCGCCGCCGCGATGGAAGCCGCCCCCGCGCATCCCGCCGCCATGGAATCCTCCGGCGCGCATTCCGCCGCCACGGACGCCGCCAGCGCCGCCGCGATAGCCGCCATGAATTCCCCGCGGCGCGCCGCGATGGGCCGCCGGACGCGCGCCCTTGCCGCCGGCAGGCCGGGTCGAGGGCCGTGCGGCGGCGCGCGGCGGACGCCCCGGCTTGCCGACGCCGGCGCCGGGGCGTCCAGCTGCCCCGCCGACACCACCAGGGCGTCCGACGCCACCAACACCGCCAATTCCGCCGAGACGGCCGGCGCCGCCGACGCCTCCAACGCCTCCGGGGCGTCCGCCGGGACGATAGCGGCCGGCGTCAGGCTTCCAGGGACGGTTGGATATGCTGTTGCCAATATTGATGTTGCCCGTATTGATCGGCGCGCCGGGGCGCCAGCCGGCGTAAGGCGGCCGCCAGGCCGGATAGCCGGGCCACACAGGCCTGTAGAACGCACCCGTGCGCCAGTTCCAGTAATTCCCTCGCCACAGCGAGCCGATCGCGACGCCGGCGCCGAAAGCCAGCAGGCCGGTCGCGACGGCGTAGGCCGGATCGTAGCCCGGCCAGCCATAGACACCGGCGGGATTATAGTTCGGCGCGTAGATGACATTGGGGTCGGCCGACTCGATGATCACGACCTCGCGCCCGTTCTGCGTCTGCCTCGAAACCGTCTGCTGCTTGGTCGTCTTGAGGACGCCCGCCGTCATGGCTTTGGCGCGAAGGGTCTGGATGGCGTTGGCGACGTCTTGCGGCTGACTGACGATCGCGTCGCCCAAGCTGGTCGTCCAGTTGAGGTCGGCGCTGAGCTTTCTGATGACCTCGGGGAAGCGCACGAGCGCCTTCACGGACGGATCCCAGTTCTGTGCGTCCGCGCCCGAAAAATCCTGCTTGGCGACGGCTTCGTCGTTCGCTTCCAGCCAGCGCTCCGCCTGCACGATTTCGAGCGGATAGGCCGACGCCGGAAGCACCTGTGCGAGCAGGGAATCCGGGTAGAGCGCGATCGGCGCAAGAAGCTGTTCGAGCTGCGCCTGCGTAAACCTGGGCGCCGGCGCGGCGGGCGGCGCTGCAGGCGGGACGGTCGTCTCCTGAGCGGGGGCGACGGGGTCCGCGGGCGCAGGCGCCGCCCCGGATGCAGGCCCAGGCGCGGTTTCGGGCGCGGGCGGCGGGGCTTCCGCCGGTTGTGACGACGTCGCCGGGGGGCTTTCAGGCGCAGGAGCCTCAACCGCGAACGCATATTCGGGCGTCAGCCCGATCAGGAGACAGGCGGCGCTGCTTAGAACCTTGTGCGCAAATCTTGCCGGTTTCTTCTGGTCCATGGCTGTTTCCTCTCGACGCCCAAACGAACGCTCTTTCAACCGACCCGCTTTTCCACGCGAGTTTCAACGCTCCATATTCTGCGTGGACGGACGGATCAGCTCAACCCTGCGACTTCCGCAAGAAACAAGCGCATGATCATGGTGGAAGATCCATCGGACCAGCACCATTTTCCGGAGGCCGCAATGCCTCATGTGGAGAAGCCCAACAACGCCGCAGTGCGGCGGCATTTTCGCATCTTTCTATGGAAGAAAGTGCAATTAATCTGGCCGATCCTCGGCGCCCTTGCGCTGATCCAGGTCATTCTGGATGTTTGCGCCGGCTTAATTGAACAGTGGTCGCTCGGCGATTCGCTCTATTTCACCATCGCCACGGGGCAGACGATCGGCTATGGCGATTTTGTTCCCAAGCACTTCCCTTCGGGGCTCGCCGCAATCCTCATCGCCCTTGATGGCGTCGTCGTCATGGGCCTCATTGCAGCGGTTGCCGTTCGCGCGCTCGAAGAAACCGCAAGAGTGGAGAACGACCAGGACGCCCTGTCGCTCACGTCGTTTGGAGCAGCTTGCCTTTCCGCATTACACTGATTTGCCAAACCAAAGTCGCCAATTGCTGGGCTCCCTGATGACAGCGCCAATACACGCCGACCCCCGCGCCCAAGCAGGCGCAGCCGAATTCCGCTTCGACGTCATGGCGGGGCTGACGGCGGCGGCGGTCGTGCTCCCAAAGGCGATGGCCTATGCAGCGGTCGCGGGTCTGGCCCCAGCCGTCGGGCTCTATACCGCTTTTGTCCCTGGGCTAATTTATGGCTTGCTTGGCTCGTCGCGGGTGCTGAGTGTCAGCTCCACCACGACCCTGGCCATTCTCGTCAGCGCGGAGCTTGGCGAGGCCGTCCCCGATGGCGACCCGGCGAAGCTGGCGGTCGCGACCGCGACCCTGACCGCCCTCGTTGGCGTCGCGTTGATCATCGCCCGATTGCTGCGGCTCGGCTTTGTCGCCAATTTCATCTCAAGTCCTGTCCTTACGGGATTCAAGGCCGGCATCGGCCTGGTCATCCTGCTCGACCAAGCCCCGAAGCTGCTGGGCCTGCATATGGCCAAACATTCGTTTTTCTCCGACTTCGTCTCGCTGATCCATCACATTCCGCAAACGTCGGCGACGACGCTGGCGGTTGGCGCGGCGACACTGGTCTTTCTTGTTGGAATGGAAATCTTCCGGCCTCATTCGCCGGCGCCGCTCGTCGCGGTGGCGGGCGCCATCCTCGCCTCATGGCTTTTTGGCCTCGGGGTCCATGGCGTCTCGACGGTCGGCCATATTCCGCAAGGTCTCCCGGCTCTGGTCTGGCCCGATCTCGCCATGGTCCGGGATCTTGCGCCGGGCGCGCTTGGCGTGGCCCTGATGAGCTTTACGGAAAGCATTGCGGCCGGCCGCGCCTTCGCGCGTTCCGGCGATCCGCCAATCGATGCGAACCGGGAGCTGGTCGCAACCGGCGCCGCCAATTTCATCGGCGCCTTCTTCGGCGCCATGCCGGCCGGCGGCGGGACGTCCCAGACCGGCGTCGTCTATTCGGCGGGCGGGCGCTCGCAAAAAGCATCCCTCGTCTGCGCCGGCGCGGCGCTCGCGACAATGCTGGCGCTGGCGCCGCTGCTCGGACTTTTGCCAAACGCGACTCTGGCGGCCATTGTCATCGTCTATTCGGCCAGCCTGATCCAGCTTCCGGAATTCGTCGCAATTCGCCGCGTCCGCAACATGGAATTCTGGTGGGCGGTCGCGGCGGGCTTCGGCGTTCTGACCTTCGGCACGCTGAAAGGCATCGTCGTCGCCATCATCCTGTCGCTGATCGGTCTCGGCGCGCAGACAGCGCGGCCGCGCGTCTCGGTCATCGGCCACAAGCGCGGCGCAGACGTCCTGCGGCCCCTTTCGCCGGAACACCCCGACGACGAAACGATTGAAGGCCTGCTGATCGTTCGGCCGGAGGGCAGGCTTTTCTTCCTGAACGCCCAGAACGTCGCGGACCAGATCGCGGCGCTGCAGGCTAAATATCAGCCGCGGGTCATGGTTCTGGACATGAGCCGCGTCCCCGACATTGAGTTCTCCGCCTTGCAGATGATGATCGAGCGAGATCAACGCGCGAAGGACCAGGGGCTGCTCGTCTGGCTCGCGGGACTCAATCCCGAAGCGCTCGACATGGTGCGGCGTTCGGGCCTCGACAAACAACTCGGGCGAGACCGGATGTTCTTCAACACCCGGACCGCGATCGAACGCTTCAACGCGATGAGGACTGGGCCTGACGAAAAGGGCTAGGTCGTGAACTCATAAAGCGTGGCTATGTCGCAAGCGCGGCAATCTGCTTGGCGAGGGCATTCTCTGTGTCGTTCACGAGACCAAGCTGTTGATGATAACGGAAACCGGACTGTGTTTCGCTGGCGGCCGCCATCGCCAAATTCGCAGCGTCCCGCGCTTCCCTTGTACGACCTGAATGTTGAAGCAGAAGCGCGCGTGCTCCATTCGCCCGGCACCGATCAACGGGGAACATCGGACGGTCACGATGGGACTCAAGAACTTCCAAAGCCCGAGAATAGAAGTGGAGGATTCGGGCCTCTACTACGAGGCAGGCAAAATCCAAATAAGCTTGCGTCTTCAGCGAAGGATAGACGCGCTCTCGCTCAAGAGCCGCCTCGTAAGACGTCACGGCTCCCTCCACATCACCAAGAGCGATCAGAGCACGCGCTTTATCGACGTAGGCCTCAGCCCAGTCGAAATGCTCTCCAAGCGAGAAGTACTGATCGAGCAGGCTCAGCGCGACCCGTGGATGACTTGCGGCGAGATAACTTGCCTGGATACGCAGGTATTGAGACTTATCGCGTGCACGCCGAAGCCGCAGCCGGAAATTGACTTCGACTTCGTCATTCCAAGTCTTGCTGCGATACCAATCGTCCTTGACCACGAAGCCTCCAGTCAGCTTCTTCTTATGCAGGAGTATTGAAACATGCTTCCATCGCCTACAGAAAAATGATCCAGCAATCGGCATGAGCCGATATGATCTGACTGACTTCGAGTGGCGCGTGATCCAACCGCTGCTGCCCAACAAACCGCGCGGTGTGCCGCGCGTCGATGACCGACGTGTTTTGAACGGCATTTTCTGGGTGTTGCGATCAGGCGCGCCATGGGCGGACCTGCCGGAATGCTACGGGCCGCGCACTACGGTCTACAACCGCTTCAACCGTTGGCGAAAGGCTGGCGTCTGGGATCGCCTGATGGACGCCATCGTCGAGGACCACGACGGCGACGTTCAGATGCTCGACACTTCCGTAGTGCGCGTCCACCAGCAAGGCGCGGCGGCAAAAAGGGGGATCGCGATCGATGTCTTGGGCGTTCCCGAGGAGGCCTCACGACCAAAATCCATGCCCTCGTCGACAAGAAGGGGCGACCGATCAAGCTCAAACTGACGGCCGGTCAGGCGAGCGACATCGCCAACGCGCCCGAGTTGATCGCCGAACTCCCACAAGGCGCGATGCTTCTCGCCGACAAGGGGTACGACGCGAACGCGCTGCGCGAGGCGGTGTCCGAACGAGGGGCATGGGCGAACATCCCGCCCAAGGCCAATCGCAAAGGCCCAATCTGCTTCAGCAAATTCCTCTACAAAGCGCGCAACCTCGTCGAACGGTTCTTCAATAAGATCAAACACTTTCGACGGATCGCAACGCGCTATGACAAAACAGCTGAAAACTTCCTCGCCGCTCTCAAGCTCGCCGCTGTTCGCATCGGGCTGCGCGATAATGAGTCTACGACCTAACACGCGACACACCGTCAGGCACGCTGGTAACATATGGCTCGTTGACGTTTACGGGGGGCAGCTTTCCGGCATCATTTTGGCGGAAATCGAACTTCAGAGCGAAGATCAAGTTTTTGACCTGCCTGAATGGGTTGGAGAGGAAGTCACTCACAACGAGCGTTTCCACAAAAGGACTATTGGTCGCCTTTGTCGTGCAGCCGGACGACCGCTTACCGTTGTTGAATTGTTGAATGATCGACAGGATGGCGTTGAGTCATGCGACGGCCTGAGACAGGCGAGTTAAGAAGTTTCATCCATCATTTCAACAAAAGCGCCCGCCAGTTCATCCGTGGCGGGCGTTTCCGTTTTCCTCGGCTTGGGGGCGGCCGAATGAAGCTCAAGCTGAACAGTGACCGTGGCGAATATGGGGCCGGGATCCAATTTTCAGGCTTCCGTTCGTCGATCAGCCCATGATCTAGATCAAACGTGTTCCGGCTCCGTCTCAAATATTCAAAATGTATCATATATCTGAGTTCGCGCTTTGTTTGGGCAGTCGAGCGCGAAGGAGAGATAATTAAGACGAATCATTCGATGTAGGAGCAGCCAGCGTCGTTAACTAGTCCTGTTTTCTCTTCAAATCCGTCAGCATCATCTATCCCGCTTTCGCCCTCTTTATCGAGAACATCTTCGCGATCAGGCTCCTCTTCCAAATTCCAGCCGTCTTCAAGCCCGGCGTCGCCGTCGATCTCGTCGAGCAAGAGGACCGGCGCCTCGATGGCGTCCTTGATCAGCGTCCGCATGGCGGGCGTGAATTCGATGATCTGGATCGAGGCGTCGTGCGGCCGCATCGCTATTGTCTGATTGGGTCTGAAACAGGAATTCAGCGGCGCTAGCGTGGTGCGCGACGGAGGACGCTAATACCATCAAGGCATAACGGCTGGTCTCAGACGCGGCTCGGCGGGGCGGCTGGACCGTCCCTCGCCACTGTAAAAAGATTCGAGGCGCCAAGGTGTCGCACGATGCTGTTGCAAAAATGCGCGCCGCCCTTGAAGCCGCTGGCGTTGAGTTCATTCCCGAGAATGGTGGGGCGCTGGGGTAAGGTTAAGGAAAAAAATCACTTCGCGACCGACCGAAGCTTAGCTATCGTCTCTTCGCGCCTTCGGGCGATCACGGCCTCGTGGCGGAGCGTTTACGCAGAGGACTGCAAATCCTCACAGGAGGGGTTCGAGTCCCTTCCGAGGCCTCCACTTCTAATTTCATCGTCAATCGCCGCTTGAGGCGGTGTGCGAGCGCTTCAATTCCAAGCTCCGCGATGAATTGCTTAATGGAGAAATCTTTTACACGCTGGAGGAGGTGCAAGTCGTCATCGAAGCTTGGTATCGGCATTACAACGAGGTCCGTCCCCATTCGGCGCTCGGCTATAAGGCGCCGGCTCCAGAGGCCGCTCTATGGCCGGCTGCGCAATCCGGACCAGCTTCGCCAGCCTCCCGATAGCGCCACGCCGGGTGATGCACTAACATTCACCTCGGACCACCGTATGGGGGGCAGGCCAGCGGAATTAACGATTTGAAGACAAGATCGGAGAGAGCGAGACCATCCTGATGATGGCCATTTTTGGGAAATTCGCATTTTGGAAATCGAAAGCGCCGCCAACGTGTTTCTCCGTAGATGAGATCGTTGGAATCGTGCGCGCGATTGCCCAGATCGCCAGCAATGGCCCAGCGCCCCTCGCCGCGGTGAGCGCATGTGTCGCGCATGACGACGAACGGCTGATGTCGTTGCTCAGGGCGCTGGAAAACGCGGAGCTTGTAGAGTTTGCCGGTGACGAGGTCGTCCTGACGCCCGCGGGCTTTCGTTTCGCCGATTCGAGCGCCCTGCAACGCAAGGCGATCCTCGCCGACCATCTCATGAAGAACGTCGCCTGGGTGCGCTTCGTCGGCGAAAGAATTGTCGGTCATGGGGAGCGTGGCGCGCCCTTTGCCGAAATCGCATGGGAATTAAGGGGAAAATATCCTCGGATTAACATCGATCGCGAGGTTCGGCAGCTCGTCGGACTGGCTCGTTACGCCGGTTTATGGCGTTATGATGAGCGTAAAGGCCTCGTTTCAGTCAACATGACTGAAACACGAGCTACCCGCCCGCCATCATAAAGAAATTATGACGCCAAGCGGTCACTTGCCGGCGTTTTTGTCTTGTTGGGCGCGAACAGCCGCTTTGATGAAAGCGGATTTTCGCCTAAGCATCTCTGCGGGCTAAAGCCCAGCCGAATCGCTTCTACGGCCCCGAACAGTTCTGACCCCCTCATCGCCGCGGGGAGCTTCGTCGTGAACCCATTTTCCAAGCTTTATTACAGCTTCCACAAAATATGGAAATCGATCAGGCTCTATCTGATCCTTGCCGGCCCTGGCATTGTGGTGATGGTGGCCGACAATGATGCGGGCGGCATTACGACCTATGCGGCGACCGGCGCAAAATACGGCTACAACCTCATCTGGTTCCTGCTGATCCTGATTCCCGTCGCTTATTACGTGCAGGAAATGACCGTGCGGCTTGGCGCGGTCACCAAGCGTGGCCATGCTGAGGCGATTTTCGACGCCTTCGGCGCCTTCTGGGGCTGGTTTTCTCTCATCGATCTGATGATCGTTGACTGGCTGACGCTGGTGACCGAATTCGTCGGCATGACCGCCGCATTGCAGATCTTCGGCGTCCCGCCCTGGCTGACGATTGTGGCCGTCTGCGTCCTGATGGGGATTATCGTCCTCAATGGCCGGTACTGGACCTGGGAAAAGATCACCCTGCTGTTCTGCGCCCTGAACCTGATTTATATCCCAGGCGCCTTCATGGTGAATCCCTCCGTCCACGACATCCTGCGCAACGGCCTGATCCCCAATTTCCCGGGCGGCTTCAATGGCCAGTTGTTCTTCTATCTCATGGCGAACATCGGCACGACGATTGCGCCCTGGATGCTGTTCTTCCAGCAGAGCGCGGTCGTCGACAAGGGCATGCTGGAAAAGGACATCCCCTGGGGCAAGTTCGATACGTTCCTGGGGTCGATCCTGACGGTGGTGGTGGCGGTCTTCATCGTCGTCGTCACCGGAACCGTCTTGCATGGCGTCGACATCGACGACGCGTCGCAAGCCGCCAGGGCCCTGATGGAGACAAACCATTGGGTCGGCGCCTTCATGGCCATCGGTCTGTTCGACGCAGGCCTCCTCGGCGCCATTTGCATTTCGCTCGCGAGTTCCTGGGCCTTCGGCGAAATTTTTGGTTGGGCGCATTCACTTAACACCAAGATCAAGGAAGCGCCCTGGTTCTACGCCAGCTATTTCTTCACCCTGATCACCGCCGGCCTGGTGGTGCTCATCCCCGGCGCGCCGCTGGTTCTGATCACCTTGTTCGTCCAGGTCGTCGCGGTGACGCTGCTGCCTGCGGCGCTGGTGTTCCTGATCCTGCTTCTCAACGACAAGGCGACGATGGGCGCGTATTGCAATACGCCGTCGCAAAACTTCATCGCCGGAATCATAGTCGTGGTCATCGTCGTGCTTTCCACGCTCTATGGCGTCAGCACGCTCTTCCCCACCATGTTCCAATAATCCGGAGGCGTTCATGCCGTCGCAACTGAAGCGGTTTGCCGGAAAAATCCGCGAAATCAACCAGCATTACGCCAAGCCGCGCATCGAAATGTCTGGCGCAGTGAAGTTCTCGCTCATGGCGCTCCGAATCTATCTTTTGGTCCTCGTCGCCTTGCTTATCTACAAATTCGTCCTGCTTGTCCGCTAACGAGGTTCGCCATGGTCGCCGTCCTGGAGCGAGAATTTTTCGTCAGCGAAATCCTCGGGCGCAAGGTCTTTTTCCGCAAGGAGCGGATCGGCCGCCTCAATGACGTCGTGATTGTCGAGACCGGCGCCATCCCCGAGGTCAGAAATTTCATCGTCGAGCGACCGTTCGGCTATCCGTCGCTGCTGATTCCATGGAGCAAGGTCGCGCTGATCTCCGCGACCGAGATCATCGTCGACGACAGCGACGTGGCGGCCTATGAAAGCGCTCCGTCAGAGGGCAGCATCCTCTTGAGGGATCATATCCTCGACAAGAAAATCCTCGACATGGATGACCACGAGGTCGAGATCGTCTATGACGTCAAGCTCGTGCTGCAGAATGACAAGCTTTACGCCAGCGAAGTCGATTTCAGCCATAATCGCCTGTTGCGCCGGCTTGGGCTAAAAAAGCTCGCCAATTGGCTGGCGGAACAGAATCCGGGCGAAAGATCCGTCTCCTGGATGTATGTCCAGCCTCTGCCTGAGAAGATTGGCGCCTTCACCGGCAATGTGAAGCTCAACGTGCTGAAGGAAAATATTGGCGACATTCACCCTGTCGATCTCGCCGACATTCTCGAAGAACTGGATCAGCACCAGCGCCTCGCTGTTTTCCACCAGCTTGAGCCGGAGCATGCTTCGGATACTTTGGAAGAGATCGAACCGCGCGTGCAGCGCGAACTGATCGAGGCGCTCGACAAGGAAAAGGCGGCCGATCTCATTGACCGCATGAGCCATGCCCAGGCAGCCGACGTGCTTGCGGCTCTTCCTGCGGATAAGGCCGATGAGCTTCTGCACCTCATCAATCCGGAAACGGCGCCCAAGGTTCAGCAACTGATCGATCAGCATGATGAGCATATCGGGCTTTACGCGAGCGAAAAATTCATCAAGCTGCCGCCGATTACCATCGCCAGGAGCGTCATCGACGATTACCGCCATATGGCGCGCGACAAGGACGTCGTCATGTATGTCTATGTCGTCGACCCCAACGACCTTCTGCTCGGGGTCGTCGATATTCGCGAGTTGATCATGGCGGGAAGGGACCAAACTCTTGCCGAAATCATGGCGGAGAATGTTATTAGTTTGCATGAAGACGCGACGCTGAAAGACGCGCTCGATATGTTCGAGCGTTACAGTTTCCGGGCCTTGCCGATCCTCGACCAGGACGACCATATTGTCGGGGTCGTATCCTTCAAGGATGTGAGAGGCATCACGCCACGATTGAATTGAAAAAAGCGCAGCGTGCAACTGGCGAGAACAACATGAAACCGGGCAAGGCATACAAATTGGCCGCTCTCGCATCAGCTCATCGCGCGAAAGCGATTCAATTGCTCGAGATGGACGATGGCGTGGGGGCCAAACGGGAAGACGTTGTCTATCTTGACTGCCTTGGTCAGATTCCCAGTCCGCTACGTCATCAGATTGGAAGTTTTTTTGAAGATTGTTTGCAGATCAAGCTTGATTTGATGCGGCGCATAAACTGAACGATTCGCCGTTATACGCAATATAAATGCAGGTGGGGCAGAGGTCCGGCCCACGCTCGCCTCGTCGCGCCAGCCGTCAGGCCGCTTTCGGACCATGAGAACATTTTAAAGACTTTCGCCTCGGTAGACCACGTCGCCCGATCGGCTTGTCGCCCAAAAGTCGCATCGCTCTTCCTTGCAGTCCGCCGACACGCAAGCCCATAGGACCACCCTTGGCCGAATTACTGACACCGAGCCGCGGATTGCGCTGTCCTTAGAGCCTGACTGAAAAAACATTGAATGATTTCAGTATGTTGCGATTCCTTCGGACTTGCGAAATTCGAGGGAATGCAATGGCCTGGACCAAAATCACCCGACGCAAGCTTCAGCGTGACGGATTGCGTTATGCAAGCGATTTGACGGATGCCGAGTGGGCGCTGATCGAGCCGCTTTGCCGCCGGCTTCACGCCTCGGCCGCCCGCGCGCGACGAAGTTGCGGTCGGTCGTGAACGCGATCCTGTACATGGCGTCGACCGGCCGCCCATGGCGGCAATTGCCCAAGGAGTTCCCGGCCTATTCGGCCGTGCAGGGTTATTTCTACGCCTGGTCGCGTAGCGGCGTTTTTGCGAGCATCAACCACGCCCTGGTCATGGAGGCGCGCGAAAAGGCAGGGCGAGAGGCGAGCCCCACGGCGGGCGTCATCGACAGCCAGTCGGTGAAAACCACCGGGAACGGCGGGCCGCGCGGCTTTGACGCCGGCAAGAAAATCAAGGGCCGCAAGCGCCACATTGTCACTGACGCGCAGGGCGACCTCGTCGGCTTGGTCGTCCATGAAGCCGACATTCAGGACCGCGACGGCGCGCCGCGCGTGCTTGCGTCGAGCCGCTCGCTTTATCCCTGGCTGCGCCACATCTTCGCCGATGGCGGCTACGCGGGCGACAAACTTCGCGCCGCGTTGAAGGGCAAGGGCTCGTGGACGCTGGAGATCATCAAGCCGCCAAATTCCGACCGCCAGCGATAATATGTAACCTCCGTCACGCCTATCGACCGGATTGCTTCCGAGACCGATCGGCCCTGCAAAATCAGCACGTCGACTTGACGAAGCTTGGCGACAATCGCTTCCGGTTTGTGTCTCTTCCCTGCCATACTTCTGTCCTCCGGCCGGTTCGAAAACCATACTTCATGGAGGACCACTTTTCAGGGGCCTGGCCATTCAGCCGCTTGGCCTCAGACAACGCCATGCCGCCGTGTTTGGCCCCGCTCGTGCTGAAGCCGGACATTTGGACGTATAATGTCTCGCGGCGGCAGTCTTTTGCCCCTAACCTTGGCATATGGCGTAACGACGGCACGTCACCGTCAAATGAATTTGAAGCGGATTGCGAGCCATGGGTTCAGATTCACGGCTAAACGCG